>JARKOK010000178.1 GCA_029975765.1 Aggregatilineales bacterium
CAACGAAAAATCACGCATAAAAAACTATTCCCGGACTTTGGAAACAATGAATATATCGTGCATTATGGCATGGAAATCTGAAATTGCACATGAAGACTGTCAGGTATATTTAGTGGGATTTAACAAAATCTTTGGCTGACAGCCCTTTTTTGAGTGGTATCTGTGGGGACGGGTTGAACAATCCGTCCCTGCGGTTGGTACATTTTGCCTTAACGTTTGTATACCGGATCGCTGGTGCCAAACGTCTCACCGGCGACGGCGGACGGCCTGCCCAGCACGCGCTGCACGAAGTCCGGCCACCAGTTCACCTGCGGCGCGCGGTCGGTATACCGGGCTAAGGCCGCTTCGGACTCGACCGCCTTCTGGTGGCCGAGCGCCTGGAAGGTTTCACGATTCATGCCGGCGGTCGCCAGCCCCCATTCGCGCCCGATGTTCACATGCAGCACTTCGTCAGCCCAGTCAAAATCCTGAAACAGTTTCGCCAGCGGGTCGCCGGCTTCGTCCGCCGTTACCCATTCATATTTTTTCCCGGTGGTAGCGGGCATCAGGCTTTGTTCGATGGCGTACAGTACCGCGTGCGCTTCAATCGGGCTGAGATGCTGGTTGAGCCGGATGGCGAAACCGGGATGCAGCGGAATCTCACGTTTCCAGTCTATGCCATGCGCCTCGAAATACACCGACCCCATCATGGCGTGGCGGGCTTCATCCCACAACTGGCGGCACATATCCACGTAGAAGTTCCAGGGCTGGCCTTTGGCTTCGGCGATCATACGTGCCATCGCTTCCGGTACGTCCATTTCCAGCGTGCGCTTACACATCAGCGCCAGCACTTTTTCATCTGCCGGCACGCCGTCGGTGCGGGCGACCTCGTGCGGCGGAAAGACAAAGTTCCACTGGCCGACAAAACGCCCGTCGCGGCGCGGGAAATAATCCGGCGTAAATGACTCGCTCGCCCTGGATGCTGGCAGATCGCCTGAAAATTCCGCTTCGCCGGTCACGCCGCCCGCCGCTGCGAGATAGACGGCCAGGTGCGCGCGCCACGCGGCGGCCTGCGCCTGCGCTTCCGGCGAATCCGCGACGGCGGCCAGTGCCTGCTGCCCCCAGACGACGGCTTCTTCTTCCTCGATGAGGAGCATCCGCAAAATGCGGCGGGTGGGGTAGTCCACCAGCGGATTCGCGGCCTCGTAATGTTCGCGGTAGGCGGCCAGCAGCGCGGGCTTGAGCACGCCGTAGAGAGCCGTCAGCTTATCCAGCGTGGAGGTGGAGGCCAGCACCTCATCAATAAAACGATCCAGCCGGTCATCGGGCGAAACGTTCATGTTCGGCGGCGGATTCCGCATTTCGCTGACTCGTTCACGGAACTGCCGGGCGTGGTCGGCGGCGAGATAGGCGTGCAGGCTGAGGGCTTCCTTCACTTCCCACTCCGGCGTGGGATTCAGCCAGTACAGCGCCGTTTCCATCATCCGTTTTTCAATCCAGGCGTAACGCACCAGCCGTGTTACCGTTTCGTCAATACCGAGGCCGAGGCGCGCCGCGTCGGGATAAGTACAAACTCCAGCCAGTGGGGGAATGGGCATAGGGTTACTCCTCAAACATAATAAAAGTTCGTAGGGGAGGGTCTCAGACCCTCCCCTACAGAATACATTTCATCTCATGTTCTCTTTTTAACAAAACTGCCGCCATTCGGCAAGCGCAGGGGTGATCTGATGGAATGATGACATCCATCACTTGGGAACGCTCCCAAATAGCGGTAAACTCAACGTGGCGGTTTTGTCATATGAGCCGCTGCCTCGTTCGTTCCGCAACTAAATACAAAGGATTCTTATGTCTGTACCAATTGCCATACAACTATACTCGCTCCGCGATACCTGGGCGGGAGGAAAATTTGCCGATGTGATTCGCCAGGTAGCCGCGATGGGTTATCTGGGCGTGGAAACATTTGGCGGCGTACCAACGGCGGAAGCCGCGCCGCTGTTCCGCGACCTGGGGTTGGAAGTGGTCGCCGCCCACAGCGATCTGCCCCTGGGTGACAAAAAGAATGCCGTGCTGGATAATCTGGCGGCGCTGAACTGCAAGCGTATCGTCTGCCCCTGGCTGCCGCCGGAGGAATTTCAGACAGTGGAGAGCATTCAGCGGGTGTGTGACCGGCTGAATGAAGCCGACGCGGTAGCGCGGGAGAACGGCCTGACTCTGTTCTACCACAATCACTGGTTTGAATATCAACTGACTGATGGCCGCTACCCTTATAAAACCATGCTCGACGGCCTGAACCCGACGGTGAAGTTCGAAGTGGACACCTACTGGGTGAAGGTGGGCGGCCCCGACCCGGCGGCAGTCGTGCGGCAGCTTGGCAGCCGCGCGCCGCTGCTGCACATCAAGGACGGCCCGGCGGAAAACAAAGAGCAGCCGATGGTCGCGGTGGGTGATGGCGTGATGGACTGGCCGGCAATAGTCGAAGCATCACAGGGGACGGCAGAGTGGTTCATCGTGGAACTCGACCGCTGCGCGACCGATATGCTGGAAGCCGTGCGGAAAAGCTGTGTTTATCTGACCGGGAAAGGTTATGCACATGGACGCTAAAGTGAAAGTTGGGATTCTGGGCTGCGGTAATATCTTCCCGCAGTACATTAAGGGCTGCCGTTCGTTTAACGTGCTGGAAGTAGTCGCCTGCGCTGATCTGGATGTCAGCCGCGCCCGCGCCCGCGCTGATGAATTCGGCGTGCCGAAGGCGTATTCACCGGAAGAACTGCTGGCCGATCCCGATGTGCAGATCGTCGTCAACCTGACCGTGCCGCAGGCGCACCTTCAGACCAATCTGGACGCGATTGCCGCCGGCAAAAATGTTCATGCCGAAAAGCCATTCGCGCTTAAACGGGAGGATGGGCGGCGTATTCTGGACGCGGCGGCGGCCAAAGGTGTGCTGGTGGGCGGCGCGCCGGACACGTTCATGGGTGGCGGGTTGCAGACGTGCCGCAAGCTGATTGACGATGGCTGGATCGGTCAGCCGGTAGCGGCGACCGCCTTCATGATGAGTCATGGGCCGGAGTCGTGGCATCCGAACCCTGAATTCTTCTACAAGTTCGGCGGCGGCCCATTGTTCGACATGGGGCCGTATTATCTGACGGCGCTGGTCAGCCTGCTGGGGCCGGTGCGCCGCGTAACCGGCTCGGCGCGGGCGTCGTTCCCGGAGCGCATCGCTACCAGTCAGGCGCTGTTCGGCCACCGCATCAGCGTGGATGTGCCGACGCATGTCGCCGGGGTGCTGGACTTCGAGAGCGGGCCAGTGGCAACGCTGGTTATGAGCTTCGATGTGTGGGCGGCGCAGCTTCCACGCATCGAGATTTACGGCTCGGAAGGTACGCTGAGTGTGCCCGACCCGAACATGTTTGGCGGGCCAGTGCGGATTCGCCGTGCTGGTTCGGACGAGTGGAACGACGTGCCGCTGACACACAGCGCCAGTGTCGGGCGCGGCATTGGCCCGGCGGACATGGCCTACGCGCTGCTGTGTGGCCGCCCGCACCGTGCCAGCGGCCAACTGGCGCATCATGTGCTGGACATCATGGAAAGCATTTACGATGCGTCCAGCAGCGGGACGCACGTCCAGATCCAAAGCACAGTCGAGCGCCCCGCGCCGCTGCCAATGGGTTTGCTGGCCGGGACACTGGATCAGTAAAACTCAACCGCCGCCCCTCATCACAGAGGGGCGGTTTTTTGTTTAAACGGGGCGGCGTTCTGCCGATACGGTCTGCGCTCGCTGCTTTTGTATCGCCGCGAGAACTTTCATGGTCTATTTATATGCTCCAGAACAGCGCCAGCCCCAGCAGCAGCCCGACAAACGTAACGAGTGTCAGCCCCAGCCCGACTTTAAAGAAATCGGTAAAGGTATAACCGCCCGGCCCCATCATCAGCACGTTAACCGGGTGCGCTATCGGCGTGAGGAAGGCGGTTGAGCAGGCAATCGCAACGGCGACGGCGGCGGCCTGCGGGTTAACCCCGGCCTGCAGCGCGGCGCTGACGGCCACCGGCCCGATGAGCAGCGCGCTTACCTGCCCGCCGATCACCTGCGTGATGAGCATCGTCAGCGTGAACAGGGTGGCAATCAGGATGACCGGCCCAAACGGTGCGAGGCTGCTTACAATATCCCCCAGGCGGGCTGCGAGGCCGGTGTTGGTCAGCGCGATACTGAGCGGCAGCATCCCGGCGATCAGAAATACTACGCGCCACTCGATGCCCCGGTAGGCATCGTCCACATTGACGCAGCCGGTGAGCATCATGGCCGCCGCCCCCGCCAGCATGACTTCGGCCAGCGAGAACGTGGTGAAGATCGCGGCCAGCAGCACCAGCGCCGTGATCAGCAGCGCCCAACCCGCTTTTTCCGGGCGGGGCGGCTGGTGGATGTGGCTGCTTTGCAGCACCATGTAATCGCGTTCCTGCGCCAGTGATTTGATGCGATTGGCCGGCCCGACCATCAGCAGCGCGTCCCCAACTTCGAGCGGGAACGTGCCGACATCGGTGCGGTAGCTGCGGCCCTCGCGCCACAGGGCAACGCTGGTCAGGCCATATTTGTTACGAAAACGCAGGTCAATCAACGTTTTACCGATGGCGGCGGAACGCGGCGGGATGACGACTTCGGTCAGATCAACCGCGTAATAATGCCGTCCGTTGTTGGCGTGCTGCCGCCCGACGATTAATCCCCACTCGGCCAGCCGGGTGACGCGGTCTTCGCGTCCCAGCACCAGCAGATAATCCCCGGCGTGGATGCGCTGCGTTGGTACAGGCGCGAGGATGGCATGGCCGCCGTGCCAGATGGCGACAACCGTGATGCCAAGCAGTTCCCCGATGTGGCTGTCCTGGAGTGTGGCATGAACCAGCCGTGACCCCGGCGGCACTTCAACTTCCCACAGGCGCTCCTCCAGATGGTAAGTTTCCGACAGGCTGCGTGACAGGCTGTGTGGGCTGACATTCTGCCCGACGGACTCACGATCCGGCAGCAGGCGGCGACCGAGCGTTGCCATGTACAGCAGACTCAGCAGGACGATCACGCCGCCGGTCGGCAGAAAATCCAGCATATCCAGGCCGACCTGTCCCTGATCGGTGAGGATCGTACCGAGGATAATGTTCGCGGTGGTGAAGTAAGTCGCCATACCGCCGACCAGTGTGCCAAACGACAGGGGAATCAGCACTTTGGACGTGCGCACGCCGGAGTCCCGGCTGACCTGAATTGCTGCCGGGAGCAGCACCGCACCTGCCGCGATGTTGTTCATAATCAGCGACAGCAGCGCGCCGGTTGCCATGAACAGCAGCACCAGCCGGGTTTCCGAACCGCCGCCGATGGCGCGCAGGCGGTTCGCTGTCCACTGAACGACACCGGTGTTTTCCAACCCCTGCGTGATGACAAACAGGCCGATAATCGTAATGACTGCCGACCGGCTGAAACCGGACACCGCTTCCTGCGCTGTCACCAGGCCGGTAAACGCCAGCGCCAGCAGCACCAGCAGTGCCACCAGATCAGCGCGCAGGCGGTTAGAAATAATCAGCGCCAGTGCCGCGAGGATGATGACGAGGAGAATGATTTCCTGTAATGACAACATATTGCGAATTTTAACACAAAAGGTGGCGAACCCTGACAGCGATCAGGATATGCTACAATGCGTAGGAACGACGTAAGGGCGGGTTTTAAACCTGTATGGAACAGGAAGTGGAACAATGCCTCTCTATGACTATCGCTGCGAGGTATGCGGCCACCGGTTCACGGCGCGGCACGGGTTCAACGACCCGGCGCCGGCCTGCCCGGCCTGTGCCGCCACTGAGGTGAAACGGGTTATTCTGGCGGCGCCGACGTTCGCGCAGGGGATGCTGACGCTGGCCGGGGACAGCCGCCGCGCCAGTAAAGAGCAGCTTCAGGACAAGTGGGCGGAAGAAACGCCGAAGCTGCGGAAGAAACTGGTGGACAAACTGGGCGAAGACGTGGTGAACCGCAGCGCGCCGACGCTGAACAAGAAGTACGATTAGTTGCCAGTCACCAGTTGCCAGATTGAAGGGATGAGTGGAAAAGATGGCAGTAGGCGTTCTGATTCTGGATGAAAACACCATATATTTGTCTTTCTCTCGAAACCGGCAACTGGAAACTGAGGAAACAACATGCCGAACGAGTCCGTGAAATTTGACCGCGCCGTTGACTATTACGACCAGACGCGGGGTTTTCCGCCGGGAGAAGAGGCGGCGGTTGGCGCGCTGATTGCCCGGGTGGGCAGCCTGTCCGCGTCCAGCCGCGTGCTGGAAATTGGTATCGGTACGGGGCGCATCGCGCTGCCGGTTGCCCCGCACCTGAGCGCGTATTACGGGATTGATCTTTCGCGCGGGATGCTGGAACGGCTGCGCGCCAAACAAAATGGCGAACCGATTTATGTGGTGGAAGGGGACGCCACACGCCTGCCGTTCCCTGATAACACCTTTGACGCGGCGGTGGCTGTCCACGTCTTTCACCTGATACCCGGCTGGCGCGATGTGCTGCGTGAACTGGGGCGGGTGCTCAAACCCGGCGCGCCGCTGGTACACGGCTGGTCGAAGCGCGATGAAGGCTATCAATCCCTGTGGGATGCCTGGAATGCGGCGCTGCCATCACGTCCGCCGGATGTGGGCGCGCAGTGGCGAGAGACCCCCACTTTTCTGGAGGATGAAGGCTGGCAGCCGGTCAGCGAGGAACAGTACCACACCTATATTGTTGAACGCTCACCGCTCGATGTGCTGGAAGGTGCGCGCCAGCGTTTGTGGTCGTCGCTGTGGCGGCTGACGGATGATGAGATCGAGCGCGGCGCGGCGGCGATGCAGGCGGCGGTCGAAGCTCTGTATCCACAGCCTGAACAGGCACGCCAGTTTGAGTCCGCTTTTATCGTGCGGGCGTATCTGCCGGATATAGTTTTTAGATAGTTGCCAGTTACCAGTTTCCAGTCGCCAGAAAGCAGTCTACAGTCTTTAGTCGTTAGTCATTAGAGGGGTCTCTGCTAAATAGACGTTAATGACCTTAAACGCTGTAGCAAGAATTGAACAGGCAAAGAGGCAATTTTAGCCCCTTTAGCGGGCTTTTTTCACTCAGCCGGGCGGTTTTAACCCCCGGCGACGCTGTAGGGACGTGGCGCTGCCGTGTCCCTGTTGAAAGAAATCAGGTGATGATGGCAGTCCAGCCGTTAACGATCCGAGGCGCGAATATCTGGATTGGTCGGAAGGCGGAGCAGCGCGATCTGTATACGTCGGACGTGGTGCTGGATAAACCGGCCAACGGCGCGCTGGCGGTTGATCTCGACGGCTACACCCTTTTCCCCGGCCTGATTAACGCCCATGATCATCTGGAACTGAACCACTACCCGCGCAGCAAATTCCGCGACCGGTACGACAACGCGCACCAGTGGGGCGAGGACATGAACGCCCGGCTGGACACGGAGCCGTACCAATCGCTGCGCGCCTATCCACTGTGGGATAAGCTGTTCATCGGCGGCCTCAAAAACCTGCTGTGCGGCGCGACGACGGTCGTCCACCACAACCCGCCGCATAAGGAACTATGGCGCAAGGATTTCCCGGTGCGCGTTTTACGAAATTACGGCTGGGCGCACTCGCTACACTTCAGTACCGATGAGGAAGTGGTACGTTCCTACCGCGCCACGCCGAAAGATTGGCCCTGGTTTATCCATCTGGCGGAAGGTACGGACGACATAGCGGCAGGCGAATACCAGCGATTGAAGGCGCTGGGATGCGTCGGGTCGAATACGGTCATTGTGCATGGTGTGGGGATGACGGATGAGGATATAGCCGACGCCGCTTCACGAGTACGGGGGTTGGTGTGGTGTCCAACGACTAATTTCTTTCTTTTGGGTTCTATTTGGGGGAGCGTAGCAACCGTTAAACGGTGGTTAGCCGCTGGTGGTTGTGTTGCTCTAGGTAGCGACTCCCGCCTAACAAGCGATGATGAGTTGCATGGCGATTTGCTGGGAGAAGACTTAATTGCTGGACCGGCTGGTTTGGGTGGTTTTGACTGGTTAACAATTGAGCCAGCAAAGATTATCGGTCTGGCTGCGCCAAAACTTTCTCCCAATCAATATGCTGATTTCAATGTAACCAGAAAGGGTACAGCCATTCGTCGTTCATCCTATGAATTAGTTGTAAAAGGTAGCATCCCCCAAATCGGCGACCCGGACGTAATGATGAAGTTCCCGCACATCGAAACGGTAGACGCGACGCTGGACGGCGTGCCCAAACGCATCCATCTTGATCTGGCGCGGCGTATACACCAATGCAGCTTAAAAGAGCCAGGGCTGGAAGTGGACGTGTTACCGAAGCGGAAATACCAGATTTTTCAACGCAAAGACACAAAGAACGCAAAGAATCAATGATTAGCCCTCGCGTCTTTGCCCCTTTGCGCTCTTTGCGTTAGGTTTTTGATTTATTGGAGTGAACGATGGTAGCTGTATTATTCGGCCAGTCGTACTATCTGCGGTTTGACCCCAAGTTATGGGCGGCCATGCAGCCCTATCCGCCGCTGGGCACGCTGTACGCAGCCAGCACTCTGCGCGAAAAAGGCCACCGTGTCGCGCTGTTCGACGCGATGTTGAGCGAGGGCACGCACGAATGGGCGGCGGCGCTGGACAGCCATCAGCCGAAATACGCAATCTTGTTTGAGGACAACTTCAATTATCTCAGCAAGATGTCGCTGCTGCGGATGCGCGAGGCGGCGTTTGAGATGATCGGCATGGCGAAGGCGCGCGGCTGCATTGTGATTACCTGCGGCGCGGATATGACCGACCACGCCGACAGGTATCTGGAACGCGGCGCGGATTTCGTGCTGGTCGGCGAAGGTGAGGAAACGCTGGGGGAGTTGATCGGGTATTTAGAAAATCCTCACCCCCTAACCCCCTCTCCATTGCATAGAGAGGGTGGAAAGAACGATTCCGAACTGTACAAAATCCAGGGACTCGCCTACCGGCATGAGGGGCGGGTGGTGAAAACCCCGCCGCGACCGGTGATTCGTGAT
>JARKOK010000187.1 GCA_029975765.1 Aggregatilineales bacterium
ATTTCGATGGAAGCCGGCTTAATCGCTGCGACCTGAACGGCACCCGGCAGCCTATTGACCTTTATGTGTATCAATCCCCATTTCGGGCAGGTCTAGCTGCCACCAGGTTTCCGGGTCTTTTTGCACACCGTAGCCAAAGGCATCATCCAGGTTACGTGTCAGATCATCGGCAGCCGGTACGGTGGCGATCTGCATCTGAATCAGCCGGTGAACAAAACTTTTGCCCATTTTGGAAAACGGACACACCGAAAAACAGATGCCGCAGTTCGTCCCGGCCTTCTCGTGCCAGTAGGTGCGGCATTTACGCGAGTCCTCAAACCACTCCTGATGGCCGGCCTGATTCCACGAGCCAACCGGAGTCCAACCGTGTTCAGTGTCAAAACTTAACGCGCCAGGAGGGCAGGCTTCAGCGCACATTTTGCAGGTGCGTCAGAACCGCGCGATCCCGGCATCTATCGGGCGATCAGGCGCTAACGGCAGATCGGTGATGAGCTTGAACAGGCGCACCATCGGCCCGTACTCCGGCGTGATGACCCGGTTCTGGCGCGATAGTTCGCCCAGCCCGCCCATGACGGCCAACGCCGGGGCAATACCCAGCCCGTTCAGGGTCGCCTCACCCAATCCCTGATAACCCAACCCGCGCAGAAATTCCTGCAAACTGTTCTGGATCGTCAGGCCGCGCAGGTAGCTCAATTCGGTCGTCATTTCCGCGAGTTTTGTCGGCGCGCGTTTCATCGTTTCGGTGGACATCTGGACGGCGTATACAATCACCCATTCGGCGCGGTTCGGAATCACCCGGCGGGACTCATCCTCATAAGCAGTGGGGACATCCTCAAACACCAGTTCTTTGCCATCCGGGTCAACACTGTAAATCAGCCTGCGGGTGCGCTCATCCAGATGGACAATACCGACGCTGGCCGCGCCCATGTGCCGCATCGCCACCTTGATGATCTGCGCGGCCACTGCCGGCGTTCCACTCCAGCGCGGGACGCCGCGTTCTTCGGGCGTTTTCGCCTGCTGCGAGCCGAGAAAACTGCGATGCATGGTGTGCTGTCCGGCAGTAAAGGCCGCGTCCAGCGCGTAATCCTTCAAGGTGTAACCGGATACAGCGTTCAGAATTCGCTGCTGCTCGTTCTCCGCTGTAATCTGCTGCATTCGCGCCGCCTCGTCCGTACCAACCAGATGGCGCCAGCCTTCTCCGATCAGGATATTCGTTCGGGCATTCACGCGCTGGACGGCCTCCCAGTTCACGCCGGTGGTGGGTTCATCCACCTGCCGCACCCACCAGGGACGTTTGTACACATCACCGGCGGTTGCTGCTCCCAGCGTTTCGCCGGCCAGCACCAGCGCCCCCGCCCCGGCAGCGCCCACCACTGCGCCGGCGGCGGCAGCATTCTTTAAAAAATCACGCCGGTTGATCTGGTGTTCGTCACTCACGCGCCTGCATCCCCGCTCAGCCATCATTCCAACACTGGTTAACAACCAGTTTCAGGAATCACACAGGCTGCGGTCTAGTGATATTTATCCTGTTCTTCGGCTTCTATCCGCCGGATCACACCCGCTACCACACCGCCCAGCAGTAAAATCAGCAACAGCGCACCCGCAAGTGTCGCCGCCTGCCATTCATATTCGCGGCGGCTTGCCAGCGTAAATTCCAGCAGCACAACCAGCACCAGCAGCCACAGACCCCATAATAGCCATTCGTACAGCGGTTTCCGCCGGATTCTGACGGTGAAGAAGCGGGATTTATCCGGTGATTTTCTGGGCTGGCTCATTATGACCGCGACTCATGCTTCAATATCCAGCAGACCTTTACGCAGTGCGTACTGCACCAGCGCCACCCGGTTATGCAGTTCCAGTTTTTCCATCAGCCGCTGGCGGTAGGTATCTACGGTTTTGGGGCTGATGATCAGTTTTTCACCGATCTCACGGCTGCTGTAACCCTGGGCGGTTAAGGTCAGCACCTCGCGTTCGCGCTCGCTCAGGCTATCCAGTTCATCCTGCGGCGCTGCCGACCGGCTGGCCTGCTGCCGGTAGTGGTCAAGCAGCACCTGCGCCGCTTCCGGGTAAAGATATGTCTTGCCCCGGTGGACCTGCCGGATTGCATCCACCAGATCACGATCAGCCGCGCTTTTGAGGACATAGCCGGCGCCGCCCGCTTCGATCACCCGCACGATGTACTGTTTTTCGGTGTGCATCGTCAGCACCAGCACCTTTGTATCAAAATAAACGGCGGTAATATGTTCCAGGACATCCAGACCGTTCATACCGGGCATGGATAAGTCCAGCACCACCACATCCGGGGACAAATTTTTAACCTGGCGGATCGCGCTGTCGCCGTCGCCGGCTTCGCCCACAACACTCATATCCGGTTCGGCGTTCAGCAAAGCCCGCAGGCCGGCGCGCAGCACCGCATGGTCATCGGCCAGCAGAATATTTATTTTTTCCATCACAACAGGCGCTCCTGTGCCAGCTTTACCTGAGCATAAACGCGCGTTCCCTCGCCCGCACTGGATGTGAGCCGCAGCGTCCCACCAATCAACGCCATCCGTTCCTGCATCCCCAGCAGCCCTAAGCCGCGACCGGTTGATTGTAACGTTTCTTCCAGATTAAACCCCTGGCCGTTGTCCCGGACGCAGACCTCTACCAGCTCACCCTCGCGCCGGATTTCGACCCAGACCTGGGTGGCCCGCGAATGGCGGGCGATATTGGACAGGGCTTCCTGGACGACGCGGTACACGGTCGCTTCGGCTTCGTGGGGCAAACGCACGTCGTCCATGTCCTGCGCCTGAAAATCAGTCCTGATGCCCACCTTGCGGCTGTATTCGCTGACGAACCAGTCCAGGGCGGCCACCAGTCCCAGATCATCCAGCGCCGCCGGGCGCAGATCAAGCGACAGGCGGCGGACTTCTTCCAGGGTTTGCGCCGTCAGGTCGCGCAGATCACGAACACGCTGCCGCATCGTTTCGATGTCGCCGGTGCGTTCGAGCACCTTCAACTGGACAAGCAGCGAGGTGAGCGACTGTCCGGTTTCGTCATGCAGCTCACGGCTGATGCGGCGGCGCTCCTCCTCCTGCGCCGATACCACTTTGCTGAGTAACTGCGCCCGCACGCGTTCTTTATGTTGCAGTTCTTCCCACAGGCGGCTGTTTTCGATGGCGATGCCCAACTGGCTGCACACCGTCATCAGCAGCGTGTGCCGTTCCGCGTCCAGGCACGCGCGCCCGGTACATAATACATTCAGCACACCCAGCACTTTGCTCCGGGTGCCAATCGGCAGACAGACATAACTGGAATATCCCGCTGCCCGGCAGACCGCCGCCAGTTGGGCAGGTGCAGCCACCATGTCCATGATCAGCACCGGTTCCCCGGTTGTCGTCACCTGTGTGATCAGATCGGTAAGCGGGCTGGCAGCACTCGTGGTATCGAGCAGCTCCGGGGGCATATTCCGGTGCGCGCTAACCACCCGCTCCGCGCTGCTGTTCAGCAGCACCATCATACCCGCCTCTGCCCCACTGATGGCAAGCACCTGTTCCAGACCGTACTCCATAATCCTGCCCGTTGTGGTATACCGGTTTGCCATCTGCGCCAGTTCAAACAGCGCCGCCAGTTCCCGATTGCGCCGGCGAAGCTGGTCATTCGATGCTTCCAGTTCGGCGCGGGAACGGGACAGGCTCTCGATCATGGCGTTGAAGGTGCTGCCCAGTTCGCCGATTTCGTCTTTCGCCCACACCGGCGCGCGCAGCGACAGATCCCCTTTTTCGACCTGCCGCGCCACACGGGTGATATGCAGAATCGGACGGGTCAGCACCCAGATCAGCAGCGAGGCAATCACCAGCCCGGCGAAGGCCGCGAACACGGTGATGATGAATACGCCGCGCATTCCGACCAGCATGGCCTGCTCAACCCGTTCTTCACTCAGCAGGTATGAAAGCCACCCCCCTAACTCGCTGCTGACCCACCAGGCCATCGTGAAACCCAGAATGAGCAGCGGGGCAACGACAATCCCGATAATCTTCTGGCTGAACGGCACGCGACCGGCAAAGATCCAGAACCGGCTCCAGAGATTGAGTTTCCTGGTCACATCGTGTTGAGGGCTGGCATTCATTCCTGAGACTTTTCAACAATCCCATCCAATCGTTAGTTCATTTTACCCCGGCTGGATTGAATACAAATTACACAGGTTCTTAACGGCTTCTGCACGCCGATCTGCGATTATACCGTTCAGGCAGATGAACTGCCTGACTGATCTACGTAACAAGGAGTAACATCATGTCGAAGAAGAAGCTGGTTGGGCTGCTGGCGGTGGCAGCTTTCTCCCTGAATGCGGTAACGGTCGCCTTCGCTCAGGATTTCGCCTGGGTGGATACCGAAGATTACGGGCGGGTGCTGGTCATCGAGGACACA
Source organism: Aggregatilineales bacterium (assembly GCA_029975765.1). GTDB lineage: Bacteria > Chloroflexota > Anaerolineae > Aggregatilineales > Phototrophicaceae > CFX2. The sequence continues at coordinate 4,408 of JARKOK010000187.1, forward strand.
CGGCTCAACAAATTTGATGTCGCCGCGCCGGTAGCCATCTATTACACCTATCACAGCGTCGTTAATGACGACGCCACTGTTCAGGAGGTGCCGGATGGCATCGAACTGCTGGCAATTGACCCGGAAACCAACCAGGGGCATCTGGTGCTGGCCGCTGACCTGACGGCGCTGCAAAGCCTGATCAGCGGTGAGGTCGAAACCGTTGCCGCCGGCGGCTACAGCCTGCACTATTCATCCGGCTACTTCTGGGTGACGGCCCCGCCGGATGCAGAAGGGAAGGTATACAGCTTCACCTGGGCGAACGAAACCTTCGCCGCCGGTTAAATCCTCTGGCGTTTCTCTCCCTTTTCCTCCACCATCTCCCTTCTCCATCCGAGAAGGGAGATTTTGCTTCGCCTGCGGTCACCGGTCAGTGTGAGGGTATCAATCACCCGTCGCTGTCGTCCAGTTGATGATTAAAACGATAGCCGACACCGAACACAGTCAGGACATAACGCGGCTGGCCGGGGTCGGGTTCGAGCTTGGCGCGCAGGTTACGGATATGCACATCTACCGTTCGCTCCACGTTTTCGAACATGCTCCCCTTCAGGCGTTCCAGCAGATCGGCGCGGGAAAATACCTGGCCGGGCGCGGCCATCATGATCGCCAGCAGATCAAACTCGGACGGCGTTAACTCCACCACCCGCGTGCCAGCCTTAACCAGCCGGGTGGTTTTGTCCAGCACCACATCGCCCACACGCAGCACTTTGGGCGCGGACGCTTCCTCGCTGACACGCCGCAGCACGGCCCGGATGCGCGCCGTCAGTTCGGCCATACCAAACGGCTTGGTCACATAATCGTCCGCGCCCAGTTCCAGCCCGATCACCTTATCCGTTTCTTCCATTTTCGCTGTCAGCATAATCACCGGGGTGCTGCGCTCCTTGCGGAAATAGCGCATGAACTCGTAGCCGTCCATCTCCGGCATCATGATATCCAGCAGGATCAGATCGGGGTTTTCATGGCGCGCTACAAACAGCGCCTCACGGCCATTGCTGGCCGTCGCGGTGCGATACCCTTTCTCCATCAGGTAATCCGCAATCAGCCGTTGAACACTCAGTTTGTCGTCAACGATGAGGATGGTTTTCATGGTTGCCATTCTTTCGTATCGCACCCACTGCCCGACACCTGACAGCCCGGAACTCACCGGGATGTGGATTCAGCCATGCTGCCCTGAAGCTGCGTCAGAACGTGGAGGAAGGTCATGTAGTCGGTGCGCTCGAACAGACTGCCCAGCTTTTGTTGAATCTGACGCTCCGTTTCAAGCACCTGATGGTACAGTTCCCAGCCCTTTTCGGTCAGGAAAATATGCACCGCCCGCCGGTCAGACCGGTCGGGCTGGCGCAAAATCAGCCCTTTTTCCTGAAGCCGGTCGAGCGTGGGCGTAAACGAGGTGGCCGCCCGGCCAACGGCGTGTGCCAGTTCGGAAGCGTGGATCCCGTCCTGTTCGTACAGGGCTTGCAGGATATACCACTCAATGACGGTCAGGCCGAGTGGTTCAACACTCTGAATGTAAATCTGGTCGAGGCGGCGCCGGGCAATTTCGAGATTGCACCACAGTGACCCATTAAACCGGAGCGAATGGTTTTGGTGATGGTTCATGGCATGTATCCTGTCTCTCATAGCCTGATGGTAGAACCCGCTGTCGGGTTCGGATGACCTGGGATTCATGGCGGCGCGCTGCCGCCTGGTCGTGTATCGTCTTTATGATTACGGCGCTTCTGGCAGCGCGGCACAGCCGGACGCCGGTGTTACGTAATCGCCGCTGACCCAGCCTGTCTGCCCTGAATACGTGACCTGATACCAGCCCCCGGCATTACGACGGCTGGCGAGAACGGTGCTGCCGTAGGGAATGGACAGCAGCACCGCGCTGTCCGTGTTCGGCGCGGCGCGCAGATTCAGGTTGTAGTTGATGGTGAGGTTACAGCTTGCGGCGGCCTCCACCGTTGCAGTCGGGGTTTCGGTCGCCACCGGCGTAGGGCTGGCCGTTGGAAAAACGATAAGCGTCGGGCGAATGGTGACGGCAGTCGCCGCTGCCGAAACCTCAGACGGCTGGACGGTCGGCTCGATGACCGTCTGGTTTGCATTTCCCGGATCGCCGCCCGCCGGCGGCATGAAACCACCTGGCGCGTTTGGCGTGCCATCTCCCGCTGGCGGCATAAAACCGCCGGGAGCGTTCGGCGTGCCATCCTGCGTCCGGGGCTGGCCGCCCGGCATAAAGCCGCTGCTGCCACCCACCAGCATCATGAGCAGAAACTGCTGCGCGCGGCTGTCCAGCTCGCCGTTGACAAACTGAGTGGCAGTCGCCGTTGAGTCCGTGCCCAGATTGGCGAGCATCTGCGCTGGCATCCCGTCCTGCCCTCGCAGTTCATCCAGCGCGCCGGCGATGGCGCTAATGACGGCCTCCAGATTACCACCATACGCCGCCACTAACCGGGCAATCGTGCTGCCCGACTGCACTTCCGCCAGCAGCGCGTCGCTGCTTAAACCGGTGTGTTCGGCCAGCACAGCGGCTACGGCGGTGGTTTCAGCCGCCGTATTCGCGGTGATGTTGCTCACGGGCTGGAGCATCGCGCCGGGTAAGGCGGCACTGTCGGCGGTGCTGGCCGCCGGTGTCGTGCTGCTCGCCGATGAACTGGAGACGAACGGAAAAATAAAGGCTCCCGCCGCCAGCAGCACACCCAGGCCAATGCCCAGCATCCCGTAGGAACGGCTGGTCTGCGACCGGCGTTTTTCGATCAGCATAATCACCAGACTGGTCGCAAACACGATGACCGCATTGAGCGCCAACGCGCTCATCAGGTCGGAACGCAGCGCCGCATCCTGCGTGGAGAACAGCGCGGCTGTTGGCGCGGCCAGCGCGATCAGCGCCAGCACCACCGCGCCCCAGCCCTGCCGCTGCCGGCGCAGCGCCTGAAGCAGCGCAAAAGCCAGATACAGCAGACTGAGAAACGGAGCAAAAGCCATCAGTGATTGGAGATTCATATTGCGTCCTACTCTACTCATACCGCAGGGCGTCAATCGGGTTCAGCCGGGCCGCCCTGGAAGCGGGATAAACACCAAAGAAAATGCCAATAATGGCTGAGATGCCGACCGCCAGCAGCACGCTGGACAGCCGTACGACAACGGTGAAGTCCTCAACCAGCGTGGTGACCAGCGTCGCGCCAGAAACTGCGATCAGCACACCAACCGCGCCGCCAATGAGCGTCATCACCACCGCCTGAATCAGAAACAGGGTCACGATGTCCCCATTCTGCGCGCCGGTGGCCTTCCGCAGGCCAATCTCGCGGGTGCGTTCCGTGATGGTCACCAGCATGATATTCATCACGTTGATGCCGCCCACCACCAGCGAGATACCGGCCACAATGCCGAGGAACAGCGTAATCATCTGGATCGTGCTGGTGAGCGACTCGACGATGGTGGAGGCGGTAAAAGTGCGGAAGTTATCCGTATCCCCCGTGCCAATCCCGCGCTCTTCGCGCAGTACCTGTTCCAGTTGGTCAATGGCCGCCTCCACCTGATTAACATCCGCCGCGCGCGCGAGGATGGTATTCACCACCCATTCGCCGGTTGTCGTGCGGCTGTTGTTCAGCCGCGCCTTGAAGGCCGTGATGGGGATAATCACCAGATCATCCGATGTGCCACTTTCGTTCAGCACCCCGATCACGGTGAACACCACGCTGCGAATACGAATCGCCTTGCCCAGCGGGTCAGCCGTTTCAAACAGGTTTTCGGCGGTGGTAAGGCCGATTACGGCCACCTGCGCGCTGCTGTCCACTTCCGCCTGGGTGAAGAAGCGGCCCCGGTCAGCCGTTCGTCCCTCGATTTCCGGGTAGTCGGTCGTCACCCCTTCCACACTGACGCTGAATTCATTGTCCGCGTAGGCTGCCCAGAAGTTGCCGGACACCTGCGGCATCACTAGATCAATCAGCGGCAGGCGGTCGGTTTCGCGCAGGGTGTCGGCCAGTTCCATCGTCAGCGATTCCATCCGACCGGTGCTGCCCGGTATGGCCGAAATCCGAATGGTATTGGTGCCCAGACTTTCAAACTGGCCGGTTATATAATCCTGCACCCCCTGTCCCAGCGACAGCAGCAGTACTACCGCCGCAATGCCGATGGTGATGCCCAGCACCGTCAGGAAGGCGCGCAGTTTATGAGTAACCAGTTCCAGCAGCGACAGACGCAGGTTATCAAGCAGCATTATTCAAACCTCAGGGCCTGGATCGGGTGCAGGCTGGCCGCCCGTTGGGCCGGATACACACCCGACAGAATGCCGATCAGACTGCTGATGCCGGTCGCCAGCACAGCGGACGCCGGCGTCAAAGCAATAGGCAGGTCGGGCGCTAACCGGCCACCGATCAGCAGCACCACGCCGCCTAAGGCGATGCCAATCCCGCCCCCCAGCAGGGATAACAGAACCGCTTCCAGCAAAAACTGTGACAGAATCGAGCCGGGCTGCGCGCCAACAGCCTTTCGCAGCCCGATTTCGCCCGTGCGCTCGGTCACGGACACCAGCATGATGTTCATCACGCCGATGCCGCCCACCAGCAGCGAAATCCCGGCCACCGCGCTCAGAAACAGCGTGACCAGACTCAACGTTGAAGTCAGCGAGTCCAGAATGGTCGAGGAACTTCGCACATCAAAATCCGCCGCATTCGAATTGGTAATACCATGCGCCTGCATCAGATAGGCTTTCACTTCGTCGGACGCCAGCGTCACCGTAGCCGAATCGCTGGCAGAGGCTTTGGCCTGAATCGAACTCACCCGGTAGCCTTTCCCGGCAACGCGCGCGTTGGCAAGCCGGGTCTGCGCCGTCGTGACGGGAATCAGCGCCGTCTGGCTGGACATACCGCCGGTAGAACGCTCCTCCATCACACCGATGACGGTGAACACCTGCCCGCCGATCAGCAGCGTTTGCCCGACCGGGTTAGCCGTACCGAATAAATCCTCGGCAGTCGTCGCATCCAGCAGCGCCACACGCGCGCTGGCGTCCACATCACTCTGGGTGATGAACGTGCCGCCCGCGCCGGGGTGCCAGTTGTTGAGGTCGGCATAGTTGGCCGTCACCCCCTGGACTGACAGGCTGGTGCTGTTTTCACCGGCCCATACCGTCGCCTGCACACTGTACGTCCAGGCGACCTGCTTCACATGCGGGGCGGCGGCCAGCAGCCCTTCAGCGTCCTGCGTGGTCAGCGGCTGCGTGCCGGATGAGGTATTCCGAAAACGTGCCGAACTGATTTGCAGAATATCCACGCCCAGGCTTTCAAACTGGCTTTGAATATAGGTTTGCAGGCTGCCGCCCAGGCTGACCAGGCTGACAACCGACGCCACCCCGATCATGATGCCCAGAGTTGTCAGCAGCGCGCGCAGCCGGTTGGTGCTCAAAGCCGTCAGCGCGACCCGGAAGGTTTCCAGCACATTCATGACACGGCCTCGGTCTTGACACCGTTATAGGCGGTTTCCAACACTTCATGCAGTTCGGCGGCTTCCGTCGGACGTTCGGCGGTCGCCGCGTCCAGCGGTGACTTGATGCGCTGGTCAGCGGTGATACTGCCGTCGCGCAGCATAATCACGCGGTCGGTATGGCGAGCGATCCAGGGGTCATGCGTCACGAATACCGTTGTGATGCCCTGTTCGCGGTTCAGCCGCTGGAAAATCTGCATCACTTCCTTACCGCTGCGGCTGTCCAGGTTGCCGGTGGGTTCGTCCGCCAGAATCAGGGACGGCTCGTTCACCAGCGCCCGCGCAATCGCCACCCGCTGCTGCTGCCCGCCGGAAAGCTCGCTCGGTTGGTGGTTAACGCGGTCGGCCAGCCCGACAGCCTCCAGCGCCGCCCGCGCTTTCTGCGCCCGCCCGCGCACCCCGGCGTACATTAACGGCAGCTCCACCTGCCGCAGGGCGCTGGTGCGCTTGAGCAGATTGAAGTTCTGAAAGACGAAGCCGATTTTTTTGTTACGGATGCGCGCCAGTTCGCGTTCGCCCAGCTTCGAAACATCCGTCCCATCGAGATAGTATGTGCCGGCGGTGGGCTGGTCGAGCGCGCCGAGGATGTTCATCAGCGTACTTTTGCCGGAGCCTGACGGCCCCATGATCGAGACAAACTCACCGCGCTGGATCGTCAGGTCAATCCCTCTCAGGACCTGAAGCTCAATTTCGCCCAGATGATACGTTTTGATAATGCCCTGTATCTGAATGACCGGTTGAGTATCCGGCTGATGATGGTTGTTGTTCATCATTACCCTCCGCCCATTCTGCCGCCGCCGGGCATCCCGCCGCTGGGCGGCCCGCCGGATGGCATTCCACCGCTCGGCATCGCGCCGCCGGGCATCCCGCCCCCACCGAACAGATTGAATCCGCCCTCGGTCGCGGCGGCTTCGGAGGCCGTCGGCAGAATGACGAGCGTCTGCCCGACGCTTAAGCCGTCGGTGACGGCGCTCTCGCTGTCCGTGCGTGTGCCAAGTGTTACCGGAATATCTTCGTAAACACCGTCCGCCGTTTCCACTTTGACGGTGGCCTGCTGCGTGGTCGCATCAACCGTTATGAAGCGGTTTGGCACGACGATCACATTTTTAACTTCGTTAAGTGTCACCGTTGCGATAGCCGACAGGCCGGGGCGCAGCGCCGCCTCAGTCGTATCGAGTGTGACCTGCACGCTGTACGTCACCAACTGCCCGGATTCTGAGGTCGCCGGCGCCAGATCAATCCGCGTGACCTTACCTGCTACGGCAGCCGTGTCCAGCGCCGGCACACGCAGCGTGACCGGCTGGCCGACCGCTAACTGCGTGATGTCCTTTTCATCTACTGACAGCGTGATGGTATAAGCACTGGTATTGATGAGCGTGATGCTCCCACTGGATGACAGCGTACCTTCTACAAAATCCACCGCCGCCACCAGACCATCGAACGGCGCGACCAGTACGGCCTGTGTCAGATTACGCTGCGCGGTTTCCAGCGCCAGCCGGGCGGTTTCGACGGAAATTTCGGCCTGACGCAATTCGGCATCAGTGGGGCCGGCCAGCAGGCTGTCAAGGTTGGCCTGCGCGCTGATGAGCGACGCATTGCCAGAGGCCAGCGCGCTGGCGTCCGGCCCGTCATTGAGCGTGGCCTCATAGCTGATCTGCGCGCTGGTGATGCTGTTGTCGCTCTGTTCAAGCTGGGCATCCTGTTTGATTTCGTTGGCGTAAGCGTTCACCACCATATTGGGGTTGTACTGTCCCCGCGCGACGGCGGCATCCCGGCTCAACTGCGCCTGATACAGTGAATTTTTGGCGAGTTCCACTTTCAACCGGGCGATCTCAATGTCCTGCTCCGACGCGCCGGATAACGACGCGGAACTTAACGACGCCCGCGCCGCCTCAACCTGAGTTTTAGCGATTTCGATTTCGAGTTCGCTGGCCGGTTCTTTTAAGGCCGCCAGCGTATTTTCGGCGGCAGTCAGATTCAGCTCCGCGCTGCGTACCTGCGCGTCCAGCGCAGTCGTCTGGATGCGCGCCAGCACGTCGCCCGCCCGCACCCGGTCACCGGCGGATACCAGCACCTCGGCCACCGGCGCGATACTGCTGAACGTCAGCGTAGACTGGTCAGCCGCCGCCAGCGACCCGGTTGCATTCAGGCTGACGATCAGCGTGCCGGTTTGAACAGTCATGCGCTCCGACGGCACAATGGCTGCCTGCGGGACAGCCGTTGCCTGCGCCTGGTTGTCCGACAGCGCCAGCACGCCGGCGATACCGATAAACGCCGGCACCGCCACCACACGCGCCAGCGTGCGAACTATCCGCGAAAATACCGGGCGGCTGGTCAGCCGCCAGATCAGCATAATGCCGCCCATTGCCAGCACGCCAGCCGCCGCGACGGTCATGGTAGATAAATTCATGAGCCTGTACCCCCTGTTTCGATAGTCGCTTCACCGGTCATCCCCAGCCGCACGCGAGCATCAGGGGTGTTCAGGCTGACGACCACCGCGTAAGTAACGATGCCATCGCTGCTGGTGCTGGCAATCCAGCCGACCTGCTCCACCGTTCCGGGGATTGCCAGATCGTTCAGCGCGTCCAGTTGAATCGTGGCGTTCATGCCTTCCTTCACCTGGTTAATATCGAGTTCATTGATCGGAACGGTCATTTGCAGTTGTGACAAATCCGAGATCACAACGGCGGCGCTGCCGGTCGAGACAGTATCGCCGGCGGCGATATTCACGGCGGTAACGTAACCGGAGATCGGCGCGACCAACTGTATCTGCTGCAAGGCCGTCTGGGCGTTCTGAACGGTCGCCTGTGCGCGCTCAATCGCCAGCTGGGCGTTCGCCAGTTCTGATGTGGTTGGCCCGGCCTGAAGCTGCTGAAGCTGAAGCTGCGCCTGCCGGATGCGAATGGAGGCCGACCAGGCCGAAGAACTATCGGTCGTCTGAAGTTCTTCAAGCTGAAGCCGGGCAATTTCAGTATTGAAGCTGGCCGCGCCGATCTGCGCCTCGGCCTGCGCGATTTCATTCGCGCTGCCGTTCATGTGGCGGCGGGCGGTTTCCAGCGCCTGCTGCTGTAATACCGCATTCTCATAGCTGATCTGCGCTGCCGCCAGTTGTTCCGCGCTGACAGGATTAGCCGCCGAACTGTAGGCGGCCTGGGCGCTGGTGATATTCGCGCGGGCGACCCGCAGATCATCTTCGGAAGGCGGTTGTTGCAGCACCTCCAGCGAAAGCTGCGCGCTTTCAAGGTTGAGCAGCGCCTGATAGTACGTCTGCCAGGCGTCGCTGGCGTCAAGATCGGCCACCACTTCACCTGCCGACACGTAATCGCCCACCTGGACGTAGACCCCCTGCACGGTGCCGCTGGTCTGGAATTGCAGCGATGCCACGCGCCGGGCGGCGACCGAACCGAGCGCGGACAGCGCGGCGGAGGTTTCGCCGGTCACAGCGGTCAGATCAGAGAAGGGCTGCAACGTGGGGCTGCCGGCCTGCATCACCGCGCTGTCTGCCGGGGCGGCTTCCAGCGTCGTCGTCAGCAGGGTCAGTCCCAGCAATAACGGAATGAAAACGAGTCGTTTGACGGTCATGAAAATCTCCCCGTTTGATCTTCATGGCCTACTGTGCCGCAAACTCGTGTAGATATGATGGGAAAGTTATTCAGAAGTTGTTCAGGTTTATATTAACCTATAATAAGGTTGCGGCGGGTTACTAAATACTTCGTCCGGTAAATCTCTGTATTATCCTGCGTAGGGGCGCACGGCGGCGCGCCCCTACAAAAGCCTATCGTGTTCCTTGAAACACTTGCCGGACGCAGCACTAAACATGCGTTGCCAACGTGTTCCGGTTTGACCAACTCCCCAATGGTTCGTTGTATTTCCGGCCAGTACATCTTAAACTCTGTGAGGTACGGGGGTGAACCCGCTGGCTGCCCCGCACGATTGACCGGGCCTGAGGCCCACCTCAAAAGGAGTTCTTATGCCCTATTCATTACCACGCAGCACACCTGAGGCGCAGGGGGTTGCGTCAGCTTCGATTCTCGCTTTTTTGACAGCGGTGGAGCAGACGATTCAGGAAATGCACAGTTTCATGCTGGTGCGGCATGGCTGCGTCGTGGCGGAAGGCTGGTGGAAACCTTACGCGCCGGAACACCCGCACGTCCTGTTTTCCCTCAGCAAAAGTTTTACTTCTACCGCCGTTGGGCTGGCCGTCATGGAAGGCCGGTTATCGGTAGATGACCCGGTTATATCCTTTTTCCCTGACGACGTACCCGCCGACATCAGCCCGACGCTGGCCGCGATGCGCGTGCGGCATCTGCTTTCGATGGCAACCGGCCATCATGAAGATACGACCGCCCGGCTAGCCGAGCGCGAGGACGGCAACTGGGTGAAGGGTTTCCTGGCGCTGCCGGTCGAACACGAACCCGGCACGCATTTTGCCTACAACAGCGGCGCGAGTTACATGCTGTCGGCTATCGTGCAGAAGCTCACCGGGCTGACGCTGCTGGACTATCTGATGCCGCGTTTGTTCCAGCCGCTTGGCATCGAACAGCCGACGTGGGAGAGTTCGTCCCAGGGTATCAACTTCGGCGGCTGGGGACTGAACATTCGAACGGAGGACATCGCCCGGTTTGGGCAGTTGTACCTGCAGGGCGGCCTGTGGCAGGGGCAGCGCCTTGTGTCGGAAGCGTGGGTGCAGGAAGCCACCGCGCGCCAGGTGAACAACGGCACCCAACCGGACAGCGATTGGGAGCAGGGTTACGGCTACCAGTTCTGGCGCTGCCGTCATGGCGCTTACCGGGGAGATGGGGCGTTCGGCCAATACTGCGTCGTGATGCCGGAGCAGGATGCGGTGCTGGCGATCACCGGCGGCCTGGATGATATGCAGGCGGTTCTCAACCTGGTCTGGGAACACCTGCTGCCGGCGATGCAGCCCTCCCCCCTGCCAGCCAATGCTGCCGCCCACGAGGAACTCAAGCAGCGATTGGCGCAGTTGGCTTTCATGCCGCCAGCCGGCGCGGCGGCCTCACCGGTAGCGGCCAGCGTATCCGGCAAAACCTTCCAGATTGACGCGAATCCTGACGGCTTTCAGTCTATCGCCTTTGACTTTGCCGAAACGGGCTGTACGGTCACGCTCCACAATACACGCGGGGAACATCACTTCACCTGCGGCTACGGTGCATGGCAGGCCGGCGCCGCCGCGATCTACGAACACAGCCCGTGTCTGGTCGCCAGTGGGGTATGGACGGCGGACGATACCTTTGTCATGACGCAGCGGTATTACGAAACGCCGTTCTATTACACGACGACCTGCCGCTTTAGCGACAGCCGCCTTGAGGTGAACCAGCAGGTGAATGTGTCGTTCGGGCCGCTGAGATTTTCGTGGGTCGGACGTTCGGGTTAATGGTAATGCGGGGCGAACCGGTGTGGTTCGCCCCGATCCCAGCCTCACAGGTGCGCCTTAAAGAAGGCAATCGTCCGCCGCATCGCCAGATCGAAAGCGGGTGGGCTGATGTTGTGCCCGCCGCTGTCATATTCGTAGGACTCATACGTTTTGCCGCTGGCCTGTAATACGGCGGCCAGATCACGCGAGTAGCCCACGTTTACGACATCATCATTTACCGCGTGATGGAGCTGCACCGGGCTGTTGAGATACTCGATATTGGCCGTGAGCGATACCGACTGCCAGAACGGGACGGTGGTATCCGGTCGCCCGTAGGTTTCGAAGATTTGCCGGCTGCGCCGCCGCCCCGGCGACTCGGTTGTGGGAGGGACAAACGAGGTATCGGAGATGGCGTACTTTTCAAAGTCATCGTAGCTGTACACCGCGCCCGCCCAGATCACCCCGGCCTTCACCGCCGGTTCCACCAGCATCGCCCGCAGCACCAGATTACCCGCCATGCTGTGGCCCCACATGCCAATCCCATCGGGATCCACAATGGTCATGCGCTGCAAGCTGCGGAGCGCGGAAATCGCGTCAATCGTATAGGCGGGGGAAAAGTACGAGCCGATGGCCTCCCCTTCCGACTGGCCGTGCCCGCGCAGATCAATCTTAAAAACGACAAAGCCGCTCTGCGCCAGCAGGTCAACATACGCGACGTAGCGTTCCGTCGTGACATAAGACGCCGGCGGAATATAACCGTGATTAAACACGATGGCCTTAAAGCCGCCGGCGGGCACATCGCCAAACGGGATGGTGAGCAGGCCGTAGATTTTATTGCCTTCCGAGACATAACTGGCGATATAACGTGAGTAGTTCGCGCCGTTGATCAAGGCCTGCTCAATCAGGATGTCGCTGCCTTCGATCTCTCGCTCGCGCAGGGCGGCGATGGTGAGATCATAGCCGACGGGAGTTTCAGTCGCTTCGGGCGTGACTTCCTGGGCGGCGGTCGTGCCCGGAACACTCAGCATGACCATAACCAGGATAATCCATAACCAGCGTAAATGATATGAGCGCGTCGTCATCCGTTACTCCTGCACCTTGATTCGATTGGAGAATACGTTGAACCCGCGCCCTTCGTCAAGTCACCGGTCTGCTCTGCCCGGTGTTACTCTCGATTCACTCATAAAAAAAAGCCCCTCGGTTGAGGGGCTGTCAGGCTGTTCTGTACGGATAATGAATTAGTCCACGCGGACGGCGCTGGTGAACACTTTTGTCACCGGCGCGGCCTCACCCACGATCTCGAACGTGCCGTTTAACCGGATGTCCACCGCCGACGCGCCCACCATCACCTGCACGGTGCCGGGTTCCACGACAAACTGCATGTCGTGGTTGTAGAAACCCAGCAGATTCACCGGCAGTTCGAAGGTCACGGTGCGGGTTTCGCCGGGGGACAGCGCCACCCGCTTAAAGCCTTTCAGTTCCTTCACCGGACGGGTGACAGCCGCCGAGGGCACATGCACGTATAACTGCACCACTTCTTCGCCGGCGCGCGCCCCACTGTTGCACACATCGGCGCGAATGACTACCGTATCGCCGGCCCGCGCCTGCGGCGTTTCAATCCGCAGATTGGCATAGTCGAAGGTGGTATAACTCAGGCCGTAACCAAACGGATACAGCGGCTTGCTGCTCGTCTCAACATAATCGCCCTTCCAGTGCGACCGCCCGCCGGACGGCTTGTGGCCGTAGTACACCGGCACCTGTCCCACATCTGCCGGGAAGCTCATCGGCAGCCGCCCGCCGGGATTCACGTCGCCGAACAACACATCGGCAATCGCGCCCGCCCCTTCTTCCCCGGGGAACCACGCTTCCAGAATCGCCGGCAGATCGTCTGCCATCCAGCCCAGCGTCACCGGACGACCGGTAACCAGCACCAGCACGACCGGTTTGCCAGTGTCATAAATCGCTTTGACCAGGTCGGCCTGCACGCCGGGCAGATCAAGTTCGGCGCGGTCGCGGGCTTCGCCGGAAGTGCAGTCGTCGGTCAGGCCGGCTTTATCGCCCATGACCAGCACCACCACATCCGACTGCTGCGCCGCTGCCACCGCTTCGGCAAAACCCTGGCGGGACTCATCACGCACGCCGCAGCCCTGCGCGTACCGGACAGCCGTCTGAGGTGACACGGCGCTTTTGATGGCTGTTAGGACGCTGACCACCTCGATAAAATCCTTCATCTCGGTGATGTGATCCGGCAGCGCCTGGCCGAATGGGTTCTTGTGGCGCGTTTCCAGCAGCGTTTCGATATGCGCCGGGTACGAATAATCGCCAAACAAATGCCGCACCTGATCGGCGTTCGGGCCGATGACGGCCAGCGAACCGATGTCTTTTGCCAGCGGCAGCAGGCCGCCGTCGTTCTTCAGCAGCACGATGGATTTCTGCGCGATTTCCCGCGCCAGTTGGCGCTGCGGCGGCGTGTCAAATATTACGCTGCTGGCCTCTACATACGGATTTTCAAACAGGCCGAGCGTGAACTTCTGCGCCAGCACGCGGCTCACGGCCACGTCCACCAGCGATTCGCGCACCAGACCGCGCTCCACCGCCTCGCGCAGCGGGTCGCCATAACAGTTGGTGCTGGGCAGTTCCACGTCAATTCCGGCTTCCAGCGCCAGCCGGGCGGCTTCGGCTTTGTCGTTCGTTAGCTGGTGATATTCCAGCAGCATATTGATGGCGAAGTAGTCCGACACCACCGTGCCGTCAAAACCCCACTCATCACGCAGGATGTCCGTCAGCAGTTCCTTCGAACCGCCGCACGGCACGCCGTCGAGTTCATGGTAGGCGTTCATCAGCGAGGCAAGTCCCGCCTCTTTCACCGCCGCCTCAAAGGTGTGCAGATACACTTCGCGCAGTTCACGCGGGGGGATATGCGCCGGCGCCCAGTTCATGCCACCTTCCGACAGGCCGTAGCCGACAAAGTGTTTGGCGGTCGCCACGATGCCGCGCTTTAAATCCACGCCCTGCAAGCCCTTCACATAACTGTTGCCCATCTGCGCCACCAGATACGGGTCTTCGCCAAACGTTTCTTCCACCCGTCCCCAGCGCGCATCCCGCGCCACATCAATCACCGGCGCGAGCGCGTGGTGCGCCCCGACCGAACGCATCTGCTCCCGGATGACGGTCGTCATCGCCTCGACCAGCTCCGGTTCCCAGGTGCTTGCCACCCCGATCGCCTGCGGGAACACCGTCGCACCGTAGGCCATGTACCCGGCGCAGCATTCCTCATGGATGACGGCAGGAATTTTCAGGCGAGTCGTATCCTGCAAGAATTTCTGGATGGCATTTGCCAGTTCAGCCGCCTGGCGCGGCTTTAGATTGCTGGCGCCGCCCAGGCGTGTCACCTGACCCACGCCGTGCGCCATCAAGCGGCGCGCCTTTTCCAGCGAGAAGCTCAGGCCGTCCAGCACTTCATAAACCCAGTAGCTGCCTAACTGGGCAATTTTTTCGTCCAGCGTCATGCGGGACAGCAGATCAGCGACGCGCTCGTCAACTGAACGGGATGCATCTGAATACAAGTGATGACTGGTCATGGAAACCTTGCCTTTATCATTTATATAGTGCGGCGGATCACCCCTTTAATTCACCACCCGTCAAACCTGTTACGATATATTTTTCCGCGTACAGGTAGAAAACCACCGCCGGAATGATGAGCAGGGTGACATATGCCATTATACGCGCATAATCCGCAGGACGTTGGTGAACTCCTTTCCGCTCAGGCGTTGATGTGAATAGACGGGCGCTCCGTTGGTGCCGGAGGCTGGCAGGATTCGCGGATAACCAGTTCGGTAGGCAGGACAATCCGTTTCACCGGGCTGTCCTGTTCATCAATGGATTCCAGCAGCATCCGGGCGGCAAGCTGTGCCATATCGAGCAGCGGCTGTCGCACGCTGGTCAGCGCCGGATGCATATACGCACACTGTGGAACATCGTCAAAACCGGCGACGGACAAATCACCCGGTATCTGAAGTCCCCGACTGCGGGCGACATCATAAACGGCAAAGGCCATCAGGTCGTTGGCGGCAAAAATCGCGGTGGGCGGCTGCGGCAGATCGAGCAGCGCCAGTGTCGCCGCGTAACCGGAGCGATACTGGTAATCACCGGGTTGAATCAAAGCCGGATCGAGCGGCAGGCCGTAGGCGGCCAGCGCCGCCCTATATGCCTCCAGCCGTTCCGCCGCGCTGATAAAATCCGACCGTCCGGTGATAAAACCAATACGGCGGTGTCCCAGTTCGATCAGGTAGCGCATCACATCATACGCGCCCTGCCAGCTGGTGGTCGTGATCGTCGGACTAAAGTCGTCAAACTGCTGGTGATCGCAGACGATAACGTAGGGGAAACGCCGCTTATGAAGCTGCTGCAAATACGTCGTAGGCCCCAGCGGAATCAGCATCATCAGGCCATCCACCATGCCATGTGTCAGGATGTCAACATAAATTGCTTCTTTATGGTGGTGGCCGTGAGTGGTGTGCAGCACCAGCTCGTATTCAGCATGAGCCAGAGCTTCATCTATGCTCTGCACTACCTGCGCCGTATAGGGATTGCCGAGGTCATGGACGATCAGGCCGATTACCTGCGAGTGGCCGCCCGCCAGACTGCGAGCTTGCAGGTTGACGCTGTACCCCAGCCGCTCCATCGCTGCCAGCACGCGCTGGCGTTTATCCGGCCTGACATGCTGGTAATCGTTTAAAACACGCGATACGGTTGCATAAGACACGTTGGCTTCGCGCGCCACATCCTTAATCGTGGCGCTGCGGGGTTTGCCCGATTTTTCCGTCATAGACGATCCTTCGTCAAACGACCAGTTGGGCTAATCTTTTTGGAGCGCAGAAAAAAACCCATGATCAAACAACTGAATCATTCTTGAAAACGTTTACAAAATAAGTGTAGCGCAGATTGAAAACGTTGTCAAACAAGTCACGGCAGTCGCGGCTGTCTGTGTTAACGTCAGTTAGGGATAAGGGATTTGCGCCTTTTGCCCTCATCCCCCGGCCCCTTCCGATCCGCGTCAGGGCGAAGGGGAGAATTCGGATCAGGAGCGGTCTTCAAGTCCCTCGCCATGAGGGAGAGGGCGACTCGAATGGGGACGCATGTCCCCTGAGAGAAGTCGGGTGAGGGCTATAAACGTTATCCCTAACTGATGTTGTGTTAGAATGCCGGGCAGGAGGCACATATGATGATCGAACAGTTTTCCAGCGACCATCCCCGGTGGGCAGCTTACCGGGCACACCTTGACCGGGTGCGGATGGCACGCTGGGCCGTAACCGCCGGCGGCCAGCCACTGGCGCAGACCTATTATCTGGGCGTGATGGTGGAGCAGGAGGTCGTAGGGCATCTCTCGCTGCTGCGACAGCCGCTTACCCTGCCAGCCGCCGGTGACCAGCCGCCCGCGCCGGTAAGCCGGCCTGATGGCACCCCACTGGACGAACTATTCGTGCAGACCTTCGCTGTAGATACCGGACACCGCCGCCGGGGATATGGTCGTGCGCTCCAGCAGGCTGCGCTGCAACTGGCGCGTGATCTGGGCGTGTACCAACTGCGGTCGTGGTCGTCCTACGATCACCCGGAGAACTACGCGCTGAAACTACGCCTGGGCTTCGCGGCCTGTCCGGCGGTTTTCGAGACGGATACGGGTCTTAAAGTAAGCGGTATATATTTTGTGAAAACGGTCTAACAGGCCGCGCCAGGTTATTTTTGAACCTGCACCCGCGCGTCCTTAAGAACGGAAGCGGCACTACCGGAACGAGGTCGCATGGTCTTAACCGCCAGCACAGGGCGACTCCGGCTGAGATGCACCACCCGCAGCCCTTGCTCGACAATCAGCCGTTCAACATACGGGTTGCTAATCACCGGCATAGCAACTGATTGATCGCCGTGCAGCAGTTCAAAGTGATAGATGTTGATACGGCGGGAGCCACCAAGCCAGTGATGTTCGAGCAGGACGATATTTTTGGACTTCCACCCCATAAACAGGGCGGTCGCCAGCGCATCGCCTCCGGCGTAGGGTTCGGACTGTGGGTGCCAGTGGCGGTAGGTGTCTATAAAGTCTTCTTCAATGGCAAACAACCCGTTGTCTACGGTATAGTCAGTCATATCGTTCACCCTTTACCAAACTACGTATCTCTGTACTGGATGTAAGTGCTATGTTCGAGAACGATATTCGATGTGATTTCCCGTTTGAAAAATCATACACCGACTCTAGAAAAATTGTAATTATCCAAACTGCACAATCGAATCTTATTCGTAAATGTATTCTTGTGACCTGTACACCATGAAGGTCTTTTACAGCGATCACTTTGTGCTGCCCCTGCCCCCGGAACACCGCTTCCCGATGCGGAAGTACCAACTGCTGCGTGAATGGGTGCAGGCGGAAGGCATCGTCGCGCCGGATGATCTGTGTATACCGGAAGCCGCCGCTGACGCCGATATTCTGCGGGCGCATGACGCCGACTATTTAGAGCGGGTGACCACCGGCAGCCTTACCCCCGCCGAAATCCGGCGCATCGGTTTTCCCTGGTCGCCGGCGATGGTCGAGCGGTCGCGGCGCTCGTCCGGCGGCACAATAGGCGCGTGCCGCTGCGCGCTGGCCGACGGCGCGGCGGTGAATCTGGCGGGCGGCACGCATCACGCCCACCACGATCACGGCGCGGGGTACTGCGTCTTCAACGACAGCGCGATTGCCGCCCGCGCCATGCAGGCGGAAGGCCGCGTGCGCCGCGTGGTTATCCTGGACTGCGACGTGCATCAGGGCGATGGTACGGCGGCGATCTTCGCGGGCGATACTTCGGTCTTCACCTTTTCGATTCATGGCGCGAAAAACTTCCCGTTCCGCAAAATGCGGAGCGACCTGGACGTGGAACTGGACGATGGCACGGGCGACGACGAATACCTGGCGCTGCTGGAAGAAGGCGTCCAGCGGGCGCTGGCGCTGGCGTGCGCCGATCTGGCGATTTACCTGGCCGGGGCTGACCCCTACCGGGATGACCGGCTGGGACGGCTGGCGCTGACGATGGATGGGCTGGCCCGACGCGACCGCTTAATCTTCGACCTGTGCCGCCATTGGCGGCTGCCGGTGGCCGTCGTCATGGCCGGCGGCTACGCGCGGCGGGTTGAAGAGGTGGCGGCCATTCACCTGCAAACGGTGCGCCTGGCTGCCGAATACGCTACCGCGTGGGTCTGAGCCGGTGGCTGGGATCGCCATCGTCCACGACAACCGGCACCAGAGTCGCCGGCATTTCGCGCACGATGCGGTTCACATACGGGTTGCGGATCACCGGCATGACCATCGTTTCGCCGTCCCGGCTGAGTTCGAAGTGATACACCAACACGCTGCGCACGCCGGCGTGCCAGTATTCTTCGTATTTCACCTCAGGGTTCATCTGCCAGCCGTTTTCCAGCGCCGTGAATAATGCATCGCCCCCGGTATACTTCTCCGACCCTGGATGCCAGTGCCGGATCATATCCATATAGGCGTAGTGCCAGTTTGAGATGTTTGGGTCTGTTTCCACGACAATATCCATTTAATCGCACAGTCTTTAAAACTGTACCCGGCGAACATTAACAGTTTGTAGTTCTTCAGTGAAAACAATATTAATTATAACGATAGAATATGCACACGACAATACGTAGTTTGGCCCATTTGTGATAGGTCAATTGACGCTGTGCCGGGGGCGGCTATAATCAGACGCATCTCATTCCAACTACCATGAAGGATAAGCGTAGTGGCAACGATCATCAACATCCGCGATATAGCCCGCTATGACGGGCAGGAAGTAACCCTGCGCGGCTGGGTCTATAACCGCACCGACAAAGGCAAACTGCAATTCATTCAACTGCGCGACGGCACGGGCATCACCCAGTGTGTCGCTTTTAAAAGGGAAATGGCTGAAGCGGAATTTGAGATTGCGGGCAAGCTGACGCAGGAGTCATCCATTATCGTGACTGGCAGCGTCCGCAAGGATGATCGCGCCCCCGGCGTTCCCGGCGGATTTGAGCTGGGCATCAAGTCCTTGCAGCTCATCCAGATGGCCGACGAATACCCGATCACACCGAAAGAACACGGCGTGGAATTCCTGATGGACAACCGCCACCTGTGGCTGCGTTCCACGCGCCAGTGGGCGATTTTACGGATTCGTGCCACCATCGTGCGCGAAATCCGCAACTGGCTGGACAACCACGATTATATGCTGGTGGATACGCCCATCCTGACGCCAGCCGCCGGTGAGGATACCACCACGCTGTTCAGCATTGATTACTTTGGCGAACCGGCCTTCCTGGCGCAGACCGGACAGTTATATAACGAAGCCAACATGGCCGCGTTTGGCAAGGTGTACTGCTTCGGGCCGACCTTCCGCGCCGAGAAATCCAAGACGCGCCGCCACCTCATGGAATTCTGGATGCTGGAACCAGAGATGGCGTTCTTTTCGCTGGAAGACCTGATGGAGATGGAGGAGCAGTTCATCAGCCACATCGTGCAGACGGTGCTGGAAAAACACCCCGAAGAACTGAAAATCCTCGAACGCGACACTACCGCCCTCCAGCGAGTCGTCGCGCCGTTTCCACGCATCAGCTATGACGAAGCGGTGGAGCGTCTGAACCGACGCGCCGCCGAGATCGAAGACCCGGAATACCGCGCCCAGGTGCAGATCGAGTGGGGTACGGACTTCGGCAGCCCGCACGAAACCGAACTGACGCAGATGTTCGACAAGCCGGTGTTTGTCTACAACTTCCCGTCGGTGTTTAAGGCATTTTATATGCAGCCGGTGGAAGGCCGCCCGGAAGTGTGCCGCAGCGTGGATTTGCTCGCGCCGGAGGGATACGGTGAAATCACCGGTGGCAGCGAGCGCATTTACGAACAGGATTTGCTGGAAGAGCGCGTGCAGAAAATGGGCATCGGGCGCGAGGCGTATGCCTGGTATCTTGACCTGCGGCGTTTCGGCAGCGTGCCCCACGCCGGCTTTGGCCTGGGTCTGGAGCGCACCGTCGCCTGGGTTTGCGGCCTGCCGCACATCCGCGAAACCATCCCCTACGCGCGGATGCTGAACCGGAAATACCCGTAAAAACACGGTAGGGGCACGGCGTGCCGTGCCCCTACGGAATATCACTACACCAAGCCGTTCTACTTCGCCTGGTGTGATTGACGGCGGTGTCCGCTCCTGATACAATCAGAACATATATTCCACTTCATAAACTCAAGGAGCACACACATGGCACATCCACTGGTTGACCAGTTTCGTTTCACGCGCGGTGAATGGCTGCGTGGGCTGGAAGGCATTTCGGACGAGGATGGGGCGCGGCACTTTGGGCCGATGAACTGCATTAGCTGGACGGTGGGGCATCTGGCGTGGCATGAACAGCGTTACTGGCTGCACCGTTCGCAAAATATCATCCTGTTTCCAAAACTGAATGATTTATTCGCTTATGGCGCGCCAATGAATACCCCGGTTCTGACCGAAATGCTGGACATCTGGCATCAGGTGACACAGGCGGCGGATCCATTCCTGGATACACTGACAACCGATAAATTCCAGGAGGAGCTGCTGCACAATGGCAAGCCGGTGGGGCAAAGTATCGGCTCGGTCATGCGGCGTATCACTTACCATTACTGGTATCACATTGGGGAGATACAGGCTATCCGGCAAATGCTGGGACATGCCAATCTGCCGGAGTACGTTGGCGATATTGAAACCATCGCCCCATATCGCCCGGAATGACAGCCTGCATTCTCAAAACACAGTGTCGAAAAATGCGGGGGCGGTTTGTGAACCACCCCTGCTGTAATCATAAAGATGCCTATTCCCAACTGACGATGATCACCGTTTTATCGGCGCCGCCCCGGTCAAGCCGGTAGTTATAATCCTCGTATTCCACCTTAAACGGCGTGCCTTTGGGCAGCATTTCACGCGCAAACCCATACGCCAGCCCGTAGTTGAGGCCATCAGGGTAGATGTGCTGGTGAGTGGTCTTGTAGGTCTTGTCGTTGACTTTCTCGGTGACAATCCGCCCCACCTCGCCGTTGCGGTGGTTGGCATGAAAATGGATGTCCCACCCTTCCAGCATTTGCCCCAGGGTGACATGTTTCATTTCCGGCGGCGTCAGCGCAAATTCCACCACCTTCAGACCAACCGCGATCATGGTGGATTCAAAATCAGGCCGGGGGGCCAGTTCGTCCCAGATGACATCCAGCCAGGGCTGAAGCGGATACCACTGATCGGGTTGGATGTCGCGCAGCTTGTGTTTTTCCAGCAGCGGCAGAATGACATCGGCCTGAATGTTGTTAATGTAGGACAGCATAGCCTGTCCAATGACCTCGGTTCCCGGAGTGCAAGAGCGTTTCATAACTTAACCTCCTGAGAAGGACAACAACTCAACTGAACGTGTTTCGTGGTAAGCATTCACTGTTCCGCTCATAAACGGTCGAATAGTATGACAGCCTTACTTGAAATAATTGTAAGGCAACCTGAATACACCAAGCCTTAAGATTAACGCGGTCTATATTTTCAAACGTTGTAACAGTTTGTGAAATCAGGCCAGGCGTAGAAAGCGGGGTTTCGCGGTGAAACAGCAGGGCGGCCTGTGCAGCCGCCCCGATTTCAGTCTGTGAGATGTCAGAGGACGATCACTCGGTCACCGGCGCGCGGGCGGGCAGCATCACCCCCAGAATGCGCTCCATCGCCATCGTGTGGCTGCACACGTGGCGGCTGTTGAAAAAGTCGCAGTCGCAGCGCCAGCGCGCGTCTTCGTGGCCGAAGTGATGGTCATTATTGTTGCCATGAAAAGTAACATCAAAGGATTTGAAGCGGATGCGGTCGCGTTCCTCGGCATAACGCTTGGCTTTTTCCACGTCGCTCACCACATTCTGACCCGGCGCATACGGCAGCGGATTACGCTTAAGCATGGGGCGCAGCAGTTTTTCGAGCGCCATCACGTGCGGGCAAATCCTGTGGCTGCGAAAACCGGGGCACGAGCAGTGCCAGCCATCACCATTCATACTCATCTGGTAATGGTTGTTATCGCCCCGGAACTCTACAGCGAGCGCGTTAAAGGTGATACGATGGGGTTCTTCAGCATAGCGTCTGGCTTTATCAATTTTGCCGATCATGCCGTAATCCATTGACGGAACTCCTTATAGACTACTGTAGACAGATGTAAAAAACGCGCGGTCGGGAATGCACCCCAAACCGCGCGTTCAGAAGGCTAGATATTCGATTAGCAGAAACTTTCTCATGGCAGCACTGTCTTTCTCTAGGTGCCAGCATAAGGACAGTTTAAGCCGATTTTAACGCCCTGTCAAATGAAGGTTGCATGATTGGTACGAGAACCAACAATCTCTTTAACGTTCGGACGCCAGCACCAGCCGGAAGTCCCCTTTGATGCCCATAAACGACGAGACTTCAATCCGGTAGTCACCATCAGCCGGCAGTTCCACCGCCAGCAGCGCCGCATCCCGGCTGCCTAAACCAGCCTCCACACCCGAATCGTCGTCATAGTCCAGTTGGGTTCCATCCGGGTTATAAATCGCCACCGCCAGATCGAGGTTAGGCGACGGCGGGTTGACCGCCTGCGCGGTGATCGTCACCAACTGCCCGGCCTGTCCGGTAAAGGTATATTCAAATGGACGGCTGCCTTCAATGCGTCCTTCGATGGTCTCAGCCAGGGACGGCGGCTGCGTGAGGGCATCGGCCTGCACCAGCCGTACCTCGACACCGCCCGTCTCACCCCGTCCGAAAGTGCCTAACTGAATCCGGTAGGCGCCCGGTACCGCAAGCGCCAGATTTTCAATTCCCGCGTCGCCGCTGGTCGTGTTCAGGTCGTCGTTCGCCGCCAGCGATACACCGTCCACGCCGAACACTTCCAGCGTGGTATCTACCGCCGCGTCAGAATCAACCAGACTGCGCGCGTACACGCTGATCGTCGTGGGCGCGGTGGCATAAAACACCAGATCAAGCGGCCCTTCGCCGGTCATCTGAATGCGTATCGGCTGGCCGGGAAACAGGGCTTTACCGGGAATCGGCTGCACGGCCAGCGGCGCGGGGGTCGGCGCGCTCACGACCGGGACGCCCACCCCTTCCGGCGCGGCAATCGTGCGCGGCTGGTCATAAGCATCCAGCCGCATCTCAGCATTAAAATCCACCGTCACCGGCGGGCTGCCGGCATCAAAAGCTGAAGGGTCAAAGTCCAGGTGCAGATCAAACGTTCCCGACCGCAGCCGCTGGTCATTTAAACCAAAAACGAACTCCGCCGTCAGGCGCGGGTCGCGGAACAGAGTGGTCATCACCGCCGCGATGGCGGATACCTGCTGCGGCGTATAGGTGGTGCCGGTGTCGGATGCAGCCAGCAGTTCGCCCAGAAAGGTGGCGAAACCGGGCGACAGAAAAAAATCGCGGAACTGAAATTCAGCGACGAACCGGGGGAGCTGGCCGGGGCGCGTCATACGAATGAATTCCACCCAGTTGATCGCCTGAAGCGGCTGCGCCAGGCCGGCCAATGCTTCCATGTCCGCACTGCCCGTGCTGGACGCCAGCAGATCATTAATGGCGCTGACCGGCTGCGCCTGCCAGCCGTCGCTGGTACCGGTGGTCAGGTCTGTGCCGCGCACGTAAACCATCCCCTCGACCAGTCGCAGGTCTACCGTAAAGCGGGCCGGCAGATCCGGCAGTCCGTCCGTCCGCGCGTTTATGGTGACATCCAGCGCCGGAGCATCACCGGACAGCACCGTACCGCTGCCATCGAGCGTGATCTGAACGCGTTCCGTGCCACTGGTGACATCCAGGGTGGCCGTCAGCGTAAACTGAAACGAGCGCGCGTCGCGCGTGGCTTGCAGCCCTTCGCGCAGCAGGCGCGCGTCACGGAGATTTAATCCAAACTCATCCTGCTGCGCCTGCGCCGGCAGCCACGCCAGCAGCATCAGCGCCAGAGCGATCAGGCGAACCATGCGCGCCTCCGCTGTTGTAATTAACTGAGATAATCGCGCAGTTGACGCGCGCGGCGCGGGTGGCGCAGACGGCGCAGCGCCCGGCCTTCAATCTGCCGGATGCGTTCGCGCGTCAGGCCGAACTTCTGCCCCACTTCTTCCAGTGTGTAGCAGCGCCCGTTTTGCAAACCAAAACGCAGCCGCAGAATACGCGCTTCACGCGGGGTCAGCGTGGCTAACACCTGCTCGATTTTTTCACGCAGCAGGTTGTTATAGGCTACCTGCGTGGGTGTCAGCGTTGTATCGTTCTCGATGAAGTTGCCCAGTTCGCTGTCTTCATCATCACCAACGGGGTGTTCCAGGCTCAAGGGCTGCCACGACACGCGCAGCATCCACTGCACCTTACGCGGTTCGATGTCCATCTCCACCGCGATTTCGTCCGCCGTCGGCTTACGCCCGTATTCCTGTTCCAACTGCCGCGCCACGCGGTACAGCCGGCGAATACGGTCGCTCATATGCACCGGCACACGAATGGTACGCCCCTGATCGGCAATCGCGCGGGTGATCGTCTGGCGAATCCACCACGTAGCGTAGGTGCTGAAGCGGAAACCGCGCCGGTAATCAAACTTCTCGACCGCTTTCATCAGCCCCAGGTTACCTTCCTGAATCAGATCGAGGAACGGCACGCCCCGGCACATGTATTTTTTAGCAATCGAAACCACCAGCCGCGTATTGGCTTTAATCAGGTGTTCGCGGGCGTTCAGCCCGTCTTCCAGTTGCAGTTTCCATTCCAGGGCGTGAGGGCTGTGGGGGTCGCGTTCCAGGCGGCGCTGGCATTCCAGGCCGGTTTCCAGCCGCACCGCCAGCGCGATTTCTTCATCGGTGGACAGCAGCGGCACCCGGGCCATCTCTTTCAGGTACAGCCCAACTGTGTCGCTGGAGGTCAGCCCGACCAGATCATAGCCTTCGTCGAGGTCATCGTCGTCCAGTTCGAGGTCGTCATCCAGTTCGTCGTCGTTGAAATCGTCCTCAAAATCTTCTGCCGCCGTAAATAACAGATCGTCAAACGGCTCGCCCCCCGGAAGATCGTCGGCAAAGAAATCAACATCGGGAATCATGTTCAAACCGGTATCGTAATCAGACCCGAAATCAATCAAGATGACCCCCATCTTTTGCTTTAAGAAACGATTACTTGAGCAGTTTCTTCAACTGCGCTAAACGCGGGTCTATGTCCTCCACCGCACAATCACAGGCAGCATGATTGAGGTTCGTCCCGCAGTTCTGGCACAGCCCCTTACAATCAACCTGGCACAACCACCCGCGCGAGGCGACAATCAGAGCTTCATCACGCAGCAGCGGCGCCAGATCAAGGATTGCCGTATCATCCACCACCAGTTCAGCGCCGGGCTGGGGGGGGTACAGATACAGTTCTTCCAACTCCAGGGTGACATTTTGTGTCACAGGATCGAGGCAGCGGTAACACTCACCACGAATACCTACATCAAGCTGTCCCTGAAGCAGAATACCTTCTTTAGTACGGCTGAGGCGCATAGAGCCGCGTACATAAGCCAGTGTCAGATCATCAGCCACCCGGATTTCCGGCACGTCAAAGGTGGTCTCATGGCTGTGACCGGGGCCGTCTGCCAGAAGGAACCCTACATTGATCTTAAGGACCCGGTTGCTGACATAGCTCATGACTGTGTGTCTCGCGGCCAATGGCCGGTGAGGGCCATCGAAACTGATGAAAACCGTAACAATCTTTCTAATTATGACTGCATTATATGAGCATTCGTTTGGATGTGTCAAGATATGCGACAGGGCATTAACGGAAAACAAACCCTTTTTTCAAAAATTTTTACATTTGCGACACAAGATGTCACAAGTAAGTCTGTGAATTGTAGGACTTTATTCCCAGCGGCATTTTGTGACAAATGAAATGATAGATGATGCCAAACGACACCCGACAGTCCCGGCGGCGGGCTTTATAATATATCTAGGGATTGGTGCTTTATGCGGGAGGTCAGTATGGCAACAGGAACCGCTCCAACGCAGCCGACCCGAACACTGACCGGTATCCACAACGATCTCGAACTGTACCCGGATCGGCTGGTGCTTCGCCGGAAGGATGTTTTTTCCACGCTATTTCGGGGTGATCGAACCATCTATCTGCATGAGATCGCTGCCGTCCATCTGTATGAATGCCGGTTTGAATCACTGGGCAAGCTGCGCTTCGATCTGCATGATCGCACGCACGACCCGATTGTCGTCGAGTTTCGCTGCGGCCAGCATATTGCCGCAGCCGACATCAAGGCAGCGGTTGAAGCTGCCGTCCACCCCGCTTAAACACTGTTCGTTCGGGCGAGACAGCCTGCCGGTTTGTCTCGCCCGCTTTCTTTGATCATCTCCACCTCTGGCGGCTATAATCCTCTGGCTGCATGGGTTGTCTGTCTTGAAACCAGGAAAATCATATGCGTCCCTCCCTACCGCTTGCGGTCACTGTTCTCGCTGCGCTGTGCCTGTTGACTGGAGTTCCGCTGATGGCGCAAGCTACTTCACGACTGTTCATTCCGATTGGCGGCGGTTACGCCGATACGTTCGCCGGGGTGTTCGCGGCGGCGCGGGCGCGTGACCGGGACGACCGCCTGACGGTGATCGTGCTGCCGGTCACCTATGCGTCCAGCGCCGGCAGCATCAGCGACGAGGAACGCGCGCAAAATCTGGCCGACGCTGATGAGCGCCGCGCTCAGATCGAAACGGCCTGCCGGGAACAGGCCGCCGAGGGCGTTAACTGCGCGGTATTGCTGGCGCCGGTATTCACCCGCGCTGACGCCGACGACCCGGTGAACGTCGCGCTGGCGGAAGACTCTGACCTTGACGTGGTTTTTATCCTGGGCGGCGACCAGATCATCGCCATGCAGGCGCTTGCCGGCACCCCGCTGGAAGCCGCGCTGGCCGCCGCTTACGAACGCGGCGTTATCATCGCCGGCACCAGTGCCGGGCTGGCCGTCCAGTCCCGGGCGATGATTGGTGGCTACAGCAGCGAGGCGTTCGGGCCGGATAACGCCCTTAAACGGGGCGCGGTGGATTTGTGGAACGATGGCGACAGCCGCCGGCGCGGCCTGTCCTTTGGCCTGTCAGATGTCATCCTGGAACAGCACTTCTGGGAACGCGCGCGGCTGGCGCGGCTGCTGAACGCGCTGGCACAGCCCGGCGCGCCCCCAATTGGCATCGGGGTGGATGGCTATACTGCCGCCCAGATAACCAACGAAACACGACTGGACGGCATCTTTGGTTTATACGGGGTGATGGTCGTGGATGCGGCCACCTTCGGCGCGGCGGACAGTGCCGCGTTTAACGACGGCCTGCTGTCCATGCGGAATGTGCTGTTCCACACCCTCGCTCCCGGCGATTTCGCCTACGACCTCACAACGCACCGGCACTCGCTGGCCGCGCCGCCCGCCGCGCTCAACCGGGATTACACGGCGCTGGCGCTGCCGGATGCCGCCGGCCCGCTGCTGCTGGCTGGCAGCCTGCTCAATGCTCCGGCGAACGACTCGGTTTTGCCGCGTTTTACCGAATTATCCGGCGGAGCGGGCGCGCGGGTGCTGGTCGTTTTGTTCGCTTCCAACGACAGCCCGCTGGCGGCAGCCTACGCGGCGCGCTTGCAGGCCGCCGGACTGCCCGGCGCGCAGTTTGTCTATCTGCCCGATGATAACGCGGAACTAAACGCCGCCGCGTATGACGGCCTGATCATCGCCGGGGATGACGCTTCGCGCCTCAGCGCCGAGCCACTCGCGGACATTGCGGCGGCGTGGCGCGGGGGCCAGCCGCTGCTGCTGGATGGCGCGGCGGCGGCGCTGGCCGGTGTGTTCTATGCCGCGCATCCCCCTACACCCTTTGACGGTGACGCCGCCAGCATCGAAGCCGCCACACAGGGCAGTCTCATCCAGGGCAGCACCCTGTTTCGTCCCGGCCTGGGGCTGCTGAATATCACACTCGAAGCCCGTGTGATGGCGGACAACCGCTGGGGGCGGCTGATGGCGCTGGCCTACCAGCACCCGGATGTACCTGCGCTGGCGCTCAACGATGGCGCGGCGCTGGAAATAGCTGCCGGCGGCGCGCGCGTGCTGGGCAGCAATGGCCTCGTACTGTTTGACCTGAGCGCCGCGACCCTCGCCCTCGGTGACAACGGCGGCTACGTGATCGCTAACGGTTTGCTGGATGTGTTCGCGCCGGGGGAAACGGTAAAAAGTAACCCGTAAAAGACGGCCAGCACCGCCGCCTGTTCGCGCGGCGGCTTTATCGCCGGGAAAAGTCATCGCTGCGGGTGGCCGGCATTACTGGCTCATCAGCAGAATTCGACTTTGACTTCTTTATGATGTTCCTGAAGAAACTGGGCGATTTCCTGCACCAGATGCTTACGAATCGAGAGATTTCGGGGCAGCAGCGGATTCTGATAGAACTCGTTGATTTTCTGGCCGACCAGAAAGAATACGGAATCCGCGCGCAGCAGTTCCCGCGCCAGCAGCGTAGCGCCGTTCCGGTCACGCGGCAGTTGCAGTTCATCGCCCCGGCACGCGCGCATGTAGTCCAGCGCGTGTGACATGGTGATGATGCCCTCGGTCAGCAGATCAATCTGGCTCAACCGGCCAATCGGGGGGACATCTTCCCGCAGCGTGGACAGATCAATCTCAATCACTTCACCCAGATAAGTTTCCAGAATGTTGCCGGTCGTGCCGCCGCAGACCACTTTACGGCCATCAAAGTCGAGCAGCCGCTGCGCCTGATAATCATCGGTGTTTTCGTCCAGCGGCGGGCCAGTAAAAACCATCAGGCTGTGGCGCTCCCTGGCGTATATCCCGACAAAGGTGGCGTCGTCACCCACCTGCCGCCCGTAAAGCGACTGTGTTTTTGTCACCAAACCCTGAACCACCGGCCTGGCGCGGGATGCCGAACGCCGCAGCAGTTGTTCCACATAACCGGCGACATTCTCCCAGCCCCAGCCAAAGTTCCAGATGTTGCCCACCCCCGCGTGCAGTATGCCATCGGAACCCACGCCGATGAAATCACCCCGTTCCAGTTGGCCTTCCGTGATGTAAATCGGTTTTCCGGCAATCGTTTCGAGAGTGCGGTTGAGCGGCACGCGCTGGCTGCGGTGGAAATAAAACGTCGGCGGGTTGTCGAAATTGATGATCTTGAAATGGTTGGTCACATGATCAATTTCAATGGCGGTAAAGGTAGCGTAGGCGATCTTACGCTCGCGGCAGACCGGCAGGGTGCCGATCACGGTGCTGATGACTTCTTTCAGGGGCACGTCCGCCCGCAGCATCGTAACGATGATTTCGGCGGTCAGCGTCGCCAGAATATTCGCCTTCACACCGCTGCCCAGACCATCGGATAACACCACGATGGTTTTATGCTCGGTCTTAACCACCTTGACCTTATCACCGCACAGTTCTTCACCGCTTTTGTTCACGCTGGCGTACCAGATGTCCAGAAAGCAGTCCATCGTTACACCATACCCTGTTCCACCATCTGGCGCAGGCGCAGCAGACTGATCTTGGTTTCGGCGGTGGTTTCTCCCAGCAGTTCGGCAATTTCCTGCGCCACCCGCATCTGGTTGTCCACGACCTCGTTCACTTTGGCAATCGTTTCGCGCTGCAAGCGTTGCAGTTCTTCGCGCTGCTGCTGTTCATGAGTCAGGTCAACCATAATGCAGGCGATGATACCCTGATCGGGAATGGGGAAAATCACCTTACGCACATACAGCCCGTACCGGGCGTAATAATGCTCGCGGGACGGAATCACGCGGTTCTGCTCCCAGGCTTCGACAAACTCCGCGATGTCATCCAGGATGAGTACCCCCGGCTGGTCAACGATGGCTTCCGCCTCCACCCCAAACATCCGGCAGAAGGCGGGGTTCACCAGATGGACGTACATGTCCTTATCCAGCACCACCAGCCCGTTCGGGTCATAATCCCAGAGCAGTTCCCATAAACTTTTACTGTGCATCGGGGTTAGTCACCTGCTGACTTCTGCCAGCAGCGGCAGGATTTCATCGGTAAATTTCTGGGCCACGTTGTCAGGATTCACGTCCAGAATCAGTTGATCGTTGACTTTTATGACAATCGCGCGCAGACACGGGCCAAGACAAAACGCCCCTTTGAGTTCCACCTGCGCCTCAAGGCCGCTGTCGGCCAGCAGTTGTTCCAGCGCCAGGCGCAGTTGGTAGACTCCCTTCTGGTGGCAGGCCGACCCCATACACACAAACAGATTAATTTTTGTCATGCCGTTGACCACTATTACATCCCGTAGGGGCGGGTTTAGAAATCCGCCCCGACACCATATGTGCGTTATGAATTGGCAGGCACAAAAACAACAGGAGTGCAGGGCTTATCCACCTGCACCCCTGACTGTCTGCCCGACTTTAGTGGCTGACGTGCAGTAACTCGTGCGCTTTCTCGCTGCCCGGTTCGCCCAGAAAATCCTGGTATAGCCGTTGAATCGCCGAGTTCTTATGCGACTTACGAACGGTTTGCCAGCCATCAATCAGATACAGCCCCTTGATACGCTGCTCGATGACTTCCATTCGTTCCTGGCTGTAGGGCTGGCCGCCGCCGTTCACGCAGCCGCCGGGGCAGGCCATGATTTCGATGACATCGTATTGCGCGGTGCCTTTCTCGATGTTCTCCAGAATTTTGCGGGCGTTCCCCAGACCGGACGCCGCCGCGACCCGGACAGTGCGGCCATTCAGTTGAATGCTGGCTTCCCGCACACCGGCCATACCGCGCACCGCCGTAAAGTTCACGTCCTCCAGTTCCTTGCCGGTCACCGACTCATAGACTGTTCGCAGCGCCGCTTCCAGCACGCCGCCCGACGCGCCAAAAATAACACCCGCGCCGGTGGATTCCCCCAGTGGGTCATCAAAGCCTTCGTCCGGCATGTGCCGCAGGTCAATCCCGCTTTCCTTCAGCATCTTCGCCAGTTCGCGGGTGGTAATCACATAGTCCACGTCCGCCAGATCGTTAGCGCGGTGTTCAGGCAGCGCGGCCTCGTACTTCTTGGCGATACACGGCATAACTGAAACCATCACCAGGTCTTTTGGCTCAATGCCCATCTTGCTGGCATAGTAGGATTTGCTGACCGCGCCGATCATCTGCTGCGGTGATTTACACGACGACGGCATGTAGTTCAGGCTGGGGAAATGATGTTTGAGGAAATTGATCCAGCCGGGGCAGCACGAGGTCAGAATCGGCAGATTCTCGTTTTTGGTCACACGCTCGATGATCTCATGCGCTTCCTCGACCACTGTCAGATCAGCGCCGAAGGTGGTATCAAACACGGCGTTGAAACCCAGGCGGCGCAGGCCGGCCACCAGTTTGCCGGTCACCGGCTGGCCGGGCGGCAGGCCGAATTCTTCACCGATGGCGACCCGCACCGCCGGCGCCACCTGTACCACGACAATCTTGGTTTTATCAAACAGCGCGTTCCACGTTTCCTGAATGTACCCTACCCCCGTCAGGGCGGCGGTCGGACACACGCTCACACACTGGCCGCAGTACACACAACTGGAATCCACCAGCGGCTGCATTTCCGCCGGCGCGACCACCGCATCGAAACCCCGGCCAAACGCGGTCAGCGCACCAACGGTCTGCACCTGATTGCACATCGTCTCGCACCGGCGGCACATGATGCATTTATTCGGATCACGTTTCAGCGCACCGCTGGTTTTGTCAACCGGGAAATCGTACCGTTCCCCCTGCTGGTAGGCCTGGAAGTTGATACCGAATTCCCAGGCCAGTTTTTGCAGTTCGCAGTCGGTGGACTTCGCGCATACCAGGCAGTCCGCCGGATGGTTGGACAGCATCAGTTGTAACAGCTTGCGCCGCGCCGCCAGCACGCGCCGGGAATTGGTGGTGATGTTCATGCCTTCCGTCACCGGTGTCGCGCAGGAGGGCGCGAGATTCCGCCGCCCGTCCACCTCGACCACACACATCCGGCACGACGCTACCTGATTGACCATCCTGAAGCGGCTGAGGTCAAGGTGGCACAGGGTTGGAATATGAATATGCGTTTGCCGTGCCGCTTCCAGAATAGTGGTGCCTTCGGCCACACTCACCGGCTGGTTATCAATAATGACATTGACCATGTTGGCTACCTCAGTTATTGCTAATGGCTTTGAACTTGCACTTGGCCTTGCAGGCCCCACACTTGATGCAGCGCATCTGGTCAATGGTGTGCAGTTGTTTGACAGTGCCGGAAATGGCATCCACCGGGCAGACACGGGCGCAGGCCGTGCAGCCGATACATTTTTCGGCGTTGATCTGGTAGCGCAGCATCTTCTCGCACGCGCCCGCCGGGCAGCGGTGTTCCTTCACGTGCGCTTCGTACTCGTCCCAGAAGTATTTCATCGTGCTTAAAACCGGGTTGGGCGCGGTTTGCCCCAGGCCGCACAGCGCCGTATCGGAGATCGTTTCGGACAGCTCGCGCAGTTCGACCAGATCGGCCTCGGTGCCCCGGCCTTCGGTGATATTCACCAGAATTTCATACAGGCGTTTCGTACCCACCCGGCACGGCAGGCAGCGCCCGCAGGACTCGTCCACTGAAAATTCCAGGTAGTACCGGGCGAACTTCACCATACAGGTGGCGTCGCTCAGGACGATCATGCCGCCCGATCCCATCATCGAGCCGATGGATGCCAGCGACTCGTAGTCAATCGGCACATCCAGAAACTGGCCGGGGATGCAGCCGCCCGACGGGCCGCCGGTCTGCACCGCTTTGAACCGCGCATCACCCTTGATACCGCCGCCGATGTCATAGATGATCTCGCGCAGCGTCGTGCCCATCGGCACTTCCACCAGGCCGATGTTGTTCACCTGCCCCGCCAGCGCGAACACTTTGGTGCCTTTGGACGTTTGCGTGCCAATCGCGCTGTACCAGTCCGCCCCGCGCGTGAAGATCACCGGCACGTTTGCCAGCGTTTCCACGTTGTTGACAATCGTCGGGCGGCCCCACAGGCCGCTCTGCGCCGGGAACGGCGGTTTGGTGGTCGGCTCGCCGCGTTCGCCCTGCATCGAGTGGATCAGCGCGGTTTCTTCGCCGCAGACAAACGCGCCCGCGCCCAGCCGAATATCAACATCAAAATCGAACCCCGACCCCAGGATATTTTTACCCAGCAGGCCAAGTTCACGCGCCTCTTTGATCGCCAGCCGCAGCCGGTCTACCGCCAGCGGGTATTCCGCCCGGATGTAGACATAGCCCTGGTTCGCGCCGATGGCGTATCCGGCAATCGCCATGCCTTCGATCACCGTGTGCGCGTCCCCTTCCATGATCGAACGATCCATGAACGCGCCGGGGTCGCCTTCGTCAGCGTTGCAGATGACGAACTTCTCCGGCGACTGATACTGCCGCGCGAATTCCCACTTTTTGCCGGCGGAAAAACCCGCGCCGCCGCGCCCGCGCAGGCCGGAGCGTTTCATTTCCTCGATGACCATTTCCGGCGTCATCTCGGCCAGCACTTTGCCCAAAGCCTGATAACCTTCGACGGCGATGTACTCCCGGATGTCTTCCGGGTTGATCAGACCGGAGTGGCGTAAGGCGATGCGCTGCTGCGGCTGGTAGAACGGTATATCGTGCTGCGCCGCGATTTTTTCCTTCAGCACCGGGTCCAGATACAGCAGGCGCTCGACCCGGCGGTTATCGAGGATGTGTTCCTCAAAAATCTCGGTGGCGTCTTCCGGTTTCACCTGGACGTAAAACACGTCATCCGGGTAGATTTTGACAATCGGGCCTTGTTCGCAGAAACCGAAACAGCCCGAAATCGTCGCCTGAATGGTATCGCTCAGGCCATTCTTCTCGATAAGCGCCTGGAAATTCGCCACAAGCTGCTGGCTCTCGGAGGCATGGCAGCCCGTCCCGCCGCAGACCAGAATCGCCCGTTCCGAAGTCGGCAGGTCATGTCCGTTCAGGCGGAGGTTCAGCAGTGGGCGAAACTGCTGGTAGGTATCCAGTAGCTGCCGGTAAGACTTAATCCTGGGCATGGTTGCCTTCTTCCTTGACGTTCGCTTCGACCAGATAGTGTTCCAGAATTTCCTGAACCTTCTCCGGTACGACTTTGCCATACACTTTGTCGTTGACGGTGACTACCGGCGCGAGGCCGCACGCGCCCACACAGCGCAAACTCTCAATGGAGAACTGGCCGTCTGGTGTCACTTCGCCGGACCTGATGTTGAGGATGCGCTCAAATTCCTGCAAGACTTTGTCCGCGCCGTTGACATAACAGGCCGTGCCGAGGCACACGTTGATCTGCACCTCACCTTTGGGGGTGGTGGTGAAGTAGTTGTAGAAGCTGATAACGCCCGATACCTCCGCGTGGGAGATGTTGTATTTCCGGGCGATATGACGCTGGACTTCCGCCGGCAGGTAACCAAAGATCCCCTGCGCCTGGTGCAGCGTCTGGATCAGGGTTTCCTTACGGCGCGGGTTATCCGGGACGATATGCAGTGCTGCGATATAAGCGTCAAGCTGCTCGTAACGGTCGAGCGCCAACTGCTTTCCAGGGCATTCCTGGTGGGTACAGGTCATGCGGTACTCTCCTAAATCTCAGGAAATAAACCCAGCCGGCATTAACGGCTGATGCCATGATGAGGCTCTGAAATTGACGGTATAAATGCGGTTGCAGCGACCGGCGAATTCTTTTCAAAAAGGACACAGGCCAGCAGTTTTCGCCCGTGTTGGTTTTATCCCCTGACGAAGCATGAACGCCATTGTATATTGAGAAATTTTTCACAAATAGTTACAGATGTAATCCCTCAGTATGAAGATTTATCACTATTACCCGCGACATCCGGCACTTTATAATGACAGGCGTCAGTGAAAATTATGGCCGGCAGCTCCCCTCAAAAAGCACGCGCGAACCCGCAGTTCACGCCTTGTTGACAGCAGTTGTTATTCCAGATTTGTGATTCTTAGACCCTGAGGTTGTTTCCCATGAAGGTGATGCGTGTGGTACTGCTGGTTCTGCTGGCTGCTGTTTTGATCGCGCCCGTTCCGCCCACTGCCGCTCAGTCTGCGGCGGCTGACCGGCTGGTGCTGGCCGGCCCGCCCGGCCCGCTGTCTATTCCACTGGCCTATCTGGTGGTGAATGACCGGCTGGCCGGGGTAGCCGATACGGTGGAACTGGTGCTGTGGGAAGACCAGAATCAACTGCGGGCGCTGGTTGCCGGTGGGCAGGCGGATTTTGTGACCATGCCCTCCAACAACGCCGCGATTTTTTATAACAACGGCCTGGAAGTACAGTTATTGAACATCGCCGCGTGGAATGCGTCCTTCGGCATCAGCGCCGACGCCGCCGTTACCTCGCTGGCGGACGCGGCGGGCCAGCGGGTGGTCATCCCGTTTCAGAACAGCATCCCCGATCTGCTGTTCCAGTACATCGTGACGGCGCAGGAGCTAAATCCGGTTGAGGATTTCAGCGTTCAATACGCGCCGAATCCGCAGCAGGCGGCGCAGATGCTCATGGCCGGGCAGGCCGATCTCGCCATCCTGCCCGAACCCCTGGCGACCGCCGTCCTCCTGAAAACCAAAGACACACCAATGCCGCTGCGGCGTGCCTTCAGCCTGGCCGACGAATGGCGCTTCGTCAATGACGAGAGCCTGAAGACTCCCCTGACCGGGACGGTCGCCCTGCCGCGCGTTCAGGATCAGCCGGCGGTCATGGATGCGTTCCAGCGGGAATACGCGCTGGCGGTCGAGTGGGTGATGAACAACCCGGAAGCTGCCGGAGAACTGGCGGAAGAACACCTGCCGGAACTGGGGCTGGCGGCGAAACCGGTGGCGCTGTCCCTCCAGCAGACCGCCTGGGATGCGGTGCCGGCCCAGGCGGCGCGGGCGGACATCGAAAGCTTTTTCACGCGGCTGCTGGAACTGTCACCGGATGTGATCGGCGGCAGGCTGCCGGACGACGATTTTTATTATGGCGGTGAGTAACAACGTGCAGCCCACGCTGAAACGCGCGCCGCTCACCCTGCCGCCGGTATGCATCGGGCAGGCAGCGGCGCTGAAAAGAATCATCCCCTCATGCTCGCCGCGCCGATGCTGGAGCGCGGCGGGAGTTCTGCTGCTGCTGCTGGTGTGGCAAGGACTGGCGCTGACGACCCATACCGCTATCGTCGCTTCGCCGGCGGACACGCTGGCCGCTCTGTCACAGTTGGCGGCCAGCGGCCAGCTTGGACAGGCGCTGACAACCACGCTGCGCCGCCTGCTGCTGGCGCTGGCGCTCGGCAGTATGCTCGGTTTTGGTCTGGGGCTGGCCGCCGGTTACAGCCGCGCCTGCCGCGCGCTGCTGGAGCCGGTACGCTGGGCTGCCATGACGCTGCCCACCGTCTTTGTCGCCATTCTGGGGTTGTTATGGTTTGGCATGGGTGACCGGCAGGTGATTTTTCTGGTCACGATCCTTGTCACCCCCCTGATCTACGTCAGCACGCTGTCCGGCTTCGACACGCTGGATTCACAACTTATCGAGATGGGGCGCGTTTACCGCTTCTCGCGCTGGCAGTTTTTCACGGATATTTATCTGCCTGGCATCAGTTCTCAGGTGATAACCGGCCTCACACTCGCGGCGGGTACTGGCGTGCGCGCGGTGCTGATGGCCGAACTGCTCGGCGCCGCTGACGGCATAGGCCAAAGCTTCAATCGCGCGTGGACATTCCTGAAAACCCCGGACCTGTTCGCCTGGATGCTGGCAAGTCTGCTGCTGATGGCGCTGCTTGAGTTTGCCATCCTGAAGCCGCTGCGCTGCCGCATCACTCGCTGGCAGCCATCCGAAAAGGCGCTGCCATGATCCGCCTCGACCGCGTGAGCAAATCCTTTAACGGCCTGCCGGTATTCAGCGGTTTGTCGCTGATGGTACATCCGGGAGAGGTCGTCGGGCTGGTTGGGCCTTCCGGCGCGGGCAAAACCACCCTGCTGCGCCTCATCGCCGGCCTGACCCGGCCCGACAGCGGCATCGTTACGACTGCTGGTTCGCGCCTCAGTTATGTGTTTCAGGAAGCGCGTTTGCTCCCCTGGCGCACCGCTCTGGAGAACGTGGTTGTCGCGCTGCGGGCGGCAGGATTCAATCAGGCTGATGCACGTAACGAAGCCCGGTTGTGGCTGAAACGGGTTGGATTGGCGCAATTTGCCGACTATTATCCGGCGCAGTTAAGCGGCGGAATGCAGCAGCGGGTGGCGCTGGCGCGCGCCTTTGCCGTCCATCCCGATGTGCTGCTGCTGGATGAGCCGTTCAGCCACCTGGACGACGGTCATAAACAGGAACTCCGGGACATCCTGCGGCGGTTAATACGGGAAACGGGCGTTACGGTGGTCTACGTCACCCACGCGCTGCCGGAACTGGATGGATTAGCCAGCAGTATTCTCTACCTGAGCGGCGGTGGTCTGGTGCATAACCTCGTTCGGCGCGAGGACGTGGTTATCCCAACACCAGCCGGTATAAACACGGCTTCATAAAGCCGCACTACCGCGCCGGTTCCTCCTAAATACACCGACAAGATGAGAATAATGGGTGTTTCCGTAGAGGCGCAAGGCCGTGCGCTCCTACAACCAATGTTTTCAATTTGCTTGTACTTAGCCTCGATACGATCAGGTTGACAATCACTCGAAGGCATTCTATAATTTGACCATGTGGTCAAATTCTATCTTGATGCTTCCCCGCTGAAGCTGAATGGATAGCTGCGAGGTCGAGATGGCATCATTGCAGGCGTTCGAAAAGCTGTCAGACAGCGAGCGCAGCCGGATTATCAGCGCCTGTGTGGCGGAATTTGCCAGTCACGGCTACGGCAACGCCTCCACCAATAATATCGTCAGGCAGCTTGGTATTCCGAAGGGAAGCCTGTTTTACTGGTTCGGCAGCAAGGACGGCCTGTATTTGTATCTGGTTGATCTGGCGATGAAACGTTTTGTCGAAGCGTTCGCGGATGCCGCCCGCACCTGGCCGAACGAGATTCTGGCCCGATTTCGTATCCTGATCGAAGCGTCTCTTTCGTTCCTCGAACAGCATCCCAACCATTACCGTCTGGTGATGTCCTTTATGGACGGCGAGGCGCGGCATCTGCTGGGGCCGTATATGAAGGAACACTGGCAGGAGGGACTCTCAGTTTGGGCCAACTGGTTTGCCGGCGTGGATGTCAGCGATTTCCGCTCCACGCCGGAGGAAGTAGATCGGCTGCTGATGTGGGTGCTGGCGGGCATCAAACTGGAAATGTTTGCGCTGGTTGATCACCGCGACACAGTCGGCGCATCCCATGCGAAGTTCATGGAGCATATTGACCTGGTGATTCGACTCCTGTCCCACGCCATTTACCACCATCCTGAACGATGGGGTTACGCCTGATCATCTCACGCCGCTGCCCCGGCCGGTTTCGGAGTATTTCTCGTCTGGGTTCAGATAGTTATGGAGGCGAGCATGACCACGACACTACCCGTAGGTTTCCATCAGTTTCACCCGAACAAGTTCTACAACTACCAGTTGAACCGGTGGTATTCGGAGGGATTCACCCGGCTGGAGGACTTGAAACAGGCGGCGGCGGCCATCAGGACCAACGATGACTACAAAAACGCCTTCATCTCGCTTGCCAGAGCCGCATCAGCGGAGGATCGGCTCAAAAATGCCGCCTTCTACTACCGCGCGGCGGAATTCCTGACAAAGCCCTCCGACTCCGACAAAATCGCCATCTACGATCAGTTCATCAACGTCTTTTATGAGGCGTTCAGGGATGATCATATCGAGCGCAGCGCGGTTCCCTATGCCGGAGGATACCTGCCAGCCAGCCGCCTTGCACCCGTCGGGCAGCCAAAAGGGACGGTGCTGATCGGCGGCGGCTTCGACTCGCTCATCGAGGAATTCTACTGCTTCTGGAAGCTGTTTTCAGAGGCCGGTTATGAAGTCATCGCCTATGAGGGTCCCGGTCAGGGCGGCGCACTGCGGAAGCACCATCTGCCTTTCGACCACGCCTGGGAAAAGCCAACCGGTGCCATTCTGGATTATTTCAACGTAACCGATGCCACCCTGCTCGGCATCTCGATGGGTGGTTACTGGTGTTTGCGCGCTGCCGCTTTTGAGAAGCGCATCCAGCGGGTGATCGTCTTTCCGCCGGTTTATGACTGGATGGAAAGCACCAATGGTTTCTCGCGCGGCCTCGTCAACTGGATGATGAAGTGGCCGGGGCTGATGCGCGCCGGCATCCGCATGAAGATGCGCGTCCCGACGATGGAGCATGTGATCACGCATACTCTGTTTATCACCCAGAAGGATGATTTGCTGGACGTGGTGCGCTGGCAGATGGGCATGAACAAGGATTTCCTGCATTCGGAACTGGTTGATCAGGATGTTCTGCTGCTGGGCGGGGAGAAGGACGCCTTTCAGCCGCCGGTGCTGTATCACAAGCAGCGGAAAGCCCTGACCCACGCCAGATCAATCACGGGCCGCATTTTCACCGAGGCCGATCAGGCGGCCAATCACTGCGGCATGGGTAATCTGGGACTCGTCATCCAGGTGATGCTGAACTGGATGGAGGAAAAGAACCGGGAGGTCATGCCAGACAGCCGCGTGGCCGGGTAAGTTCCGGTGGAAACCCTTTCTTATCGGGAAAGGGTTTCTGCTTCGCTTTTTGAGGTTTTCACCCTGCCCGCCATCTGGCCGGTGGGCGTCAGGGTCAATTCTTAATGCGCCTCCCGACAGAATACTATTAAGATATATTTGCAACTTATTCCCGAGGAGGAAATTCGATTATGAAAAGATCGCGCCTTGAGATCGCGATACTGGTGGTGGTTGCCTCGATCCTGACACTCGATGCCCTGATCGTCGCTTCGCACCAGAAGCTCAACTGGACAACCTTCGCCCAGGCCTATGAAGTGCCAGCAGCCGTTCCGGGTATTGTGCAGCAGGGCGGTAATGCCGTAGTAGATACCCCGGACGAGAATACGCTCACGCTGACCAGTCTCGGACCGGATGGCACCTCGAATGAAACCTTGCAGATCAACATGGACGACCTGGCCGCTTTACCCGATAATGCTGACGAGGCTCAGGAAGTTGCCAGTACCAGCGACGGTTACGTTGTTCTCTACAAGCTGCCGACGAGTGATGCACAGGGGAGCAATTTCCAGGTTAACATCGGGCCGGATAAAGAAGGAAAAATCTTCGTCTACGTGTTCGAAATCAATCCGTTCCGCTGTGTATCCCGCTATCAGTTTACAACTGCCGACCCGACGCACGAGTATGAGGGGTCGTGCTAATCTGAGATTTTCAGCAGCAGACTGCTAAAGCAGGTTATCGAATGGCTTGGGGTACGGCGCGCCGTGCCCCAACGGATGGCTGTTCTTTCGCTGGTTTCTTTCGAGAATCGGCTTTAGCGTTTGCTGCCGGGATTCGACTAAACATTTATGACGGTTCTCGTTAAGCAGCACCGGCAGCTTATACTACCGCTTGGGTTGTTTTCTCTGAGCCTGACTGTTCTCCTGCGGACAATGGCTCCTACCGTTTACACGCTGGACAGTGGCGAATTTGTTATTGCTGCTGCCCAGCTTGGCATCGCGCACGGCCCGGGCTATCCACTTTATCTTCTCTTACTTCATCTCTTCCTCCATCTGCCTGTTGGTGATCTCGGTTTTCGTGGCAATCTGTTTTCCGCTCTGTGTCTGGCCGCTGCTGTGCCTGTGCTCTATACCATGCTGGCGCGGCTTGTGGGCGACCGCCGCACAGCCGCGATCACGACGATGCTGTGGGTCTGGTCATATTATGTCTGGGCTGTTGGGCTGTTCGCGGAGGTATACGCCCCTCAACTTCTCACTTTAACGTGGGTAGGCTGGGCGCTGTTGAAGCTAAAATCGAACCAGCCACATCCCTGTCATGCCCTGCAGGCCGGCGCGCTGTTCGGCGTGGCGGTAGCCATGTGTCCATCATCCATCCTGTTTGCACCCGGTATGGTGGCTGTATTTATGCAGTCGCGCATCTCATGGCGGCTGCGTATCGCTTCGGCAGCTCTGGCGCTGGCGTTATTCGTAATCCCACAGTTTTACTTCCCCTGGCGTTATGCTCTACAGCCGACGTTTAATCTGGCTGGATCGTATAACGCCGACGGAGCGTTCCAGCCGATACATCTGGATACGCTGTCCGGTCTGTCATGGTTTATCGCCGGGGGGCAGTTTCAGGGATTGTTTTTTAACCAGGGCATTATCCCGTCTGCCGGACAAATCAGTCAGGTGTTTCGACTCTATCTGCATAATTTTCTCGGTCTTGGGGTCGTGGTGGGCGTCATTGGGGCCGCTGCCCTGTGGCAGCAGTCCAGACGAACCTTCTGGTTGTGGCTGGTCTTTTTTGTGCCATACACCTACTTCTATACGACTTATGGGGCCGTAGACAAACAACTGATGTTTGGCCCCAGCTTTTTACTCTGGACTATCCCTGTTGCCTTTGGCCTCCGGCGGTTGGTCCAGCAGTTTTCAGCCAGATCGTTTTACGCCTTGCTGGTACTACCCCTGCTCGCGCTGGTGGTCTTCCTGCCACAGCTCGATTTAAGCACCGAAACCACCATTTACCAACGGGCAGATGCGCTGCTCCAGCGCGTGCCTTTGCGGGCGGTGATTTTTGGTCAGTGGCACGATCTGGTGCCGGTCCAATTTTTGTACTATTTGGAAGGGAAACGGGCCGATGTCCGGTTAGTGAATCTGTTTCTCTTTCCACAACCTGAACTGACGCAATACCTGGATCATCTGACGGCGCAGCAGGAACCCGTCGTATTTATCAGCAGCCGTCTGGGTTCAGACGAGCAGCCGCATCCCAATCTCGCCTGGTTGTTTACCCGTTACCGGGTTGAAACCACGACGCTCAGTTTTGGCGATGAACCCCCGCTTGATCTGTTCCTGGTACAATCCAAATGATGCGGCAGCCTGAGACAGACCTCTGGCTGCACCGGGCACAGGGCCTTTCATTAGCGGCTGTCCCGGTACTGACGGCTCACTCGGCTTTTTACGTGTTAGGGTTTGTGCCTACCCGTTTTAGTATCATCTTCGAACTGCGCGGCATTGTCTTTAAACTGGCTGATCTGGCCTTTATGGTACTGATCATAACGACCATTCTGCGGCTGATACTCAGCGGCAGCTATCGCCAGCAAATCAGCACAACCGCCATGCTCTGCCGGCGTTATGCTGCCTGCTGGGCGCTGTCAGGACTAACGCTCTGGATATTCGCCGGCGCGTTGTGGGCCGATCAGCCGTTCCTGACAGTCTACCACGCAGTGATGACCACCCTGCTGCTTGCGATGGGGTTAATCCTGGTAGATCGGGTGAGATTACACCGCCCGGTAGGGATAATCGCTGCGTTTGCCCTGACTGCCGCGTTTCAGGCCGGAATTGCCGTGCTGCAACATTGGAATGGGGGTTCGCTCGGCTGGACGTGGCTCGGAGAAGTCCCATTTACAGGAGAGCGCGGCCAGGGGCTAACTTTTAATCCCAACACCCTTGCTGATTTTCTGGTCATCGGCCACTTTATGGCGATCTGCTGGCTGGTGATGGTGGCCGCCGCCCCAATGAAACGGGCTGCCCTGCTGATGCTGTTGATCATTAACGCCGGCATTTTTGCAACGCTGTCACGCGGGGCTTTGGGTGCGGTATGGTTAAGCACCATTGTGCTGTTTATACTTCTGAAAACCCGGCGGCACCGGTATAAAAACTGGCTGCGCCTCGGCGGGATGCTCCTGGTTGGAATGATTTTTATCATCTTGATTGTTAATCTTCGCTTCAATCGTGAGCAGAATCTGGCTCAGCGCCTGTTTTTTGCTTTTCCGCTGACTGCCGCCGTGATTCAGGAGTCGCCGTTCCTGGGTGTCGGTGCCGGAAACCTGATGCTGCGGGCAGATACCATTGCCAGCAGCGCGCAGATTTCCGTCGTTGAGCATCTGGTATATGGGCAGTTGCAGCCCGCTCATAATGCTTATCTGACACTATGGGCTGAATTGGGGCTGCCTGGCGTGCTGTTAACGGTGCTGATCGGCTGGCAGATCGTGGCAGACCTGTTGACCTCCTCCAGCAAACTCCAGCTTGTTATCGGCTGCACCCTTCTCGCTGTCGGCATCATCATGGCATCGGAATTCCATTTCTGGCTGGATGTGCAGTGGAGGCGCCTGCTGTTCTGGATAATAGCTGTGTCGTTGGGCAACGAGCTTACTCGGTTTACGAAAAACCCACCAGACCTTGCAGCCACTTCAGGATTTCTCCAGACGTGATTCCTGGCGCTTTTGTGATGGTAACACATCCCTTTATGAGATTAGTGGTATCCCATTCGGCCTGGCCGGAGACGATCACGATGCGCAGGTTCTGTCCGTCGGGGCTGGCGCGCAGATGCTCCACCACCTGAAAGCCGTCCAGATCAGGCATCTCCAGATCAAGCAGCATCAAATCCGGCGCGCCGTAGCGCAGCAGTGCCAGCGCCTCCTGACCGCTGTAGGCAGTGGTTACCCGGTAACGTTTGAGCGGGTTATCCAGCATCCGTTCGATCAGGCGCACGAAATCGCGGTCGTCGTCCACGATCATGATACTGGTCACCGCCTCGCCAAACTGGCGCAGCGTATCCCACAGGTCATTGTGAGAAATCGGTTTGATGAGGTAGCCCTGCGCCGCCAGCCGCCGCTGCAAAATACCTTCACCCGGCAGCGGGCAGGCGATGAAACTGGTCTGCGGGATACTCCATTCAGCGGCCAGTTCCGCCAGCCGGTCGGCGGCCAGGGGCGCGTCGGAGGTGTCAATGATGACCACCTGTGGCAGCATCTGCCGCGCGGCCTGTCCCGCCTGTTCCAGATCAGGCACGATGATGGCGCGGACTGTCCGTAAATACCGGGCGATCATC
Source organism: Aggregatilineales bacterium (assembly GCA_029975765.1). GTDB lineage: Bacteria > Chloroflexota > Anaerolineae > Aggregatilineales > Phototrophicaceae > CFX2. Next base: position 48,139 of record JARKOK010000187.1, read on the forward strand.
GAAGCGGCTGCCGGACTGCGTGTAACCAGCAGCACCACATCGTCCTTGCTCGGCTGGCGGCTGGTGGCGGGACTGTCGCCATGAAGCTGCGGCAGCGCCTCAACCGGCGCGACCGGCAGGCTGAACGTCAACGTGCTGCCGGCTCCGAGCTGGCTGTCTACCCGAATGCGCCCGCCGTGCAGCTGCGCCAACTGCTGGCTGATTGTCAGCCCCAGGCCCGCTCCACCGCTGCGCCGCCGCAGCGGGTTATCCAACTGGCGAAACGGCTCAAAGATGTGCTGGAGGTTTTCCGGGGCGATGCCAATACCGGTATCCGTTACGGCAAAACTCACTTCGGTATCCTGCTGCTGCACCCGCAGGGTGACGCTGCCCTGCTCGGTAAACCGCGCGGCGTTGTTCAGCAGGTTGAAGATGATCTGTTTGATACGAATTGGGTCAACCCACACCGTTGGCAGGTCGGGCGCGATGTCAGCTTCAAACCGCAGCCCGCGTGTTTCGACCAGGCTGCGCGCGGTGTTCACCGCCTCCTCCGCGATCAGGGTCAGGTCGGTTTCTTCCATTTGCAGGCTCATCTGCGCCGTTTCGACCCGCGCCAGATCCAGCACGTCATTCACCAGACTTTGCAGATGGCAGGCGTTGCGGTACACAATGCTCAGATCGCGCATGTACAGCGGCGGCAGGGCGCTGCCATAATATTCCGGCGACTGGATCATCGTTTCGGTAAACCCGACGATCAGATTCAGCGGCGTGCGGAGTTCATGGCTGATCGTCTGGGCAAAGTGCTGTTTCAGCCGCCGCGCCTCCTCTGCCTGATACCGCGCATTTTCCAGCGCGTAATTCGCCCGGTACAGGTTGTGGGTGGCAATATCGAGGCTCTTTAACGCCTGTTCCAGTTCGGCTTTACGGTCGCGGGCCATGTTCTGATTACGAAACGCCGACTCGTAACCGTTCAGCGCCCACGTCAGCGCCGTGTACAGGTTGCGCGTTGCAATCATCACGGCAACGGTGACGACGCCCAGCATAATCATCGGGAGCAGCAGCAGGCTGCCCGGTATGCCCGCGCCCGTCAGCGCCAGCGTGATGGCCGCCGCCGCGAAAGCCACCAGCAGAATACCCGACTGTCCCAGCAGCACACTCGAAAATATAACCGGCACAATGAACAGGTGCGCGATTTCAGCCTGCCGGAAGATGACCGCCGCCGCGCCCAGGCACGCCAGCAGCGCGACGATCAGCCCCACCGCTGCCCCCTGCAAAAACCGCCGCCGCGCCAGATAGGTTAAGCCGGCGACCGCCGCCAGCAGCAGGCACAGCAGCGCCACCGGCTGCCGGGCGCTGCCGGTGTTGACCGGCCACAGCGCCCAGATAAATCCGGCGTAACAGACCCCCCCCAGCAGCAGCGCAATCCGCCGGAACGAACTGCTGCGAAGTTCCTCCAGGCTGCTTTTGAGCAGCGCCACTTCATTCTCTGCGATCATCATCAACCATCTGTTTCAATTCCGCCAGCGCCCCCAGCAGCGCCGCTTCGGTAATCGGTTTGTCTAAAAAGACCGCCGCGCCCAGCGCCAGCGCCAGTTCCCGCTGTTTCAGCACGCTGCAAATCACCACGGGGATGTGCGCTGTCATTGGCTGGCTGACGAAGTTTTGCAGCAGTTCCCAGCCATCCTGTTCCGGCATCATCAGGTCGAGAACGGCACAGAACGGCTGCACCTGCCGCGCCAGTTCCAGCGCAGTGGCGGCGTGCTGGGTCGCCAGCACGTGATAGCCGTTGGGCGTCAGATACCGTTCGTAGAGGGCCAGCATGTCGGCGTTATCATCCACTACCAGCACCGTGTAATCGCTGTCCAGCGGCAGGCGCAGTTCGAACCGCTGGCCGTCGTTATCGGCCAGCAGGGCGATGCTGCCCTGGTTATGCTGGAGCATATCGGCCAGCGTCCTGAACCATTCGTCATCAGTCTGCGGCGGCTGGGTGAGCGGCGGCTGAACACCTATCCTCAGCAGCAGGCTGCCGTCCACCGTGTGGGCGGTAAACCGCAGCGTGCCGTGCCGGGTGTGATTGGCAAGATGCCCCAGCAGCCCCATCATGACCTGGCGCAGCAGGTTGCGCCCCATACCGGCGGTGGGCAGGCGCGGCGGCAGCGCCAGTTCGATACGCACGGCGCTGTCGTCCAGAATCCGTTTGAGCAGCGCCAGCACGCCTTCGATCACTTCCAGCACATCCGACCGGCTTTCGCTCTGGGTGATGCGCGCCATTTCGGAATGCAGCAGTTCGGTATGGTCAGGCAGCGCCGGGATGGCAGCGCCGCGATTCCATAAAATAGCGGCAATCGCTTCGATAGCGGCGGCGTGCTCACGATAATACTGGCGGCGGCTGATCGCCAGCTTGTCGGCTACCTGCTGCGGGTCGAGCGCATCCACATAACGCAGCACCATAATGCGGTGCCGCCGCCACTCGCGGGAATGCACCGGCGCGCCCTGCCCCGGCGATAGTTCTTCGATGACCTCCAGCAGCAGATGGTGCAGCCGCCAGCCGCGCTCCTTGGGGGACAGTTCGGCGCCGGCCAGCAGGTAATCAGCGAGCGGTTGGGTGCGAAGCTGGACAAAATCGTAAAGATGCTGGTAGGCACTGGCAACCAGCGCCACAAATTCTATCTGGTTGAACATAACTGGCACAAACTGGCACAAACATGGCACGAAAGAAATTGATTTATTGCGCGCCTGCGAGCTTAATGAGAGTATAGCGGACAACATTTGGCCGGTAAAGCTGGCTTGCCAGATGAGACAAAAGGAGGCGCTGCCGTTTACGACCACCGTCCGTCCAAAACAGTTTCGTTATCGAAATAAGGGAAGGAGAATTTTATGTCTGTTCGTCGAAGTTTACCGCTGCTGGTGCTGGTGGTGCTGCTGGTCACGGCGGTCACCGTTACCGCGCAGGAGAAAGTACAGTTAAGCTGGATCACCGACCTGCCAGGCGCGGAAGAAGTCGCCGCCGCGTTCACGGAAATGCATCCGAATATCGAAGTCCGTGTGGACAAAGTGACATTCCGTGAGGTGTTCCAGCAAAATCAGGTGCGCCTGGGTTCCGGGTCGCCAGAACCGGACATCGTCAGCGTGGATGCGCCGGTCGTGGCGTCCTACGGCCTGCGCGGCTGGCTGCTGCCGCTGGATGAGTATTTCGAGCAGGATCAGATTGACGGCTGGGTGGACGCGCTGTATACGTCCAGCCTGTACGATGGCAAGCTGCTGGCGCCGCCCATCTGGAATTCGACTCAGGTGATGTATATCAACAAGGACCTGTTCGAAGCCGCCGGTGTCACCCCACCCGGCCCCGAAGAACGCTGGACATGGGAGCAGGTGACGGACGCCGCGACGAAGATCGCCAAAGATAACGACGGCGACGGCACGAATGATGTATGGGGCTTGCAGTTCGGCCAGTACAACCGCATCTACCAGCTTCAGCCGCTGGCCCAGAGCCTCCCCGACGCGCAGGTGATCGGTGAGGACGGTCTGACCGTCAAGGGCATTATTGACGGCCCGCAGTGGCTTCAGGGCTTTGGCTGGTTCTATGACCTCCACAACACACTGAAGGTTTCGCCACAGGGCAACATTGCCACCGGCGAACTGTTCCGCAACGGCCAACTGGCGATGTACGTGGATGGCGCGTGGATGATCGGCCAGTTCCTTAGCGACCCGCTGACGTTCGACTGGTCGGCTGCCCCGCACCCGTACTGGGAAGGTGGCCGCGTGATGGTGCCGGGTGACAGCTGGCATCTGGGCGTGAACCCGAACAGCAACCACATCCCCGAAGCGGTGGAATTCGTGAAGTATGCGTCCACGCCGGAAGCCGGACAGTTGTGGTACGATGTGTGGGGCGTGTGGCCGGCGCACAAAGTACTGCTGCAAAACCTGATTGACGACCCGGAAAATGCCGAGTTCCCGCGTAAAGCCTTCGTCGTCGCCGCGAAGGAAGCTGAATTCACCGAACCGCGCCCGCTGACGGTCGGTTATCTGGAATATGAAGAAATCCTGTCGGATGCCTTCGAGGATATTCGCAACGGCGCCGATGTGACCGAGGCGCTCACCTTCGCCGCCGACCGCATCGAACGCGAGATGCAGAAGTATAAATCGCAGTAGCAGCGGCCTGAGAGGGGGATGGGCAGTCTCATCCCCCTCATGCCGGTAAGCGCCCGATGCGCGGCCAGACGGCGCGCCCGTCTGAATAATATTCTTAACGGAGACGACCCATGTTGAAACGAGCCGGCCTGGAAAGCTGGACGCCCTATCTGTTTCTGTTCCCCGCGATTGCGCTCCTCATCATCTTCCGCTACATCCCGATGGCGTCCGGCTTTGCCGAAGCCTTCTACTCCAACTCGCTCAGTCTGACCGGCGCGCGCACGTTCGTAGGGCTGGACAACTACCGGTTCATCTTTGAAGACCCGGTAGTGTGGAAGGCGTTCAGCACGACACTGGTGTTCAGCCTGGTGGTGAACCCGCTTCAGGTCGGCCTGGCGGTGCTGCTGGCGGAACTGACGAACCAGCGCGTGCCGGGCATCGGTATGTTCCGCGCCGTCTATCTCATCCCGGTTGCCATCTCGATGAATGTCACCGCGATTGCCTGGGGACTGGCGCTTGACCAGAACAACGGCCTGGTGAATGGCATTCTCCGCAGCATCGGCCTGCCGCGCCAGCCGTTCCTGAATAACGCCGGCCAGGCGCTCTGGACGATCATCGGCATCATTAGCTGGGTGGGCGTGCCGTACTGGAGTTTATTTTTCCTGGCCGGTTTGCAGGGTATCTCCAAAGAAGTGCTGGAGTCGGCGCACATTGACGGCGCGAACAACTTTCAGACGTTTATCTACATCAAGGTGCCGCTGCTGCGCCGGGTGATCGCCTTCGTGCTGGTGTCGGATACGGTCGTGAATTTTACACTGTTCGCGCCGGTTTACCTGCTCACGCGGGGCGGGCCGCAGCTTTCGACCAATCTGGTCATGTACGAAGCGTGGCGGCGCGGTTTCGTGTACGGCGATATTGGCGTGGCCGCCGCGATGATCTCAGTTCTGCTGATTGTGATCATCGTTTTTGTAATCTTTGAGTTCCTCGTTCTGCGCCCGCAGCACTGATGAGGTGGATTATGACCAGCAAAGTCAGCGAACTGTACACATCAACCTACGCGCTGCCCCGCCGCCTCCTGTACACTGCCCGGCTGCGGAAGATTCTGCGTTACACCCTGACGTATGCGCTGCTGATCGCCATCGCGCTGCTGATCATCGTGCCGATCTGGTGGATTATCGTGTCCTCGTTTACCACGCGCGAAACGGTGTGGAAGAACGTGCTGCCGTTTTCGTGGCGGGCGTTCCTGCCGGAACAGTTCACGCTGGAAGGGTATCAGGGTATCTTTCAGAAAGGGTTTGGTCAGGCGCTGCTGAATACGTTTTTTCTCGGCATTTCGACCGTCATCCTGAGTACCGCGATCTGCGCGATGGCGGGTTTTGCCTTCGCGCGGCTGAAGTTTCGCGGTAAGAACATCCTGTTCGCCTTCATCGTGTTCAGCTTCATGGTGCCGGGTGACATCACCGTAATTCCGTCGTTCATTCTGATTAACAACCTGGGCTGGATGAACACCTGGCAGGCGTTGATCGTCCCGGCGCTGGCAAGCGGGATGGTCATCTTTCTGTTTCGCCAGTTTTTCGCGGAAATTCCGCAGGACCTGATTGACGCGGCGCGGGTAGACGGCGCTAACTGGATGCAGGTGCTCACGCGCATCATCCTGCCGATCTCCACGCCGGTCATTATCAGCGCGGCGGTGCTGATATTCCTCGGCCAGTGGAACAGCTTCTTCTGGCCGCTGCTGGTCGCGCCCGCGCCGCAGTTCCGCGTGGTGCAGGTGGCTGTTTCGATCATCGGTGTCGAACAGCAGATCAACCTGTGGGATCAGATGTTTGCCAGCGCCACCCTGGCGATGATCGTGCCGGTGCTGCTGGTGCTGCCGTTCCAGAAGTATTACATCGGCGGCATTATCGGGTCAGGGATGAAAGGCTGACGGCGGCGTGGTTGTTACCGCAAATCTGAACCCTTAACCGGAGATTGAACGATGGAAAAAGTCATTCTGGACACAGATATTGGCTCCGACATTGACGACGCCGTTTGTCTGGCGTATCTGCTGGCGCAGCCCCGGTGTGAGCTGCTGGGCGTGACCACCGTCAGCGGTGAGCCGGTCGCCCGCGCGCAGATCGCCAGCGCGCTGTGCAAGGCCGCCGGCAAAACGGTTCCGATTTATCCCGGCGTGGAACACCCCCTGCTGGTCGCGCAGCGGCAGCCGCGCGCGCCGCAGGCCGCCGCCCTCGAACGCTGGCCGCACGATACCACCTTTCCCCAGGGTAAGGCCAT
>JARKOK010000192.1 GCA_029975765.1 Aggregatilineales bacterium
AGCCATGCGCTCGGTGCTGCTCACCGGCTGGGAAGCTGATACGCTGGCGCGGGGTCTGGCCGCCTGCCTGGCGCTGGGCGTGGTGATGTTCGTTTTCGCGCTGGTCAGCCTGCGGGCGCGCACCCGCCAGAAATAGCGGGCGCGGCTCACCTGCCACCGGTACGGACAGGTCACGTCGTGTCCGTACCGGCAGCTTTAGTTCAGCACGACTGCCCGGCGCATCAACGCTCAACCTGAGTTGGATAGTCTGCGGTCGTAACCCCCTTCTGCCCCAGCAGCAGATTCAACTGCGCGGCATGTTCCTGTACGTGCCGCAGGTTGTACACCAGCAGTTCCAGAAAGCTGCATTCACCCCAGCTAAACTGGCAGCGCCGCTGCGCCATCTCGTCGGTCAGGGCGGCAATCGTCGCCTGGCATTTCTGGCGGCAGTCCCGGGCATACGCCAGAAGTTCAGCTTTCGTATACGGCCGCTCCGGCAGCGGGCCGTCGTCATCCTGTTCAATCAGCGTGAAGGGCGCCGGAGGGACAAAACCTTCCTCCGCGCCGGTCAGGTACAGGTCAAGCCAGAACAGCGCGTGATAGGCGCGATACCAGAATTGAGCGAATTCCGGTTGCTCGTCTGGATGATCCCACAGGGCAGACAGCCAGAGCTGGTCAGGGCAGGCGCTGATGGTATCCGCCAGATAATCAATTGATGCGCCAAACTGCCGCCAGATGCTCGTTTTCAGATTGGTATCCACGTGAACGCCTCCCATACTCCAGCAGATCGTCTGGAGGCATTATACTGGATATTGAACAAATGTTCCACCACTGGCGCATCTCTCTCAATCCGTATTCCACTGAGGCTTGCCGTTTCCCGCGCTTCGCCCAATAATGAGGCTGAAAGAAACATCACGGAATGAAGGCTCATGCCCGGACACACCAACCCCATTTTGCTCGATTTTCCCGACCAGTTTGAGACCGAACGCCTGCTGCTGCGCGCGCCCCGCGCGGGTGACGGCAAAGCCGTGAACGACGCGATCCTGGAATCGCTGGACACGCTGCGCCCCTGGATGCCCTGGGTGCATCCCGTCCCTACCGTCACCGATACGGAAACCCACTCACGCCGGATGGCCGCGCGGTTCATCACGCGCGAAGACCTTGCCCTGTACCTGTTCCGCAAATCCGACGGCCTGTTCGTTGGCGGCAGCGGCCTGCACCGGATTGACTGGTCGGTGCCCCGCTTTGAAATCGGCTACTGGGTGCGCGCCAGCCTCGAAGGCCAGGGTTATATCACCGAAGCGGTGAACGGCATTACCCGGTTTACGTTTGACCTGCTCGACGCGCAGCGCGTGGAAATCCGCTGCGATTCGCGTAACACCCGCAGCGCCGCCGTCGCCCGCCGCGCCGGTTACACGCTGGATGGCTGCCTGCGCGCCGACGACCTGACGACCGACGGCCAGCCGCGTGACACGCTGGTATTTTCGAAGATTCGCGGGGAATGAAGGCAAATATCACCGAATAGCGTCGGGGCGACCACACCGAGCCGCCCCAAGAAGCCATTTGAAAATTGGAATTGTCGCCATTTTGGGAGGAACCTCACCCCGTCTCGCGCTGCTCGACTCCCCCTCTCCATCGAATGGCTGAGGGGGTTGGGGGGTGAGGTGTTGGCTGCAAACGGCTCATCCGCAAACAGGTCGCTCAATTTTCAGATGCGCTCCAAGATTTGCCTTATCCTGAAAAAACCTTACCCCAACGCCGCCCGCCGGTTTGATTCCACCACCCGCAGCGCCTCGCCAATCACGCCCATGCCCTCGTCCACCTGCTCATCGCTGATGTTAAGCGGCGGCAGAAAACGAATGCCGTTGCTGTACAGCCCGGCACGGATGGCGACCAGCCCACGTTTGAAGGCTTCCTGCGTCAGTTGCAGCGTTTCGTCGGGCGCGGGGGTTTTCGTTTCACGGTCTTTCACCAGTTCCATCAGCATCATCGCCCCCAGCCCGCGCACATCACCGATCAGCGGAATCTCGGCCTGCAAGTCCAGCAGCCACCGCCGGATGCGCGCGCCCACTTCATCGGCGCGTTTCAGGAAAGCCGGATCGCTGATCATCTTGATCGCCTCAATCGCCGCCGCGCAGGCCAGCGGATTGCCGCTGTACGTGCCGCCCA
>JARKOK010000208.1 GCA_029975765.1 Aggregatilineales bacterium
TCACCGACTTGTCACTCATAATGTTGTGCCCTTTCCCGAATGAAAATCTAGAATTCACAGATGCGGGACGGGCAATCTACCCACCCCGCACGTTGTTGTCTTTTTACTGGCCGTAGACGTGAGTATAACGGTAATGCAGACTGGCGATGTCCTCGGCAGCTATCGGCAGCGGCTCACCCATTTGCAGCGCCAGCCACAGAGTCGCCGCGATGTCCTCGGTCATCACTGCCGCCTTCACGGCAGAATCGGCGTTTTTGCCAATCGTGAATACCCCATGATTTTGCAGCAGCGCCGCCGGACTTTTTGAATTCGCCAGCGTTTCCACCACGACCTGACCAATCTGCTCCCCCCCGATGAGCGCGAAACCACCGCAGGGAATATCGCCGCCAAACTCGTCGGCCATCGCCGTCAGGACGCAGGGAATCGAGCGCCCCAGCGCGGCAAATGCCGTCGCATGACGCGAGTGAGTATGCACGATACCGAACACATCCGAACGGTGGCGGTAAATGTAACAGTGAGAGGCAGTATCAGATGAGGCTTTATGGGTCGCTTCAACAATCTTGCCATCCACGTCCACGACCACCATGTTTTCCGGGGTTAAGTCCTTAAATTTCACCCCGCTGGGTTTGATGACTACCAGTCCGCTTTCCGGGTCACGGGCGCTCACATTACCCGATGTCCAGGCCACAAGATTATTGGCGGGCAGTTCCAGGTTGGCCGCGCACACTTCTTCACGCAGTTGAGGCAGCAGCATGGTTTGTATACTCCTTAAAGTAAGAAACAATCGGTATAAAACACTACTAAGTTTACCAGCCCAAACGTCTAGTCAATAAGAGGTTTTAGTCTTTTTAGAGTACTGCCAGCCTGAGCAGGGGCGAGCTGTGCCCGCCCCTGCCATCCAGACTATGCCAGGGTTACTGCTGAATTTCCCCGATCCGTTCGGCTTCCATGAGGTTGTCGAGCGTGATCATCTTCGGGGTGAGGTAATTATCATGTTCTGCCGGTGCGATACCGTTCCACACATAATTTGCCATCAGGTTGAGGGCCGTGCGTGCCTGACCGCCGGGGAACTGCTCCACCGTGCCCGTCAGTTCACCTGCCTGCACCGACAGCAGCGCCTCCGGCAGCGCGTCGAAGCCCAGCACCACCACCTGCCCCACCAGATCACGCGCCTTCAGCGCCTCGACCACTCCCAGCGCCATGTCGTCGTTCGCCGCGCTGATCACGTCCGGCGGGCTGTCCTGCGCCGCCAGCCCGTTCTCCGTCACGCTCAGCCCATCCGACCGACTGAAGTTCGCCGTCTGCTCGAACACAATCTCGTACTTGTCCGCCACCGGATCCAGCAGGTTGTGCAGACCCTTGTTGCGGTCAATCGCCGGTGACGCCCCCGGCGTACCCTGCAGGTTGAAGATGCGTGCCCCGTCCGGGAACCGTTCCAGGATCAGCGCCGCCTGCGCCTCGCCGCCCAGCACGTTGTCCGCACCGACATGCGCCAGTGTGTTCAGCGCCGTCTCGCCCGCCACATTCCGGTCGATCGTGATCACCGGTATGCCCGCGTCAATCACTTCCTGTACCGTCGGTGCCAGCGCGTCCGCCGCGCGCGGGGACACGATCACGCCGTCCACCTGCTCCGCGATCATCTGCTCCAGATCGGCGATCTGCTTCTCCGTCCTGTCCTGCCCGTCCAGCACGATCAGCTCGATGTTGCCGATC
>JARKOK010000210.1 GCA_029975765.1 Aggregatilineales bacterium
GCGGTTGAGCGAAATCGTGCCGGAGATGGTGCTGCTGGACATGCACCTGCCGCATGTGTCCGGCCAGCAGCTTCTCCATCAGATTCGGGCTGACGAGCGCCTGAACGATACCAAGGTGCTGGTGATGACCGCCGATACCCAGCAGGGCGAACGGCTGCGCCCGGATGCTGACGCGGTGTTCATCAAGCCGGTGACATTGGAACAAATCCAGATGATCATCGAACACCTGCGCCGGGGCTGACCCGGGTAGACCCGGCATACTATTTTCCCATATGCCTGTTTTATACTTAACACTCGGTGTCAGTGGAATAGGTATATACTCTTTTCATGCCAGAATTACCGGAAGTTGAAACTGTCGTGCGCGGCCTGCGCGCGCCGCTGGTCGGGCGAACCATCACCGGCCTGTGGACGGACTGGCCGAAGGCTTTACGCCCGCATACGCCGGACGATTTTGCCGCTTTGCTGACCGGACAAACGGTACACGCCATCACCCGCCGCGCCAAATACATCCTGTGCCAGCTTGACGACGGCCTGCTCGCCATTCATCTGAAGATGACGGGCCGGTTATACGTTTCCGGCGCGCCGGAGTCCGGCGACCGCTGGGTGCATGTTCGCTTCACGCTGGATAACGGCCAGTATCTGCATTTCTCGGACGCGCGCCGCTTCGGGCGGGTGTACCTCGCCCCGACGCTGGACGACTTCGCACCCGGTCTAGGCCCCGAACCCCTGGAAGATGACTTCACGCCCGCCGTGCTGCGCGACCGGCTGGCGCGGCGGCAGCGCGCTTTAAAGGCGCTGCTGCTCGATCAGGCGTTCCTGGCCGGGGTAGGCAACATCTATGCCGATGAAGCCCTGTTCCGCGCCGGTTTGCATCCCCGGCGGGCGGCCAGCACGCTGACCGATGATGAAACCCACCGCCTGTACGACAGTATTCGCGCCGCGCTGCGCGCTGGCATTGACTATGAAGGCGCCAGCGTCAACTGGTACCGCAAGCCCGACGGCACAGCGGGTAAATCGCAGGAGCATTTTTTCGTCTATGGCCGCGACGGCCAGCCCTGCGCCCGCTGCGGCCAGCCCATTATCAAGATACGGGTCGCCCAGCGCGGCACCCATTATTGTCCGAACTGCCAGCCGGAGAGATAAGGCATGAGTGATTTCCAGCAGTTTATGCAGCAGCCATTTGTAGGGCCAGTTATGGGGATGTTATGTTTTTTTGGCATCCTGCTGGTCGTGGTGATCGGTTTGCTGGTATTCCTGCGCCGCCGCAAAGCCCGGCAGCTCCCGTTGGACATGCCGGAGACCGCCCCGGCCAGCGCCGATAACGGCGAGCTGCCCGATCTGGATTTGCTGATCAGCGACTTGCCAGCCGAGGCCGCTGCCCCTACCGCCGCCGTGCCAGCGCCTGCTGCTGCGCCGGCACGTACCGCGCGTAAAGGCACGTTCACGGTCACGATCAATGACGGCGGCACGACCGAAGCCGTCGAGGTCATGACCGTGCTGCGCGACGTGGTGGACGGCAAGCTGGTGGTGCAGATGGGGGATAAGATTCTCCAGAACATCAATACCGATGCCGACTTCAAAGACCGTTTCACCCGGCTGATGCGCGAACTGGCGCAGGTCGCCCGACCGGTGAATACGCCGGGCGATGCTCCACCTCCCACCCAACCGCCGGCCACAGCCCCGCAACCCCCGGCAGCCGCCGCGCCGCCCCCCTCACCTGCGGCCAGCGAACCGCTGCCAGAACCGCCGGTCGCAGCGCCGGAACCACCACCCGCCGCCGCGCCGCCGGTCGTGCCGCCGCCCGCGCCGCGCCCTGTCCCGCCGCCGGTGTCCCCCGGCGAAATACCTGGCGATCTGCCGCGTTTCAGCCTCGATGACCAGGGGCCGATCAAACCCCCGCGCGGCCAGAAACGGGAAGTGAAACCCGTACCGGAGATTAACATCGCCGCCGCGATTGAAGCCTACTTGCAGCACAAGCTGCGTCTGACGGCGGATTACGAAGGCCGCAGCATCCACATCTATCCCTCGCCCGACGGCGGCGTGAGCATTGAAGTGGACGGCGAATACTATGACAGTGTGGGCGATGTGGCCGACCCCGCCGTGCGCGGCTTCCTGCAAACGACGATTCAGGAATGGCAGGACCGGCACTAACGCTCCGTCCAAAGTCGGAGTTTGAAATCCACCGTTGGCTGGACACACCGCCGGTGGGTTTATGTTATTCTGATTTCAGGCGTAATTCATCTATCGCCCAGGCAAATCTGGCTATAATGAAATCAAATATCGGCTGCATCCGAAGGGGGCATGTGTGAAAAAGTCATTTCTGTTCGGGGTATTTGTGGTCTTTATTCTGGTGAACACCGTCTATGCCCAGAGCGGCCTCAGCCGCGATCAAATCTCGCAGATTGCCACCAGCGTGGTACAGATCATGGCGCTGGTGAACGGCCAGCCCGTATCGTCCGGTTCAGGCACGATTGTGGACAGCACCGGAGTGATCTACACCAACCGGCACGTCGTGGAAGGCGCGGACGATTTTGCGATTCTGCTGGTAGACGATATGCGGGAAGTGCCGGTGTTAGGTTATTATGCCAGTCTGGTTGGCATGTCGGAAGACCTTGACTTCGCCATTTTGCAGATTGACCGCAACGAAAATGGCCGCAGCCTGAATACCGGCAGCCTGAACCTCCCGACCGTACCGATCAGCAAGTCCGAGATCAGTCATGGTGACCGGGTGTATATCTTTGGCTTCCCCGGCATCGGCGAAGGTTATCTGGTGCTGACGCAGGGCACGATCACGACGATTGAAAACGGAAGCATCAGCGGCAAACGCCTGCCGGTGTGGTATCAGACCGATGCCGAAATTTCCCCCGGCAACAGCGGTGGGCTGGTCGTCAATGAATCCGGTGAATTTATCGGTATCCCGACGGCGGTACAGTCGGAAGAGCGCACCTTGGGCCGGTTGGGCGGCATCCTGCCGATGACGGCGGTCGCCGCGCTGCTGGCAAGCGGTGTCGAACTGGTGACGCAGCAGCAGATACAGCAGCCAAATACGCCGGCAGTGACGACGGGCGGCGTGCATGTGGACTGCGCCAACAACGTCAGTTTTGACAACGGCGTGGAAATCATCGTGCGGCAGATGCGCTCCGGTTTTACCTATACGGCGACAGCGATTGGCATCAACGGCTTTGATCCGGTGCTGGCCGTGCTGGATACCGAAACCGGCCAGGGTTTGTGTGCCGACGACGAACCGGCGGCGCGCAATTTTGAGGCCGGGCTGCCCAGCGCGGGGCGAGTCTCCGCCGCCAGCACCACGTCGCAGGTGCGCTTCTCGCAGACCAGCCAGCAGGGCATGGCCGATGTGTCTCTTGTGGTTGGCGGCTTCGACAATGCTGCCGGGGAATTCATTCTGATCGTTGAAGGTATGGCCGCGACCCGCGCCGACGGCAAAGGTGATCCCTTCTCCGTCCGGCTGACACCCGGCATGGTCGCCTCCGGCGTGCCGCTGACGATCTACATGATCTCGAAAACCAACGAGTTCGATCCGTTTATGTATCTGGCGGACGAAAACAGCAACATCTTCACCTTCCAGGATGGCACCGGCCTGTACTGCGACGATGCCGGCGGTGGAGACTGCTGGGGGGATTCGGTTGATCTCTCAAGCAGCTATGTTTCGATGGTCAGCGGGCGGCTGCTGCCGGGCGGCGGGTACGACGCCATGCTGCAAATCCCGATCAGCGACTTTGAGGTCAGCCCGGCGGAATTCTTCGCGCTGACGTTCATCATGACCAGCTACCAGCAGAGCACGTTTGGTGATTACCTGATCGCCATTCACGCGGCGACTCAGTAAGTGTCTGCGGTTGGTTAACGCGCTGTAGGGGCGCCGGTGCTGCGCCCCTACACATATCCCATCTCTACCGGCACGACCCGTCCTTTACCCGCGCTGTCCAGCGCGTATCGCCCGACCGGACGCAGCGGGTCGTGCGGGAAAATCAGGACGGCGTTGGTGTCCAGCGCCCACTGCTGCCAGCGGCGTTTGGTTTCCAGGGTCACCAGCGGCTCGACATCGTAAGCCGTCATCCAGCCTAACCGCTCGAAGTGAATCGCGTAACTCGCCAGATCGCACACAAAGGCCGCGTGCTGGCCGCCGCCCTCAAAACGCACACTCATATGCCCCGGCGTGTGGCCGGGTGTCACCACGCCGAACACCCCCGGCGCGAGTTCGCAGTCACCATCCAGCAGGCGCATCTGGCCGGACGCGGCCAGCGGCTCGTAATTGTCTGGCAGATAGGTCGCGCGTGTGCGCTCGTTGGGGTGCATCGCGTCCTCATATTCACGGCGCTGCACCACATATTCGGCATTGGGGAAAACCGGTTCAATCACCCCGTTCACGCCGATTCGGGTATTGCCGCTGGCGTGGTCGGCGTGCAGATGTGTATCAATCACCAGATGAATATCTTCCGGCGCAAGCCCCAGCCGCGCCAGCGCGTCCAGCAGGCTACCCGCCGGGCGTTCCAACTGCATATAACGAATCTGTTTATCTGGCAGTTTGTGGCCGTAACCCACGTCCACCACGATATTTTTGCCGCCAGCCTGTACCAGCAGGCAGTGCTGGTTCATCGGCACGAGGTGATTCTCATCGGGCGGCATCAACGGCGACCATAACACACGCGGCACCAGGCCAAACGCGCCGCCGGGATCAACCTTAATACAGCAGTCATTAATCAGGTGAAGGCGTAATTCGCCCAGTTGCAGCATAGAACGTTTCCAGTTTTTTCAGTGGTCAATACGCAGGGGCGGCGTAAAAACCCCCCGACAGTCGGATAATCATTCAGCGTTCAGCCACGTTTCAAACTGCGCCACCAGCGCGGCGCGGGCGGTATCCGGCAGAAACGCGGCGCGGGCAGCATTCAGAATATGCTGCTTCACCTCGTCCAGCGTCAGCCCCAGCGCCGCCATCACGCGCGCGATTTCGTCGCTCAGGGTAATGTTGCTGATGAGGGGGTCGTCGGTGTTGATGCTGGTCTTAACGCCCAACCGGTGCAGGTCGGCCAGTGGATGCAGCGCCCAGTTCTCAATCACGCCGCTGTCGAAGTTGCTGGAAGGACACACCTCCAGCACGATCTGGCGTCGGAGCAGCAGTTCGACCACGCTGGAATCTTCGATGGCGCGCACGCCGTGTCCGATGCGGTCGGCGTGCAGGTAATCCAGCGCCTCGCGCACGCTGGCCGCCCCGGCCCACTCGCCGGCATGGATCGTAATCCCCAGCCCGGCGGCTTTGGCCTGCTCGAACACCGGATAAAAGGGCTGTGCCGGGAACTGGTGCTCGTTGCCCGCCAGATCGAGCGCGGCCACGCCGTAATCCCGGTAGCGCAGCGCGGCCTGTAACACACGCTCGCCCACTTCCGGGCCTTCATGGCGGTTCATCGAAATAATCAGTCCGACCTGAATCCCGGCGGCCTGAGCCGCATCACGCGCCGCTTCGCACACCCAGGCCACCACATCATCATACGCGCACTTGATGATGTTGCTTAACGCTCTGGGCGTAAACCGCAGTTCAAGATAACGCACGTTATCGGCGGCGGCATCTGCTACCGCCTCGCGGGTGACTCGTTGGATCACTTCAGGCGACAGGAAAAACTGGCGCAGCGTGGTGAATTTGCCGAGGAAATGCTGGTGATTGCGGGTTTCACCCGGCATGATCTGGACAAACGGGCGCAGCGTTTCAATATCATATTCCGGCATTTCCAGGCCGTATTCCTGCGCCACATCAATCAACGTTTGCAGCCGCATCGCCCCTTCCAGATGGCGGTGCAGTTCGATCTTTGGCAGCGTGCGCGCGGCAGTGTACAGGTCGGCCTCAACCACTGAACCCCCTCGGTGCAATCTCTATGGCAAGCCCCGGTGGCATCGCTCAACTACGCTCGGCCAGCAGCCAGCTCCAGTAGCGCCAGGCGACCACCACAGCGGTCGTCAGCGCCAGGGCCGGCAGGCCGGTTAACAGCAGCACCCACAGCGGATCGTGGCTGAGTTCTATTGTCATCGCAGGGCCGCGCCCCAGCACCAGCAGCCGCGCCAGCATACTGGCCGCCATCAGACCTGCCGCCAGATAAAAACCGAGGTAATAACGCGGCATTCGGACCACGCTCCCCAGCCGGCGGCTTAACTGCGCCAGCACCACCAGCGCCACCAGAATTGACGCCGGCCCGATCAGACTCACCAGCCCCGCCCAATCCACACTCATACACCCTCAACGATTGCGTGTCATCAGCCAGTACAGCAGGACACACAGCACCACCAGCGTCACGCCGCCCGCGCCCAGCAGCAGATCGGCCAGCATGTCGCCGCCGATCTGGTCTATACTACTGTACCGCACAGTGGCCGTTCCAAACAGCACAATCGGTACGACAAACAGCCGGAAGTACGTTGGTTCGCCGGCAAACCGTTCGTAGAAGCGGGCAATGAGCAGCAGGAACACCAGCAGGATCGCCAGTGGAAACCAGCTATACAGCGTCAAAAACTGGCTGATCGAAATGGCGCCCACTGCCCTCGCTGCCTGTTAGCGCATCCCGCGGATGACGTGATAAATCGCCTTCACCCGGAACTGGCGGTCGTCACACGCCAGCACGAACTCATTGATGAGACGGCGCATTTCCCGGTCAGAGGCCAGCATAAAAATCTTCATGCCGGACACTTCATTCTGTTCCAGCACGCCGACTTCGACCAGCCCTTTTAATTCGTCAGTAATGGTGCGCACGTCGCGTCCGGTATAACGGGCGATGTTTTCGGCGGTGTCGGCGGCGTGGGGGTTGTCGTGGAAAAAGCGCACCAGATCCCACTTGACAAAGGAATTCACCTTGTCGTGCAGGAAACGCAGCAGGTTTGGATCAATATCATCCATTGCCACCTGCGAAACAGACTTCTGAGCCATGTCGTTCCTCTATCCTAAACTTTCTGCATGACACGAGTCAGATACGATCTCGCTGAGTATCAGGGCGAACCGGCGGCTCGCCCTGATACCATGATACCAATTATGAGGCGGCCTGGCCGCCGCGCTCCTGTTTGAGATGGCAGTTTTTATACTTCTTGCCACTGCCGCACCAGCAGGGATCGTTGCGCCCCAGTTTGTGCTGGACACGCGCCGGCTCTGGTTTGGCCTCGGCAGCGCCGCCCGTCCGTGCCTGCTGGGGTTGAGCCTGATAGTGCATCCGGCGGGCCGCTGGCGGCGGCTGGCGCTGCACCTGCGTGGTCAGCAGTTGGTAGGCGGCCAGCGCGCGCGACTCGTCCATCATGCCCTGCCACATACCAAAGGCCTGCCGCTTATATTCGACCAATGGGTCGCGCTGCGCCACTGACATCAGGCCGATACCTTCGCGCAGGATGTCGAGATCGGTCAGATGGCGCTGCCAGTGCTGGTCAAGCACCCGCAGCATCATCCATTTTTCAACGCGGCGCATCATCTCAGCGCCCAGTTCCTGCTCTTTCTGATCGTAAACCTCTCGAACAGCTTCGATCAGCAGCGTTTCCAGCGATTCCAGATCGTGCCCGGCCAGTGTTTCCGGCGTGATACGTTCCGGCACAGGGAACACCAGCAGCAGCGCCCGGTACAGGGCTTCGACATCCCATGCTTCCGGCGGCACGCCGTCCGGCGCGTGTTCGTCCAGCACGCCAACAATGGCGTCCTCCAGAATCTTCAGATAATCATCCCGCAGGTTATCCTTAAACACCACGTCGCGGCGCAGGGCGTAAATGACTTCACGCTGCTTGTTCACCACATCGTCGTATTCCACAACTTTCTTGCGGATATCGAAGTTATAACCTTCCACCCGCACCTGCGCCTGAGCGATGGATTTACTGATCATGCCGTGCTGAATCGGTTCATCTTCCGGCACATTCGCCCACGACATAAAATTCTTCACCCGGTCGCCGCCGAAACGCCGCATCAGATCGTCTTCCAGACTCAGGTAAAAGCGCGACTCGCCGGGGTCGCCCTGGCGTCCCGCGCGCCCGCGAAGCTGGTTGTCAATCCGCCGCGCCTCGTGGCGTTCCGTGCCCAGCACAAACAGCCCACCCGCCGCCAGCACCTTCTGGCGATCTTCGGCCACCTGCGCGCGCGCCTGGCTGAGCGCCTCCTGCCACTGCTCCGGCGTGGCCTGTGTGACATCAATGCCCTGCTTGCGCAGTTTTTCGCGCGCCAGCCCTTCCGGGTTGCCGCCCAGCAGAATGTCCACGCCGCGCCCGGCCATGTTGGTCGCAATCGTGACCGCGCCCGGACGACCGGCCTGCGCGATGATGCTGGCTTCACGCTCGTGCTGCTTGGCGTTCAGCACTTCATGCTCTTTCACGCCGGCCCGGTCAAGCGCCTTGCTCAGCCGCTCCGACGTTTCGACCGCGACCGTACCCACCAGCACTGGCTGGCCGCGCTGCTGGCGGGTTTTGATCTCCTCCACCACCGCGTCGAATTTCATCTTCTCATTCATGTAGATCAGGTCTTCATGATCCTGACGAATGACCGGCATGTTGGTGGGAATGGCGACAACTTCAAGGCTGTAAATCTTCTCGAATTCTTCCTGTTCGGTCAGAGCCGTACCAGTCATGCCCGCCAGTTTCTTGTACATACGGAAGAAGTTCTGGAAGGTGATGGTCGCCAGCGTCAGATTTTCACGCCGGATTTTCACACCTTCTTTGGCTTCGATAGCCTGGTGCAGCCCTTCCGAGAAGCGGCGGCCATACATCAGCCGTCCGGTGAATTCGTCAACAATGATGACTTCCGGGCCTTCGCGCCCGTTCTGCACGATATACTCTTTATCCAGATGGTACAGCGCCATCGCCCGCAGCGAGTTGTCCAGATACGGAATCATTTCGGCGTTGCTGGGGTGATACAACTGGTCAATCCCCAGGATGCGCTCCACCCGCTCCACACCCTGCTCTGTCAGGTACACCACGCGGTCTTTGATGTCCACTACATAGTCACCGTCGGGTTCTTCATCCTTCTGGCCGCCGTTAGTGCTGGGTTTCAGCCGTTTCACGATGTCGGCGAACACCTTGTAGTAGTTGGACGGCTCATCCGAGGGGCCGGAGATAATCAGCGGCGTGCGTGCCTCGTCAATCAGGATGTTGTCCACTTCGTCCACAATCGCGTAATGCAGCTCGCGCTGGGCTAACTGTGACGGTTCGTACACCATGTTGTCGCGCAGGTAGTCGAAACCGAACTCGTTATTCGTCCCGTAGGTGATGTCCGCCGCGTATACTTCGCGGCGTTTGGCCGGGCGCAGGTTCTGGTAGCGGTCATCATCGGACGGGTAGTTCGGATCGAAGATGAACGATCCGGCGTCAGGGTCGGGGCTGTCGCCTTTACTCTGGATCACCCCCACCGTCAGGCCGAGGAAATGATACACCGGCCCCATCGTCTGCGCGCCGACTTTGCTCAGATAATCGTTCGGCGTGACGAGATGCGCGCCCTTCCCCAGCAGCGCGTTCAGATACAGCGGCAGCGTGGCAACCAGCGTCTTGCCTTCGCCCGTTTTCATTTCGGCGATGCGCCCCTGATGCAGCACAATGCCGCCGATCATCTGCACGTCGTAATGCCGCAAACCGGTTGTCCGCACCGACGCCTCACGAACAACGGCAAACGCCTCAACCAGCAGATCATCCAGCGTTTCGCCAGCGGCCAGACGGCGTTTAAACTCATCCGTCCTGGCGCGCAGTTCGGCGTCGCTGCATCGTTTCATCGCCGGTTCGAGCGCGGTGATCTTATCCACCACTTCCCGATACTTCGCCAGCGCCCGCTCAACCGGGTCGCCCACGACCTTCTTCACGATACTCTTGAACATGAACGCCTCAATTTCCAACCTGTACACAGGGCGTGCTTCATTTGGCAGCACGAAATTATATCATAAACCCATGAGGCATCGCTTAGAAAGATGCAGCTTTTCGGTTGGAATACAAATTGAGTCTGGCTCTGGCAAGTAGCGGCAAACACTACGTTAAATATACTTAATCATGGTAGAATTAGAACCATTGATCTGACAGGTACTAATGCGCAGTATGAATGGTTATCGAAATCTTACATTTATCGATCTTTTTGCAGGCATTGGCGGGTTTCGAACCGGCTTCGAACGAGCCGGATGTAATTGTATTTTTGCATCAGAATGGGATAAATATGCACAGCAAACCTACCTGGCTAATTACGGGGATATTCCATCTGGAGATATCACAAAGATACCGGCGGACCAGATTCCTGACCATGATATACTGACCGCTGGTTTTCCCTGCCAGCCTTTCAGTATTGCCGGGGTCACAAAGCACAATGCGTTGGGTAATGCACATGGGTTTGAACATACTACCCAGGGAACGCTTTTTTTTGATGTCGCCCGAATCATTAGAGAAAAACGCCCGGCAGCGTTTGTCTTGGAAAACGTTAAAAATCTAAAGACTCATGATAAAGGCAATACTTTTCGGGTCATTCTTGAAACCTTGAAAGATGAATTGGGTTATCACGTTTTCCATAGAATTATTGATGCCCGACACGTTGTCCCACAACACAGGGAGAGAATTTATATAGTTGGATTCCGTGAGCAGCGGGATTTCAATTTCCCTGAATTACCTGACCTTTCTCCAAAGGTAGCTAATATTCTTGAAAATCAGGCGCCAGAAAAATACACGCTTAGCGATCACTTGTGGCAGTATCTACAGGATTATGCGCGGAAGCACCGCGCGAAAGGAAATGGTTTCGGTTATGGGCTAGTTGACATTAACGGTGTAACGAGGACATTGAGCGCTCGTTATTATAAGGATGGTGCAGAAATACTTATTCCTCAAGAGGGAAAGAACCCGCGTCGTTTAACACCGCGTGAGTGTGCCAGATTAATGGGGTATCCTGACAGCTTTAAAATAGTTTGTAGTGACACCCGCGCATATAAGCAATTTGGAAATTCTGTTGTAGTTCCTGTAGTGGAAGCTATTGCACGAGAAGTTGTTGTATGTCTGAGCGAACCAGTTCAAGCACCACACATGACACCGGAGATTGCCCACCAGTTACCCCTGATGCTGCCGTGATTGAACAAATTCAAACTATTTTGCTGGACTGGGGTAAACTTCATTTTCAAGAATTTCCTTGGCGTAATCCAGCACAGCAATGGCACGGATTGATAGCGGAATTGTTATTACAGCGTACAAGAGCTAAAAACGTAATTCCAGTTTATCTGGATTTTATACGACAATTCCCTGAACCCGCATTGCTCACATTAGCAACTGTAGAAGCAATTGAGAAGGTTATCTACCCGCTTGGATTACGCTGGCGCGCTCCTCTGCTAAAAGCTCTTGGAGAAGCCCTTGTTAAAAACGGCAACAAAGTCCCTGAGAACAAAACAGACTTACTTAATCTTCCAGGTGTGGGACCATATGCAGCAGCAGCTTATTTAAGTTTTCACGAAGAAAAAAGATGCTCAATTATTGATGCAAATATCGTGCGTCTGGTGGGACGATTAACAGGTTGCCCGATTGACGCAGAAACACGACGAAAGAAATGGTTGATTGAATATATTGAGGCTTTAACACCACACCATAGTGTCAGAAACTTCAACTATGCACTTCTTGACTTTACAATGGAAATTTGTTCTCTCTCTCCCAAATGCGATCTTTGCCCTCTCGGAGCAAAATACTGTACTTTCAGACGCCGCATTTTGCAGGAAAGCAGAAACCATGAATCTCTATGAAGTCTTTGAAGCTATTGCGGTCAAGATACTTACAACTGTTGACCTGCCGGATAGAGGATCAAATCAACATGAACTGAATGGATCCGCAGCTCTAAGAGTGTTCTTTCAAACTAATGAGGCTATAAAGGGAACCCTTCATTGGTTCTATTTTAGCGACAGCAGCGATCCAATAAGTTCACTTGGTGAATTTACATTTTATGATTCTAGAGCAAAAAGTGCAATTCGAACGGGTCGTACAGAATGGAGAATGTACTACAAAGGCAATTTCCTTTCGCAAGCGTCAGAAGAAGATGTACTTGTGCTTGCTAGAGACAAAAATGAACAGGTCTTTGCGCTTGTGTTTGAACAGAATTCAGCATGGTTACAGGCGGCTCAAATACTCTTTGCTTTCGCTCCACCTGCTACTGAGTTTCAGCATCTCTCGCAAACGACACTAACTAATCAGAGGCTAGAGTACATTCAGCAACGCATTCTTGAAGCTCTTGGTATTGATATTGTTATTCCGGCTACAGAGTCAGACCAAGAAATAATCGTCAGAAAATTTGGAACTTCATTTCCTGATACAAAAAAGATGTCAGAGTTTGCCCGGTCTGTCGCAGGTATTAAGGCTTTAGATGATGCTGATGCTGCCTTGGTCAGATGGTTACAGAGAGAAGAAGAACTGTTCAGAGCACTTGAGGAAGTCATCATCAGGGAAAAATTAAAGGCAGGTTTTGCAAATGTTGATGTTTTTATTTCATATTCTCTGACAGTACAGAATCGCCGCAAGTCGCGAATGGGATACGCTCTAATGCATCATCTGCGAGCACTTTTTGACGCTTACAATCTGAAATATAAGCGAGAGGCAAAAACAGAAAGAAAAAATAGACCGGATTTTCTTTTCCCTGGCGAAACGGAATATCATGACCCTACATATGATACTTCACTACTCGTAATGCTTGCGGCGAAATCAACGCTCAAAGAGCGATGGCGACAAGTTTTAACTGAGGCCGATAGGATAACCCACAAACATGTATGCACTCTTGAACCCGCTATTTCGCGCGATCAAACATACGAGATGAAAGAACAGAAATTAACGCTGGTAATTCCCACAATACTTCATGTAACTTATTTGCCAGAACAACGATCAGCTTTGATGACATTAAAACAGTTTATAGAGCATGTGAAAAAAACTCAAAAACATCTCTGGTAAGGGATTTCTGATGCACTATACGAAACTGGGGCGCACAGGGTTGAAGGTCAGCCGGTTGTGCCTGGGCGCGATGACGTTTGGCTGGTCGGCGGACGAGGCCACCTCATTTAACATTCTGGACGCGGCGCTGGATGCCGGCATCAATTTCATAGATACGGCGGACGTGTATTCGCGCTGGGTCGAGGGCAACCAGGGCGGCGAGTCTGAAGCCATCCTGGGCAAATGGCTGAAACTTAAAACACGCCGGGAGATCATCGTCGCCACGAAGGTGCGCGGGCGTATGTGGCACGGCCCCAACGGCGAAGGACTGAGCCGTGTCCATATCATGCAGGCCGTCGAGGACAGCCTGCGCCGCCTGCAAACCGACTACATTGATCTGTATCAGACGCACTGGCCGGACGAGGATACACCGCTGGACGAAACCCTCGCCGCCCTGGACGCGCTGGTGCAGTCCGGCAAGGTGCGCTACATCGGCGCCAGCAACTATCCCGCGTGGCTGCTGACTAAAGCGTTATGGATCAGCGATGTGCAGCGGTTGGCGCGGTATGACTGTCTGCAGCCGCACTACAGCCTGTTCAACCGGGCCGAATTCGAGCGCGAATTACAGGCGGTATGCCGTGACCAGCAGCTTGGCGTTATCCCTTACAGCCCGCTGGCGGCGGGTTTTCTCACCGGCAAATATACCCGCGAGAGTCAGACTGTGGACAGCACCCGTTCCGGCGGCGGCCTGGTGCAGCGACTCACCAGCGACCCCCGCGCCTACGATGTGCTGGACATCGCGCGGGACATCGCCGCCGCGCACCGCGTACCGGTGGCGCACGTCGCGCTGGCCTGGCTGCTGGCAAACCCGGCAGTCACCTCGCCGATCATCGGCGCGCGCACGGTGGCGCAGCTTGAAGAAGTGACGGGCGCGGTTGACCTGACGCTGAGTGCAGCGGACATCAACCGGCTGAACGAGGCAACGGCGGGGTATTAGAATCACGACGGACACGCCATGACGTGTCCGTAGCGTTACGCCCGTGATTACTCGTTGAACAGCTCACCCACGCTGCGGCCTTCATGAGCGCGCAGCGTGACTTCTCCCAGCAGCGGCGCGACCGAGAGAATCGTCATATTCGGCAGCGTGCGCTCCGGCGGCAGCGGCACGGTATTGGTCGTGATAATCTCCTTGATGTCCAGCCCGCGCAGCCGTTCCACCCCCTGCGGCGCGATCACGGCATGGGTGAACGCCAGATACACATCCTGCGCGCCTTCGCGCTTCAAGGTCTCTACCACGTTGGCAATCGTGCCGCCCGTCAGCACCTCATCGTCCACGATCAGCACGTTTTTGCCGGCCACATCGCCGATCAGCGTCAGCGCCTCGGACTGGCCGGTGTTAAACAGGCGGCGCTTCTCCACAACAGCCAGCGGCGTGCCGAGTTTTTCCGCCCAGTTCCGCGCTTTTTTGGCAAAGCCCAGATCCGCCGACACTACCGCCAGATTGTTAATGTTTTGGTCTCTGACGTAATCGCTCATCAGGTGGAAGGCTGTCAGCGCGTCGCCGGGGATGTTGAAGAACCCCTGAATCTGGCCGGTATGCAGGTCTATCGTGATATACCGGTCCGCGCCTGCCGTTTCAATCATGTTGGCAACCAGCCGCGCCGTGATCGGTACGCGCGGCTGGTCTTTTTTGTCCGACCGGGTATACGCCATATAGGGGATGACAACATTAATCCGCCCGGCGGAATCCCGCTTGACAGCATCCACCATAATCAGCAGTTCCATGAAGTTATCATGCAGGGGGGATGACATCGTTTGCACGATGTACACATCCTGGCCGCGTACACTTTCCTTCAACTGAATGAAAATGTTCTCGTTCGGAAAGACAAGGCGTTCCGATTCACCGAGTTCAATGCCGAGGTAAGCGCCGATTTCCTTACATAACGCAACCGACGCTGACCCCGCCAGCAGCATGATCTGTCCGTATTGGCCCACAGTTAGCCTTCCAGAATGAGTTCGTGATTCCTTAATGAGTTTCGTGCCTGGCACTTTTGTCAGTGTTCCATCCATCTCGCCATCGCTCCCTCTCACATGGCCGGACGGCAACACCGGCCAGTGTCTATGCCCGTTGATCTAAACGCGCCAGAATGGTTTCCACCGCCGCGTGCGGGTCCAGTTCCCGCCTTTGAATCCGGCGGATAACCTCAGCGAACACGTCGTCAGGAACGGTGGCAAGCAGGCGCGCCATCAGCGCCGCTTCCAGCCGGTCATAGAGTTCGATTTCGATGCGCTGGCGTTCCAGCCTGACCGCTGCTTCCGACTCCCGCAAATGCTGGCGGTGCGCTTCCAGGGCGGTCATCAGCTCGTCAATGCCCTGATCATCGGGCGCGACGGTGCGCACGACCGGCGGCACCCACAGCGGGACGCTGCCGTTAGCCGACGATTCCACCGCCACCAACTGCCCGTGATGCCGTGCCAACTGCTCCCGCGCTGCCGGATGCCCCATTTCGAGCATGGCCCGCAGGGCGCGCGCGGTGTTGTCCGCGCCGGGACGGTCGGCTTTATTCACCACCAGCACATCGGCGATTTCCAGGATGCCGGCTTTGATGGCCTGCACCTCGTCGCCCAGACCGGGCGCTTCGACAACAATGGTGGTCTGCGCGGTGCGGGCGATGTCCACCTCGCTCTGCCCCGCGCCGACGGTTTCGACGAAAATCACGCCAAAACCCGCCGCGTCCAGCACACGGATGACATCGCGGGTGGCGCGGGCCAGGCCGCCCAGGCTGCCGCGAGTCGCCATGCTGCGGATGAATACGCCCTTGTCGCCAGCCAGATCACGCATACGGATGCGGTCGCCCATGATCGCGCCGCCGGAAAACGGGCTGGTCGGGTCAACCGCAACCACGCCTACGGTCTGCTCGCGGCGGCGAAAGGCTTTCGCCAGCGCGTTCACCAGTGAGCTTTTCCCCGTGCCGGGTGAGCCAGTTACGCCGATGATCCAGGCGCGTCCTGTATGCGGAAAAAGCGCCGCGAGGGTGTGATCGGTCCCCTCGCGCGCGTTTTCGACGGTCGTTAACAGCCGGGCCAGCGCCCGGCGGTCGCCCTGTAAGGTGGCTTGAACCAGTTGCTCCATCAGCCGTTGTTTCCGCTCCGGGCGGCCACCTGCCGGATGTGAGCCACGATGTCCTCGGTATTCGTGCCCGGCCCAAATACGCCGGACACACCCGCCGCCTTCAGCGGTGTGATATCTTCGTCGGGGATGATGCCGCCCACCAGCAGCGCCACGTCCTTCAGGCCGCTGTCGTCCATCAACTGACGGACGCGCGGCACCAGCGCCAGATGCGCGCCGCTGAGAATACTGAGGCCCACCACGTCCACATCTTCCTGTAAGGCGGCTTCAGCCACCATTTCCGGCGTCTGGCGCAGGCCGGTGTAAATGACCTCCATCCCGGCGTCCCGCAGGGCGCGAGCGATCACCTTGGCGCCCCGGTCATGGCCGTCGAGGCCGGGCTTGGCGATCAGTACGCGAATCGGTTGCTCTGTCATGTGCTGTCCTGATGCTCATTGAATGACGGACACGCCGCCGCGCGCCCGTAACAGATATACGGTATATCCCGATTATAGCAGAAAGCCCCCTCCCTCCCAACAGATCGAAACCGGAATCAAACCTGAAGCCGCCAAAGCCAATACTTGCGTTTTCTAACCTGTGATAGAATGAAACCATGAGGCGATGGAGGTTCAGTGACTCATGAGCGCGGCATCTAACACGACGACCCATACCAGCGTGGCCTCCCGGCGGCCTGCGTTCAGCCTGCCGCTGGCGATCAACCGCGACCAGCGTGCCGGTTTTGTGCTGGCGGCGCTGGCGTGCGGCGCTGCCGTCGTCGCGCTGGTAGTGTTTCTGCTGACCGGGCTGGAGTCGCGCAATCGCCCCTTCTTCGGCGCGATGCTCACGCCGTATCTGACGGTAGATGGCAGCACCTCCATCACCAACTTTGAATGGTCGGGTTTAAATGCGGGGTTAGGCTGGCGCGATCATGTCGTGGCGATCAACGGCGAAGCCCTGTTCACAACGCCGGGTGATTACGACCGCGCCCGCCAGAAGTATCTGGACATCCTGGGCAGTCTCAGGGCCGGCGACCGCATCACGGTGGAGGTGGAGCGCCCCGCGAACAGCCCGTTTGAACCGGCGGCGGGTGTTCTGTGCAGCGATCTTGACGGCGGCGCGCGGCGCTGCACCGTTGAGTACCGTCTTAGCAGCCTGCCCAACAACGACTTTCTGGCCTATTTCATCGTGCCCTATATCATGGGGGTGCTCACGCTGGCAGTCGGCATCGCCGTGCTGGTGCTGCGTCCCAACCAGCCCACCGCCCGCCTGGTAACCCTGTTTTGCGTGGTGTTTGCCGTGTTCATGGGCGGCGGTTACAACGTAAACAATACGTATGCCCTGCTGCCGGTGTGGCTGCTGGCGGTGCAGTTCATCGGCGGGCTGACGGCCACGCTGGCGCTGGTGTTCCCGGTCAGGCTGACAATCCTCTACCGCCGACCATATCTGGCCTACGTGCCGCTGGCGCTGAATGTGGCGCTGGCCGCCGGGCTGATGTTCATCTACTTCAACCCGCCCACGCCGCAGTCGTTCCCGCTGACGTGGCAGCCCGGCATCATTGCCGGCGCGCTGGCCGCCGGGCTGCTGGTGGTCAACCTGCTGCGCCGCCGCCGGCTGGCGACTTCCGCCACCGTGCGCGACCAGAGCAACGCCGCCTTGATCGGCGTCGCCATGACGGCGGCCCCCATCATCTTCTGGCTGGCGAACACCCTCACCCAATCCCTGACCGGCGCGGTGCTGATCAACTTCAATACGTCGGCCATCATGCCGTTTTTCATTATGCCGCCCATCGGCTTCGCTTACGCCATTCTGCAATACCGTTCGTTTGATACGGATAAAGTCATCAGCCGGGGCATCACCTACGGGGTGCTGCTGGTGGCGCTGGTCACCAGTTATTTTCTGGTGGTGTTTGGCAGCAGCCTCATCACCCGCGAGGCGCTGCAATTCCGCGCCAACGACCCGCTGCTGATCGCGCTGACCATTTTCGTTATGGCGATGCTGTTCCTGCCGGTGCGAACCTATCTCCAGACGCGGATTGACCGT
>JARKOK010000222.1 GCA_029975765.1 Aggregatilineales bacterium
GCCGGCTGGCGCGGGGCCGGTCGTGGTTTCTCCTCCCGCCGAACCGGACGCCACGCCCCGGGAGTCTCAGGTTTGCGCCAACCGCCCGTTACTTCCGGCTCCTTGGGACGATTGTCGCGCTGCGGTGGGCGATCCGTCATAATGCCCCATCCTCACGTTAACATACGGTTAGGTTACGCGTTTCGATTATACAACATTTCCAATAGAACTGCGCTTATGCGGTGACGAAGCGGTAGGCGCTCGCCAGGCATTCGCCCAGATACAGCGCCTGTTCCAGCGTATAAACCACGCCGGCGTCGTCGCCCTGGTAGGGGTGGTGGGTGTCGAGGTCAGCAGCGGAGAAATAAGCATGGATGCGCGGGCGCAGCCGGTGAAAATCCTGGTAGGGATCATCGGCGGGAACAGCGGGCAGCGGCAGCCAGATGCACCAGGCGTTCGGCGGCGCGTCCACCTCAAAGCGGAAATGTTCGTTCATACGCACGCGGAAGCGGAGCTTTTCGCCGCTGTGCGGGCACTGGCTACTGCACTCCAGCCACATATTCGGGCCGTAGACCAGCAGCGTCAGCGGTATATCCACAAAGCTGCACGCATAACTGCGTTCCCAGCCGAACGCCTTCACTTCATGGACGGTATGCAGCACCGAAAACGGCGGACACTGGAGAATCGCCCGCAGATCGTCATCAAACCACAGCAGTTTGTAGTTGTTCAGCGTCGTGATGGCCCGCTGGAGGCTGAACGTGGAATAGCCGCTGCGCGCAAACGAGCGCACCACCACCGGCGCCGAATGCCGCGCCATGTGCTGCCAGGTTTGGGCGTACAGGGCGCGTTCTTCCGGCGCAAGCGCCTGCACCAGCCCCAGATATTGCGACAGCAGCGATTCCACCCAGACGGCCTGGCCGTCCGGCAGCCGCCGGCTGTCAACCGGCTCGACTTGATATGAAAGCCCGCTCATTGTTCTGGTTTCAGGGTATCGTGGCCTTCGCCCTGCTTCTCATAAGGTAAATCGCCCGGCGCGGGATGGCGCTCGTGCGCGGACGGGCGCGGTCGAATATGGGACGGTCTGGTCACGGCGCGGCTGCTCCCCGCCGGCAGGGGCAGCGTCGTTTCATCAACCGACTCATCATCGTCGCTCAGGCGTTCCGCCGTCATTTTTACATCGTCGGATTTGGGTGTTTCGGCGGCGGCTTCCGCGCCGGGTGGGTCAGCCCGATCCCGCAGCAGCAGTGTTTCATCTTCATCGTCTTGCACCGCCTCGGCCTGCTGCTCACCGGGGCTGCCTTCCACCGAGATGATGATCACACTGACGTTATCCTCGCCGCCGCGTTCGTTCGCCAGGTCAATCAACTTCTGGCTGACGGTATCCGGGTCCGGGCTGCCCAGCGTCATCAGGGCGATTTCTCTGGGTTTTACATGGCGTGTCAGCCCGTCGGAACACAACACCAGCCGGTCGCCCACCCGCAGCCGCTTGTAATATAAATCCACATCTATTTCGTCGGCCTGCCCCAGCGCGCGGTACAGCACATTCCGCATCGGGTGTTCATCGGCCTGTTCGGGGGTGATATGACCGGCGCTCAGCAGCGCCTCGACGAAGCTGTGATCGGAGGTGATCTGCGTGATGTCGCCGTCACTATCCACCAGATAGGCGCGGCTGTCGCCGACATGGGCAAAGACTGCCGACATGCCCCGGACAAACGCCAGCGTGACGGTCGTTCCCATGCCGCGATATTCCGGCGAGGACAGCGCCTTGGCAACGATGCGGTCGTTGGCGTCCTGCACAATCGCCCGGAGCTGCTCCGAAAGCTGCACATCGCCCAGGGTTTCCAGCGCGGTGCCATCACCCTGAACAAACCCGGATTTAACCGCTTCGACGGCCAGCCGGCTGGCTTCTTCGCCTGCCGCCGCACCGCCCATCCCGTCCGCCACGACCGCCAGCACAAATGTGTCGCGCGCCCACAGATGAATATTGTCT
The DNA here is from genome assembly GCA_029975765.1 of Aggregatilineales bacterium. Classification (GTDB taxonomy): domain Bacteria; phylum Chloroflexota; class Anaerolineae; order Aggregatilineales; family Phototrophicaceae; genus CFX2. The sequence continues at coordinate 1,970 of JARKOK010000222.1, forward strand.
TCGTTATTCTCCCGCACCTGACCGATGTTGGTACGCGCGCTGCTGCGCAGGTGGACGGACGGCCCCGGGTTACCCATGCCGGAAGACTCCTACAAAAGACAGGTTTTCCTCATTATAGTGCAATTCCCCGCGCGGCAACACTCACCACTTGTCATGTTGCGGGACTGAAACCTCTTCTAACCGGTGTCCAAACCGCCCTGTTCGATTGGCGGGGAACGTGGTAGAGTCGCGTATATCCCAAAATATCCCTGCAATTTGGGATATATTGCACACGGATAGAACTTATGCCGAATCTGGTTGACATTTATCGCGTTGACAATTTCAACGATACCTTTGCCCTCGGTCACTACGCGCGTGTGCTGGATGCGCTCGACCGCCGTGTCGGCCATTCGACCGCGCTGAAGGTCATGCGGGCGGAGCATCTTTCATCGGACGGTGACATTCGCTGGGAATACCGCGCCTTTGCCAATGAGGCCGATCTGCTGATGAAACTGGCGGATGTGCCGTATGTTGTGGATTTACTCGACTGCGGCTATCTCTCGGATACCCATGAATTCCCCACCGGCGGCGAGGTCAGGGCGTTTCAGCGGGATGTGCTGGGCTTCGCGCAGGCCATGCCGGATTATGCCGCGCGCGGCTGGCGGCCTTATCTGGCGCTGCAAAATCTGCCGCGCACGAACAATCTGCTGTATCTGATGAAACCCAATCAGCCGGGTTCGCGCTGGCGGCTGCCCAGCGAGGAAGGGCTGGCGCTGGCGCTGCAATTTGCCGAAATCCTGCGGCTGGCTCATGGCAAGCACATCGTTTATCTGGATCACAAACTGGAGCATGTGTACTGGGACGGCAGCCAACTGCGAATTATTGACCTGAACAGTTCGCGCCAGCTTGACACCCACAGCAATAATGACCGTCAGTTTTACCGGATGGACATTCACAACCTGTGTGTGGGCATCCTGTATCCGATTTTCACCGGTCTGTCACCCTTAAAAACCACGCTGCGCCCGCAGCCCGGCAGCAGCGCCGAAGCCGAAGCCCGCTACCGCGACGTGACGCAGTTGGATTTCGGCGTCGAGCCGTCGTTAAGCGGGGCGCTGCAAGACCTGTTGCAGGCCGGCGCGGCCATGCAGATTGAAACGATTGAGGACTTTATCGCCGGTTTGCAGCAGGTGGCCTCGCTGCACGGCTGGGACTTCCCGCATCATTACACCAGCCCGGCCAGCCGTGACGCGCGCTCACAGATGCGTGCCGGCCTCACGCGGCTGCGGCGCGGGCAGGCCGACCTGCGCGAAGCCCGCGACCTGTTCCGCGAGGCGGCGATTCAGGACGGCATCACCGACGATCTGGAAGCAGAACTGCGGCGGCTGGTGAAGGCCGTCAACGATATGCTGACCAGCCGCGTGATTCCGTAATTATGCCCCGGCCTGCCGGTCGTAGTTGCGCTTCAGCATGGCATGATAAGAGCGCAGCCCGAACCGTTCATAAAACGGCTGCATGTCAGGGTCGCATACCAGATCAATCATGTACAGGTGGCGCAGGTCGTCCAGCAGCCGCCGCACCAGTTCGCCGCCAATGCCCTGATGCTGGTAGGCGGGCAGCACTTCCAGCAGCGGAATATAGGCCGACAGCACGCCGTCGCTCACCGCCGTGATGAACCCAACGACGCTGCCGGTGGTGTCATCCAGCGCCAGCACCACCTGGCTGCTGCCCCGCAGCAGTCGTAAATGTGTCTCCGGTGTGGGCGGCTGCGGCCAGCCGACAAAGAAGCCGCGCAGGTTGTCCGGCGTGATACCCTCCAGCGAAGTTGTATAGGTAATCAAACGTGACCTCACGCGTTCAAATCGGCTAATTTTTGTTCGGCATGGGTTTTCGCGGCGCGGTAGTCGCCCTGGTACACGGCCTGACAGTACGCCAGATAGGCCGGTGTCGTGATGGACGGCACCTGATTTTTGGGCAGCACGCGGCGCGCCTCGGCGGTTTTTTCCAGCACGCGCACGCCCGCCGCCAGCGCCTCCTGCCACGCGCTGCGCTGTACCGGCGGGGTCGCTTCCAGCAGCCGCGCCGCTACTGCCGCCGTCCGGCTGGCGATGGCTTCCACCCATGCCCGTCCCTGCTCAGGGCTGGCCGTGCCGCGCGGGTCAGCGCCCAGCACGCCGTCCAGCGGCCTGTCCGGCGGTACAGCGTCCAGCCGCACCAGATCAGGCCGCAGCGACCACAGCAGCGAGGTTTCGCCGGTCGCGGCATGGTCGCCCTGATAACCGGCGTCGGTCGTCAGATCGTATTCCGTCACCGGCAGAATGGTGACGGGCGAGCGTGCCATCACCGCCAGCGCCGCGCGTTTGAGCGTGAGTGTCTGCTCCAGCCCGAAATGCCCGGTGAAGCCGACGATCACCCGGAAGCCCATCGCGCCGAACTGCTCAAACACGGCGATCAGCAGCGGCTCGATCACGCTGGCGGGCAGGTTGAGCGTGTACGGGAACGGCACGCCGCCCACCGCCCAGTACGACACGGGCGCGAGAACCGCGTCCGCCAGATCGGCCACCCGCGCGCCTAAATCCTCCGCCAGCAGGCCGTCCAGCCCCAGCGGCAGATGGTGGCTGTGCCATTCAATCGTGCCAAAGGGCAGCACGAGGATCGGGCGCTGTTCCAGCCGCGCCTGAAGTTCATTAGGAAACAATTCTTCCAGCCGGTAAAAAGTCATCGCAGCCTACCTTATAAACAAACAGACACGTGACTATCTGTAGCGACACGGCACAACGGCGGCTCGCTGGCCGCCGTTACGTCTGTCTCGATTCAATCCTTGCCGGGCGATCACGCCGGGTTGTTCGATTATAACTGAAGCGCCTGCCGAACCAGATGCTCCAGTTCCCCTGCCGAAGGCCGGTCGGTGCGCCGCCGGTCATACAGCCAGCCGGCGCGGTCAACCACCAGCCCGACCACATCCGCCAGCCGCCCCTTACAGGCAGCGGTCTGGTTATCCACGCGGGGCATCCCTTTAATCACATCGAGATTAAACTGCCGTCCCGGCCACCGTTCGCGCGTGAGCAGATACACCCCCTCGAACCACTGCACATCCAGTTCATAATCCTGTCCAGCCGGATAGAGCAGGGTGAAAATCGCCACCGGCGCCGGCACCCACAGCTTGTCAGGCCGTTCGGCGTAAAAGTCAATGGGATACATCAGGTGCGAGCAGGGGAAATACACCTTCTGCCGTACCGCCCAGGCGACTGCCGGCGCGAAAGTGTCTTCTACAAGAACTGCCAGCCGTAAAACCCGATGGGGATCGTATGCTTCCATATCCTTATTATGGCGCAGGGTTCGCCCTGCCAGTCTAAAGATTTCGGCGCTGCTGTGATGATTAATCGAATTTGACCATCGTCCGAATACCGTTCGGCCCGTCCCGGAACACACGCGGCACGTCGTCCAGGGGGATCGTCGCCGTGTGCAGATCGTCCAGCCGCAGCCGCCCGTTAACATACCAGTCGGCAAACAGCGGCAGGTCAATCGCCGGACGGATGTTGCCGAAGATACAGCCTTTGATCGTCTGCTGCTGGCTCATGAACCGCCGGGGATGAAACGGCAGCGTGGCGTCCCGCGCCGCCGCGCCAACCAGTGTCAGCGTGCCGCCGCGCGAGAGCATGTCAAGACCTTGCAGCATCAGTTCCGGCAGGCCGACGACCTCAAAGACGTGTTCAACGCCGCGCCCGCTGGTCAGGCGTTTGACCTCCGCCACCGGGTCGGTCTGGCGGCTGTTGATCGTATGCGTCGCGCCGAACAGACTCGCGGCCTGTCCCAGCCGTTCATCATCCACGTCTACGGCGACGATCAGCCCGGCATTTGCCAGCCGCGCGCCCTGCA
>JARKOK010000244.1 GCA_029975765.1 Aggregatilineales bacterium
GCGAAGGTTTTATAGTCCTTCGGGAAGTGGTTAAAGTTGGCGTGCTTCAATTTGATCTCCGATCCAGAGTAAACAGTTCGGGCCTGACACCCGTTTGACGAGCGCAGGGTTGGCATCGGCGGCAGCGAGCTTTGGCCCGCCGGTGATACGAAAGCGTTTGAGCGCGAAGCCGGAAAAGACGTACTCGGTTATCGCCCCATTACATGGAGAGGGGGAGTCTGGGTCCACCAGGCGGGCGCGGGTAGTGCCGGCGTTGACCTGCGGCGCGCCATCGAGCCAGCGGACGCGGGCGCGGCGAATGGTGCCGAGCCGGGGCGATTCAATGCGCGGCGCGTCAATTTCGATGATCTCCACGCGGCGCAGGATACCCAGCGAGACGACATCGCCGACGGCCAGAGCGCGGCCATCACATTCAATTACCTCACCCCCTGAAGCCCTCACCCCCATCCCCTCTCCCTCATGGAGAGGGGGGACTGTCCCGGCAGCGGGGGCAGGGCTGCCGGGCGCGGAATTAGTGGGAGGCATCGCCATTTTTCGGCGTGGCGGGATTGGCGGTCTGCCGGGCGATGTAGGCCAGCACAGCAGCGTCGGCCTTTGCTTTGCCGTCCGTCCATTCGCTGAGTCGGGAAACACCCAGCGCACGCAGGACATCGGCATCGGTGACAGCCTGCTGCCGCCAGTGCTGGATAAAGCGCGTGGCGACCTCCATATTTTGCAGGTTATCAGCCTCACGCTCAGCAGCCTGCTCGTCGTCCTCGTACTGGCGAGTCTGCCCGTCCATGAACGCCTGTGACACTGGCTCGAAAACATTCCAGGTCACGGCAGACAGCAGTCCATCTTTACCGAGATTCACCCCACGCGACTTTTCGACCAGCGCGGTATGATCGGCATTGAGGCGGACGACAAAATCCATGCTGTACACAAGGTTCTTATCGGCGTCGGGTTTCACGCCAACCTTACGCAGGTTGTTGCCTTCGCCCGCGTATTCGACCGCCTCCCGCGCGAGCAGCACCACGTGAATATCCAGCCCGGTGAGCCGGATATACAGGCTGTTCATCCGATTATTGATTTTTGCCCACTCGCGGAAGCCGAGGTCTTTGGTGTTATTGGCACTGCCCACATTCTTTTCGACCGCGTAAAAGACACTGATGGGGTCTATCGCCAACGTATCCCAAGTTTTTCCCCGGTCGGCTTCGACCTGGCGCAGCACATCTTCCATATCAGACAGCGTTTTAATATCCGCCACATGGAACGATGGAATGTCTGGACGACCGCGATAGAGATCAGAACCGGCCTCCGCATCCACCAGCAGCACACGCGGGAAGGTGAGCGCGGCGCGGGTTTTACCGCTGCCGGACGGGCCGTACAACAAGATTTTGAGTTTCTTTTTGACAGGGGCGGCCAGTTGGATTTTTATCATGATTAACTCCGGGCGTAGATATAGATAGCGATCTGGCGCAGCATGGCGGCGCGGGCGGGATAGTCATCGCCCAGAAGACGCACGACGGTGATGTAGGCGTCACAAACGCGGGGCTGCGACAGAGCCACGTTCAGGGTCAGACGGTGGACTTCGGACGGAGTCCCCTGATTAGCAATGACGCGGCCATAATCCCGCACGCCGGGCAGATAACGCGGATCCCCCGCCAGAATGAGCCGGGCGATAGCGGAGGCCAGGGCGTATACATTGAGGTCTGCGTGCTCAGTGTTGACAGACATGTGCTATACTCCAGATGAATGGTGGGGCTGAAAAGCCCTGATGTTCGGATGAGGGCCGGGGGCTGTGGGTGCAGCCGTCCGGCCTTTTGCATGATATGGGACTAATACTCAACCTGACGATATTCACGACGCTGCAATTCGACTGCCAGCGCCTCGATTAAATAATCAAAGGCTTCCATGCTGATACCGAATTTCGAAGCAACTTCCGCCCGCAACTCCTGATTACGTTTCTCACGTTCTTCAAACAGCCGTCGCTGTTCTTCCATGCGGACTTCATGCTCGGCAACTGCTTCGGCACGGCGCGCTGCTTCAGCCTGGCGGTTAGCCTCAGCCTGGCGCTGTTTTGCTTCCCACGCATCGTCTATCTGACGCTTGAATTCAGCCGCATTCTGTTTCTGTGTGCCCAGGAACTGGACAGCCGCACCTATATTTGCTGCGACTTTCAACCATTTTCCCGGCTCGTCCATTTCGGATGCACGCACCTCAACGACCAGATGTGCAATCCACTCCGCGTAAGGGGCATTCGCGTCCGGGCGGCGCTGCCGGTATTCATCGGCCAGGTCGCTGGAAATAGCCAATTGGCAGCGAATATCGCGGGATACGGACAACTTATCAAGTCTCGGCTGTACTGCATGGTGCCGACCCGGCCATTCCAGAGGAAAATAGACGTAACTGAGGCGCGCACGATCTATCATGAACGTGTAGCCGTCCACTTCCGCCTTGTGGTCTTTCACCTCAACATCGAGACCGATTTTGCTGAGAATGATCTGAAGCCAGCCATCCAGTGCTTCGTCGCGCTGCTTCAGTATCTGTTGATGGAGCATCTGCTTTTGCATCTCCGCTTCGGCTTCCTGCTGTTTGAGCAGTTCATGCGCGGCTAAAACGCTTGACAATTGGGACATGGTTATTTCGTTCCTTTCTGTTTTCGAGATTTCGGGGCGGGCTTGTGAAGCGTGTCGGCGTAGATCAGGGTGCGGCTGCCGATACGCACGGTCTGGAAGTGTCCGGCGGTCACCCAGCGCGAAATCTGATACTGCTTGACGTTGAGGCGGCGGGCGGCTTCGGTCTGATTGATGACCTCGCGGCCTTCATGCAGCAGTGCCGAGTTGCCGAGTGCCGAGTGTCGTACTGGCGTTTGGCATGGGCGCGGGCGGCGAAGGTGTCGTTTTCGGCTTCAAGCCGGGCGATCTGCTCACGGGCGGCGACCAGTTCGCGCTGAAGCCGGGTGACTTCCAGCGTCAGCAGGCGGAGCTGGTCGGACAACCCCTCCCCTGTCCCCTCTCCGTGTATGGGGAGGGGAGAAGAGGCGGCGCGCTGGCGATTAAGGGCGGCGACGGTGGCCGCGCTGGTGCGGCGGGCGGCATCGGCCAACATGTTATGACTCCACCGGCGTAAGCGGCTGCGTATCTTCATCCCGCGCAGGTGGGCAGGTGATCGCCAGGCGAAAGGTATTCATCTGGGCCAGCAGCGCGGCGAACTGGGGGCGCAGATCCGGGCGGTCGGCGGCATCTATCAGCGACGGCCAGGCGCGGCGCATTTCTTCGACGGTGAGGCTGGCACGCATGTACAGGCTGTTCCGAGCGGCATCAGACGCCATTGTTGGCCTCCTCCAAAATCGTTCGGGTGGCATCGCGCTGAGACTGATCCCATGCGGCCAGCTTCGCGCCCAGGGCGTTGATTGTGCTAGCGATTTCCTCACGCAGCTCGACCGGCAGTTCCTCGCCATCGGACGTGAAGAGCGCGTAACAAAGGGCGTTGACGGCATCGTGCGAGAGGCAGTCGTACCAGCCCATCTCGCTGGAGGCACAGCCGGGGCAGTCCAAGTGCAGGCCAGTTTCTTCCCATTCCTGAAGCTTGAGGTCTTCAACCGCGCCCGCCAGCTCGCGCAGTTTGGGATGTTCGAGTGACTCCAGATCGCCGGTGAGGGAGAGGTCATCAATCTCGTTTTCGATGGTTTCCAGTTGATCACTGACGTAGGCCAGTTCGCCGGTGAGGCGCTAGTTTTTCTCCTGCTCATCTTCCAGCAGATTGACGGCCTCGACGCGCTGGCGCTGCGCTTCAACAGCGATACGCCCGGATTCGGTCGCCATCTGGATGAGGGTGACGTTCTGCTGCGCCAGCGCCTGCGCCTGCTGCCAGGCGTTACCGATCAGGTCGAGCGCCGTTTCATCGCCGCGTGCCTCGGCCTGATTCCAGAGGGTGCCGAGGGCGTGTTCGGTCTGCTGGAGCGCGGCGGCGGCGTTCTCCGGGTGCAGTTTCAGATTGTTCAGCAGGTCGGTGATAGCGGTTTGAATATCTATCATGACTGCACATCCTGAGCAACGGTCGGGCGGGCTGAGAAGGACACAGCGTGACGTGTTCCTACGGATGACTCGTAACGGACGGCAGCACGATCAAACAGGTGGCCGGTGAGCAGCGCGTTCTTTTCGGCGGCGGAGATGTCCCGCCGGCGAAGCACGGCACGGGTAAAGTCCGAAACCTCACCCCTCTCCCCCTCGTAGGGAGTGTGGATACGCGGCGGCGGGGACGTGGGGATGCTGGCCGGGGTGATGGTGATGGTGGGGCCAACGGCCTGCACACGCTGGCGCGGGAAATGATCACCGGCGAGAGGAGCGGCAGCAGCCGGTCGGGTAAAAACAACGTTGGTGTGGATGTGATCGCCGACGCTGGTAAAACCAACGGTGGCCGCCGTCCAGCCGTCATTGAGGTACTTCTCGTAGGT
>JARKOK010000245.1 GCA_029975765.1 Aggregatilineales bacterium
ACGTGCTTATTATAACGAATTATGCTCGTCTGCGTCGTTGATATAGATCAAATATGACATTCATCATGGATAGATTGTACAAAATGAACGCGGCCCGGACAACGGTTGCCGCCCTGTCGCAGATGAGAAATTGAGATGGAACCTGCTGCGTCCCGCCGCGCCGCCCAGACAGGCATACGCAGGGGCACAACCGGTCGTGCCCCCACCATGACCTGACAGCCAGCCTTAGCTGTCCCCGCCATCCCGCGCCTTAAAGTTTTCCCGCGCCACTACCGCCAGTCCCACCGCTGCCACCGCACCCAGGCCGATCAGCAGAATCAGCGTACTGAGACCGGTTGGCGCGGCTTCCGCCGGTGCGGCAGGTTCCGCCGGCGTCGCCGGTTCGGCGGGTGTTTCGGCAGTCGTTTCGGCTGGCGCGGTCGTTTCCGCCGGCGCAGTCGCTTCCGGTTCGGCGGTCGCTTCCTGGGCGTAGACCGGCGCGGCCAGCAGGCACAACGCGGCAAGAATGAGGACGAGCAGCAGTTTACGCATAGAATTCTCTCCTGGGTAAAGTTTCGGCGCTGACCGCCAGCACAGGCTGTATTGTACCGTGTGACTCACCACTCGGCACTACTCCGGCGATGCCCCATCCTGGCTTTCAAGGTACGCCAGCAGATCGGCCAGGTCTTGCAGCGATAATCGCTGGCCGTAATCCGTCGGCATCACCGCGCTGTAGTTCGGCACGACGTATTCCATTGGATGCACGATGCTCTCAATCAGATACTGCGTGATGCTGTACTCGACCAGCGCCGGGTCGAGCAGCCGCGTTTCTTCCACACGGGTATAGGTGCCGTCCAGCGCCGGCGCGGCCTCGCCAGCCTGCGCCACATGGCAGCCGTAGCAGGCCAGCGTATCGCTGTTATACAGCAGTTGGCCGTTCAGCGGGTCGGCGCTCACTTCATCCAGCAGGTTCAGGATACGCGGCACATCGTCGCCCACGGCGCGGGTCGCCACGTCCGGCGGAATATAGCCGCAGTTCAGCGCCGCATCCTGGGCCGCCGCGCCGGTCTCAAACCACGCCGCCAGCGCCGCGTAGGGGTCAGCCTTAATCCGCTCGGCGGCGGCGGCCAGCGCGTCCGCCAGCGCCGCCTGCTGCCGCGCCAGTTCTGCCGGCGTGCAGGTCACCTCGCGCTGCGCGGCCAGCCCGCTGACGACGACCAGAACGAGCGCCAGCAGCGCGTTATACTTAATCACAGATTGCCATCGGTTCAACATGGGTTTATCCATTACAACTGAGTTGGACGTTTATTCTACGTTTATTCTAATGGACAATCGCAAAAGACCGCGCCCAATTGGGAATTGTCTTGGTAGGGGCAGGTTTCGAAACCCGCCCTACGCAATCAGGCGAATTCTAATCGGTTTGTCCATAAAACGGTATTCTATCCCATCAACGCAGCAGAAGGAGCAGGGTTCATGAGGCGGCGGCGAATCAACTTTCGAGAACTTATCCGTGAAACCGTCACCGAATGGAATCGGCACAACGGTTCGCGGCTGGCGGCGGCACTGGCCTATTATACCGTGTTTTCGCTCGCGCCTCTGGTCGTCATTTCAATAGCGATTGCCGGCGTAGTCTTTGGTGAAAACGCCGCGCGCGGCGAAGTTGTGCGGCAGGTCGAAGGGCTGATCGGGCGGGCGGGCGCGGAAACGGTGCAGACGATCATCCAGAACACCCATGAGGGTTCATCCAACCTGTTTGCCACGCTGGTTGGCCTGATCACGCTGATTATCGGCGCGACCGCCGTTTTCGGCCAGTTGCAGGACGCGCTCAATCTGATCTGGGGCGTGCCGCAGCAGCCCGCCGGTCATCAGCGCAGCCGGTGGTCAGGCGTGCTGAATATCATCCGGCGGCGGTTCATTTCGTTTCTGATGATGCTGGGCACAGGCTTCCTGCTGCTGGTTTCGCTCATCGCCAGCGCCGGGCTGGCGCTGCTGGGCAATTTCGTCGAAAACCTGGTGCCCGGTTTTGGCTTTCTGACTCAATCGCTGACATTTATCATCTCATTAGGCGTGGTGACGCTGCTGCTGGCCGTGATGTATAAGGTCGTGCCGGATGCGCCGGTCGCCTGGGGGGATGTCTCGCTGGGCGCGGCGCTCACGGCGCTGCTGTTCACGTTCGGCAAACTGGTGATCGGCCTGTACCTGGGCAACAGCGGGGTGGCATCTCCTTACGGCGCTGCCGGTTCGATCATCGTCATTCTGATCTGGGTGTATTATTCGGCGCAGATTATATTCCTGGGCGCGGAGTTCACGCAGGTCTACGCCCGCCGCTACGGCTCGCACTACCCGCAGTACGGGCGCAAAATCCTCACGCGCTCAGACGAGGACGATGCCGCCGCCGAGGGGTAAAAAAAGCAGAGGCGAACGGTGGTTCGCCCCTGCCTGATCGGTTGTCGGCCTGCCGCTACTGCGTTTCCAGATACGCCACCAGATCGGCCAGGTCTTGCAGCGAGAGATTCTCGCCAAAGTTGGGGATCATGACATTCTGGAAGTTCGGCACGATGTAATTGCCGGGCTGCACGATACTTTCCACCAGGTACTGGCGCGCCGTGTAGTTCGCCAGCGCCGGGTCGGTCAGCCGCTCGTTCTCGATGCGGCTCATCGTGCCGCTGGTCTGCGGGCCGGTGCCGGGACCTTCCGGCATGTGGCAGCCGTTGCATGCCAGCGTCGTGCCGTTGAACGACCGCGCCGCGCTGTGATACAGTTGGTCGCCGCGCACCGGGTCACCCGTGACGGTTTCCAGCTCGGTGACAATCTGCCGCACGTTCGTGCCGACCGCCGTCTGGATCACCCCGCCCGACGCCTGAAGCTGCTCGATCTGCGCCAGCAGCGGGCCGGGGTCTTTCGGCAGGATAGCAAACTGCTGCACCGCAAACAGGTCATCCAGCGTCCAGTCCCGATTCCAGTTCAGAATGTACGCTGTCAGGTCTTCCAGTTGATCCATCCGCAGCGGGCCGCCCGCCGTCTGCGACCAGGCCACCATACCCGCGCCAGATGAACCAATCGGCCAGTAGTTGTTGCTGACCGGACGTCCGTGAATCAGCGTCGTCAGCACGAAGGACTCCAGCGTGCCGCTCCAGCCCACGTTTTGCAGGCGGTTCGGCTGCTGCGGGTCATAGCCTTTCTGAATGGCGGACGCCAGCTGCTGCTCGCGCGGCGCGTCCAGTTCGGTAATGCGCGCGTCAATTTCAGCCATCCGGCTGTCAATCTGCGTCAGGCGTTCCTGCGTCGTATCCGCGCGCGAGGCTTCGCGTTCCAGATCGGCGCGTTCGACCCGCAGATCGCTGATTTCCTTCGTGATTTCCGGGAAGAAATCATAACCGAACAACTGCGGGTTATTCAGCGCCGGGCCTTTCGCGCCGCCCAGGCCGTTCGCCCCGTGACAGGTGGTGCAGTTCTGCGCGAACAGCGCCGCCCCCTGCTCGATGGAGCGGGCATGATACGTCTCGTCGAAGGCCGCCATGCGGCCCCCTTCGTTAATCGCCGCCCAGCCCAGCAGCACCATCATCAGCACGAAGGCCAGCACGCCCGCCAGGATGCGGTTCTCGATTTTGGGAAAGATCATTCCTTGAAACATGCGTTCTTCTTCCTGGGTTAGTGCGCGAAGTAGCCCGCGTCTTCATGGATAAAGATGTGCTGAATATTCTGGCTGCGGACGACGTTGCCGCTTTCATCGCGCACCAGCACCGGTTCGCCGTTTTCGTCTTTCACCGGGCGGCCATCTTCCACCAGCACTGTGTCCCAACTGATGATGACGTCCACCCGCTTCAGGTTGGCCTGGTTCTGCGTGATGATGATACCGCCCCACGCATTCGCCAGTTCGTCCTTGTCCTTCTTGATCATCTCGGCAAATTCCCCGATCACGCGGCGCAGTTCGGGCGCGTCGGCGGGAATGGTCGCAAAGTTAAGGCTCGACACCGGCAGATAATCCAGGTTTTGCAGTTCGTTTAGGACCTGCGCCTCCTGGCCGGTGCTTTCAATCTCCTGATTGAAGGCGCTGACAGCGGCGGTCTGCTGCCCGGCCTCAGCCTCAAATTCGCGCGTGGTATACATACCCGGCACCAGTTGGCTGTACGGAATCGGCAGCAGTTTACCCACATGGTTATGCGCGGGCGGGTATGTCAGTTCGTGGATAATGTGAATATCCGGCGCGGTCGCCACACCGAACTTTGCCAGCCCCATGTAGCTGAGAATCGTGATGAACGAAATCAGCAGCAGGAAGACCGTCAGCGCGAAGCGGCGGTGCGCGTAGCGGCGGCTCGGTGTTACATCCACATACGGCCACACCGCCAGCCCGCCCAGTACCAGACCGGGGAAGATAATGCCCCAGAAGACTTTATCGCCCAGTTTCAGCGCGCCCTGAATCCACAGGAAGTACCAGGGCGCGGTGGTGCCCAGCGGCGTCACCTGCGGGTCGGCGTGATGTTCCAGCGGCGCGTCGTAGAACCAGATGCACAGCACCACCAGAATCAGCGTCGTCATCGCCACCCACAGCAGTTCGCTGGTCAGCACATCGGGGATGAAGTACACCCGTTTGTCCAGCGGCACACGTTTGGCGGTGTCCTCGCCGATGTTTTCCGATTTCGGCGGCAGGCTGTGACCGTGTACGATCACCTTGTAATAATGCACGCCGGTGAAGACAAACAGCAGCGCCGGCAGCAGCAGCACATGCGCCAGATAGAACCGCAGCAAACCATTCGCGCCGATTTCCGGGCCGCCGCGAATCAGCAGGTTCAGGTTTTCACCGACAATCGGCGGCGGCGTGGCTTCGATCATGCTCGCGCCAATCGTAACCGCCCACAGCGCCAGCTGGTCCCAGGGCAGCAGATAGCCGGTAAAACTGAGGAAACCGGTGATCGCCAGCAGCAGCACGCCGGTAAACCAGGTGAACTGCCTCGGCTTTTTGTACGACCCGGTAATCCAGGTACGCATCATATGTAAGGCGACGATCAGCACCATAGCTTCCGCGCCCAGCCGGTGCAGGTCGCGCATCAGTTGGCCCATCGGCACGTTGCTGATCATGTTAATCATGTCGCTGTACGCCACTTCGGGCGACGGCGTATACCACACCATCAGCAAAATACCGGTGATCGTCTCAAAAAACACAAAATAGGTAGACAGCCAGCCCAACCGGAACGTTGGGTACAGGCCGGTCATATCCGCGTGGAAGTAGCTGGGGCGCATGTGCAGCCAGAAGCCATCGGCGTGCGGCTGCAGGCGCGGATTCGGCTTGCGGCTGGGGGCCTCACCGCGCAGCGCCTCGCGGATGTCGCCCACATTCATGCCTGCCGTCAGGCGTTCCACCGACTCATCAATCAGTTCGAAGGTGGCGCGTTTGAGACCTTTTTCCTTAACATCATCCAAAAAAGATGGAAATGGCAGTACCGACATTCCGTGATCTCCTCGTCCAGATAACGCTTAATCCCGACCAGGCCGTTTGATACGCGCGCCGGTATTGACCGCGATGTTGACCACGTCCTTACCGTTCAGCGGAATCGGATCGCCCGCTTCATTGGTCGTGGCGGTCGTGCCGTCGGCAAACGTCAGCGTGACACGGAAGCGGTCGAGGCTGCGCGGCGCGGGGCCTTCAATGTATTTCCCATTCAGTTCGAACTTCGACCCGTGACACGGACATTCAAAGCGGTGCGTCGTGGCTGTCCACTTCGGCAGGCAGCCCAGATGGGTGCACACGCCGTACAGTGCCAGGAAGCCTTCGCCTTCAACATTCGCCAGATGGAACCGCCCTGCCGGTACAGACACCGGCGCGACGCCAGCAGTCGGCATCATATCGGCCATCTGATCCGAACCGTAGCTGAACGTGCCGCCAAATTCGCCTTCCCGGAAGCGCGGCAGCGCGAACCAGATCAGCCCGGCGGTCGCCTGCCCGCCAATCAGCAGAATGGATGCGCCCCAGATATAATACAAAAATTCACGACGGTTCGGGGCGCTCACCTCAACCGCCTGAGTTTTCGCAGGTGGCGAAGTGTTAGCCTTCGTGACACTTGCTGTAGCCATTACCGTTGTCTCCTCAACATGACCTGCCCTGAGTTATTGTAACCCGATCATCTCAATTTGCACACGAACCGGTGGATAACACGCGATGACATCAGTAGAGCGTTTGCTGAATGCGGGGCTTACCGATTAATAGTAAAATGTATCACAAACGCCAGGGACTGTCAAAATTTTTATCTGCTTCATATTTAACTAAACGTCGTGAACATTGAAGGGGCCGCCCGCTATGCCGATGCAGACCATTCAGCACAACCATTTCACCTGGATTAACCTGGTGGATGTCACCCCCTCCGAACTCGACCGGCTCCAGCGCGAGGTGCCCAACATTCACCCCCTCAATCTGGAAGACCTGACCAGCCAGGTCGAACGCCCGAAGATTGACGAACAGGAACACTACCTGTTTGTGGTGATGCAGTTCCCGGTCTGGGACAAACACTCCCGTATCACCCGCGCCAGCGAAGTGGACTTCATCATCGGGCGTAATTTTCTGGTCACGGCGCACGATGGCAACCTGCCTCCGCTGATCCGCCTGTTCGAACGCTGTTACGCCGCCCCCGCCGAACGTGACCGGCTGATGGCGAACGGCGCGAACGATATGTTTTACCGCGTGGTTGACCAGCTTGTGGATTACATTTTCCCGATTCTCAACAAGGTGGATGGCAACGTTCACCGCATCGAGGAGAATATTTTCACCACCGGCACGCGCGCGATCATCAGCGATATTGCGATCGTCCGGCGTGACATCATCGCCCTGCGGCGTATCATTCGCCATCTGGTGCCGATTCTGGAAGAACTGGAAACCAACGACCACCCCGTTATCCGCGAAGACCTGGAAGAATATTTCGGCGATACCGTTGACCACATTCGCCTCGCGCGGGATATTATAGATGAAGATTACGAGGTGATCGCCGGTCTGGCCGATACCGCTAACACCCTTGTCAGCCACCGCCTGAACGAAGTCATGCGGATTCTGACCGTGATTTCGGTCATTATTCTGCCCTTAACCTTGATAACCGGAATTTATGGGATGAATATTAATTTGCCACTTGACGATCATCCCGAAGCCTTTATAGTTGTCATGGGACTGATGCTGGGTATTTCGACCCTCATGATCCTCTTCTTCATGCGGCGAAAGTGGATTTAACAGCAGCAATTTATGGATTGGCCCTTTTCACCTGCGCAGTACATTGACCATGACCGTGATTTTCGGAAGCTGGTCGAGGCGTTAGCCGCCGAGCCGCTGATCGCCATTGATACCGAGTCCAACAGCCTGTACGCTTACCGCGAGCGGGTGTGCCTGATTCAGATTTCCACCCGTTCGGCGGATTATATTGTTGACCCGCTGCGGGTCGCGAATATCCGTCTGCTTGGCCCCCTGCTGGCCGACCCCCACATCGAGAAGGTGTTTCACGCGGCGGAATACGACCTGCTGTGCCTCAAACGTGATTACGATTTCGCCGTCACCAATCTCTTTGATACGATGATCGCCGCGCGCATCTGCGGCCACAAGGCGATTGGGCTGGATAAGCTGCTGGGGCAGTACGTCGGTGTGGAAATGAACAAGAACCACCAGCGCGACGACTGGGGGCAGCGCCCGCTGCCGGATGAAAGCCTGCTCTACGCCCAGATGGACACCCACTACCTGCCGCTGCTGCGTGATCACCTGCGCGGCGAACTGGAACGCCAGAACGCCCTGGTTGAAGCGCGGGAAACGTTTGAGGAGTATGCCCGCGTTGGCCCGCTCAATCACCAGTTTGACCCCGACGGTTACTGGCGAATCGGCCTCCCGGCTGATCTGCACCGCCGCCAGATGGCGATTCTGCGCGAACTGTATCTGCTGCGGGAGGAAATCGCCCAGGAGCGGGATACGCCGCCGTTTAAGGTGTTTAACGATAAAACACTGGTCGCTATTGCCCAGGCCGCGCCCGGCACGCCGCACCAACTGCGCGGTGTTTTTGGCATGAGCGAAAACCAGATTCGGCGCTATGGCCGGCAGTTGATTCAGGCTGTCGAGCGCGGCTGGCGCGGGCCGCTGCCGCAGCCGCCGCCGCAGCCCAACATGGATCCGCTGGTGGCCGAACGCTTTAACGCGCTGCGTGTCTGGCGTAAAACCCGCGCCGAAGCGCGCGGCGTGGAGTCTGATGTCATTCTGACAAAGGACGCGCTGTGGGCGCTGGCCTACCGCGCCCCCGGCACCCCGGACGACCTGCATGACATTCCCGGCCTCGGCCCCTGGCGGCGCGCCGAATACGGCCAGGAGATTCTCGACGTGCTGCGCCCCTTCCACCGCAGCGGCAGATAACCTCAATTCGCGGTATGATGGGTGCAGGGGTACGAACTGTCGTATCTCTGGATTCGGTTTCGGCAAACGGAGGGACTTCATGCGAATCACCTTCTATGGTGGGGTGGAAACCGTCACCGGGTCGCAGCATCTGGTCGAGGTGAACGGCCTGCGGCTGCTGCTGGACTGCGGTCTGTATCAGGGTAAACGCAGCGAGTCCAACGAGCGCAACCGCCGCCTGCCGTTTGATGCCCGCGCGGTGGACATCATGGTGCTGTCCCACGCGCACATTGACCATTCCGGTAATATCCCTAACCTCGTCAAAAGCGGTTTTCGCGGTGACATCGTTTGCACCCATGCCACGCGCGATCTGTGCGGCGTGATGCTGCTGGACAGCGCCCACATTCAGGAAAAGGATGTGGAGTACGTCAACAAGAAAAATCGTAAGCGCGGCAGGCCGCCTGTTGATCCGATCTACACGCAGGAAGATGCCGTCGTCTCGCTGGACAGTTTCATCTCGCAGGCATATTTTCGCCAGCGCCAGATTGCCCCCGGCGTCTGCCTGACGCTGCTGGACGCCGGCCATATGCTCGGCAGCGCCATCGTCGTGCTGGATATTGAAGACCGCGAAGCCAGACGTGATGTACGTCTGGTATTCAGCGGCGATCTGGGACGTAAGGGGATTCCGATCATCCGCGACCCGCAGCCGGTAGACGACGGCGCGGACATCCTGATCATGGAAAGCACCTACGGCGACCGCCTGCACGAACCCTACCCCGACGCCGAAAAGGAACTCGAACGGATCGTCACCGATACCTACCGGCGCGGCGGCAAAATCATCATCCCATCGTTTGCGGTAGGCCGCACGCAGCAGTTGGTCTACACGCTGCATCTGCTGGAAACCAGCGGTGACATCCCGCACCTGCCCGTATACGTGGATAGTCCCCTGGCCGTCAACGCGACCGACGTGTTCCGCACCCATCCCGAATGTTTTGACGCGGAAACGCGCCAGTTCATGCTGGAACTCGGCTACAGCGCCGACCCCTTCGGTTTCAAAACGCTGACCTATACCCGGTCGCTGGAAGAAAGCAAGCAGTTGAACTTCCTGCGCGAACCGGCCATCATCATCAGCGCCAGCGGCATGGCCGAAACCGGGCGGATTCTGCATCATCTCAAGAACAATATCGAAGACCCGCGCAATACGGTTTTGATCGTTGGCTGGCAGGCGCCGGATACGCTGGGGCGGCGGCTGGTCGAAGGCGATACCGAAGTGCGGATTTTTGGCGAAACCTACCAGCGCCGCGCCGAAGTCCATGTGATCAACGGCTTCAGCGGCCACGCCGACCGCGACGAACTGCTGGCCTGGGCCGGCGCGATGCAGCGCAAACCCCGGCGCACCTTCCTGGTGCATGGCGAGCCGCCGGCAGCGGCGGCGCTGGCCGACAGCCTGCGCCAGCAGCAGGGTTTGACGGTGGACGTGCCGGTATGGAAACAATCATTTGAGGTCTAGGGCGGGTTGATCCTCCTGCCAACAGGTAACAGGAATGAGCGAAAACGTCTTTGCCGATGAGTGGCGCGCCTGTCTGCGGGCGCATTATATGCACGTTGTCCGCAGCGGCGACCACGTGACCGAGCCAACGCTGCGGGTGGTGATGCACAGCGCCGGCTTTAGCGACGACGAACTGGCGGAACTGCGCGTCCGCGCCACCCTGCACGTAGACGACGTGGGGACGGATTTTGTGCCCGATCTGGATGTCTTAACCCCCTCCCCGATCACCGAGAGGGGAACCGGGACAGCGGCAGAATCACCGGCTGAACCGGCAGGCGAAGCGGTTTATTCGATTGCCACGCCGGTCGAAACGGATTATCCCCTGCCAGAAGCTGTCATGGACGACACACCGCCGGCCGACGAACTGCCCTCCGATGAAGCGGCAGACGGCGAACCACCCCCGGACGACGACGCGCCGCAGCAGCTTCGCCTGTTTTAACGTCAGTTAGGGATAACGTTTTTAGCCCTCATCCTACTTCTCTCAGGGGACATGCGTCCCCATTCGAGTCGCCCTCTCCCTCAGGGCGAGGGGCTTAAAGGCGGATTTTCTGTCTTTCTCCCCTTCTCCATGAGGGAGAAGGGGCCGGGGGATGAGGGCAAAAGGCGCAAATCCTTTATCCATGAACTCGCGTTATTTTAGTTAGCGACGGGTTGTGCGTCAGGCTTCGGTGTTTTTGATCTTAAGCATTTATCCATAGCTCCCTTTTGCGAGACATGACAGTGGGCAGCCGGACGTTTCAGCGTCTGGCATCGCCCTAAAAACGTTCTCGATAAATACACCGTTTGACTGAGGCGCGGGCGCGGCTCTTTGTTTATCATCATTTCCAGTGTCGTACAGTCAACAGGGAACAGGCCATGTCCTTAATCCATGTGGAAGCCACCGAAATCATCAACGCCCGCCCGGAAGCCGTTTACGCCGTTTTCGCTGATTACCGGGTGGCGCATCCCGCCATTCTGCCCAAACCTTACTTCGCCGATCTCAGGATTGAGCAGGGCGGGCAGGGCAGCGGCACCATCGTACAGGCGGCCATGAACGTATTCGGCGTGAAACGCAGCTACCGGCTGACGGTGACCGAACCCGAACCGGGCCGCGTGCTGATGGAAACCGACCCGGACGCCGGCGTGGTGACGAAGTTTATTGTCGAGCCGGTCAGCGGCGGCCAGCAGTCGCGCGTGACGATCAGCAGCGACACCCGGCTGAGTGCCGGTTTTGCCGGCCTGATGGAACGACTGATGAACCCGCCCATCACGCGCCGTATCTACCGCCAGGAACTCCGCCAGCTTGCCGACTACCTGCGCCAAAACGGGAAATAACGCCAACCCATTTCATCTGCCGGGACAACGTGCAGGGGCACGACGGGTCGTGCCCCGATAGTCGGACAGGCTCTACCCTTTCCTTCGCCGCATGGTGACCACGCGAAAGCCGTACAGCCGCCCGAAAATCTGCCCCAATCCGGCCTTCAGTTTCAGCGGCAGCGGCGCGCGCCACCAGGGAATCGGCTCAAAACCAAAGCGGGTGTAGTAGCGTTCGTTCCGGCTCTCGCATTCCAGATACACGTCGCCGGTTTCACGTTCCAGCAGCGCGCTGACGATCAGCGCCCCTACCCCCTGCTGCCGGTAGGCTTCCTTTACCACCAGGCTGCCCAGTTCGCGACACTTCGGGTAAGGCCGCACCTGCCCGATGCCAGCGATTTCCCCCTCAGCCTCGGCGATCAGAAAGTGCGACCAGTGCAGCGCCGTCGGGTCCAGGTCTTCGTCGCGCACCATCTGGCGAATAACAGCCTGATCGGCGGCAGTTGCCGGTCGCAGTTGAATATCGGACATGGTGGCTTCTACCCTTGTTTCGCAGGCAACCGGGCAACTATAAACCTGGAACGCGGCACTCGCCAGCGCGGAACTAAAACCATATGCCAGCGGACATAAGAGAGGCGCTGGCATAAAAACACGCAGGGGAGGGGCTGAGACCCTCCCCTATACCTTGCGTCTTTGTCCCTGCGCGTTAAGTTTTTCCGCCTTTACGCCCGCAGCTTCGCGCCCAGTTCGCGTTCCGCCGCCTTCACAATCTTCTGATGCACCTTCGCCACTTCGCTGTCCGTCAGCGTGCGGTCAGGCGCCTGATAGGTCAGGCTGTAGGCCAGGCTCTTATGCCCCGCCGGAATGGAATCGCCCTGGTACACATCGAACAGACGCGCCGACCGCAGCAGGTCGCCACCCGCTTTGACGATGACCGCCTCCACCGCTGCCGCCGGGGTATCCTCCTTCACCACCAGCGCGATATCCTGCAATACCGGCGGCGTGGTCGGCAGCGGGCTGGTTTTATGCAGGTCGTCCACCTGTTCCAGCAGCGCGTCCAGGTCAAATTCCGCTGCCAGCACCGGCGCGGCGGTCAGTTCAAACGCCTGCGCCACCAGCGGGTGCAGTTCGCCAAACGTGCCGATGTCCACCCCGTTCACCCGCAACCGCGCCGACCGCCCCGGATGGAAGCTGGGATGCTCGCTGCGGCGGTAATCCGCCCCACCAACGTGCAGGCCGTCCAGCAGCCCTTCGACCACCCCTTTCAGATCGTAGAAGTCTACAGCGGCAGCGGCTTCGTCGGCCTGCCAGCTTTCGACGCGGCGCGGGCCGGTCAGCAGAATACCGAGGCGGCGCGGCTCGTCCGGCAGCGTTTCCCCGTCACGCGGCAGGTACACATTGCCGATCTCGAACACGGCCTGCCGCGCCGTATACCGCGCGTTGCCCTGCGCGTTATCCAGCAGGCTGATGAGAACGGTATGCCGCAGCGAGGTCTGGTCAACCGTGAGCGGGTTCGCCAGCGTGACATATTCAACGGTTTCGTAGGGGCGAACCGGCGGTTCGCCCCTACCCTCATTTGGAATCAGTTTTGCCTCATGCTCCGGCGTAATCAGCCGGTAGCTGATCTGCTCGCGCAGCCCCAGCGCCACCAGAATATCGCGCACCCGTTCCTCACGCACCAGCGCGACGTTCGTCCACTGCGGCGGCATCGCGTCAGCGATCAGTGTGTTGGGAATCTGGTCGTAACCAAAAATGCGGGCGATTTCTTCCACCACATCCGCCCGCCCGACGATACCCGCGCCGATGTCCAGCCGGTGATCAGGCGCGGTGATGTGCAGCGCATCGCCCTGGATTTCCACCGTGAACTGAAGCCGCCGCAGCATATCCGCCGCCGCGTCCGCCGTGAAGGCCAGCCCCAGCAGCCGTTCGATGTCGCTGACCGGCAAATCCACTTCGACCGTCGGCGCAGGCAGCGGGTAGGCATCAATGATGCCCTGCGCCACCGCGCCGCCCGCTGTCTGCCGCATCAGTTCGATGCCGCGCAGCACGCCCAGCTTCGCCTGGCTGGGATGCACCCCCCGGCTGAAGCGTAACCCTGCGTCCGTCTGCACCTTCTGCGACTGCATCGTGCGGCGGATATTGATGAAGTTCCAGTTCGCCGCTTCCAGCAGCACATTTTTAGTCGTATCGCTGATTTCGGTTTCCGCGCCGCCGATGATACCGCCCAGACTCAGCGCGCCCGCCGTGTCGCACACCAGAATGTTATGCGGCTCAAGCTGGCGCGTGCGTTCGTCCAGCGTATCCAGCGTTTCGCCGGCTTCCGGCAGCCGCGTGATGATCGTTGGCGGCTGGCCGCCGGCGCGTTCCACCAGCTTGTCGTAATCGAAGGCGTGCAGCGGCTGGCCGATCTCGAACGTCAGGTAGTTGGTCACGTCCACGATGTTATTGATCGGGCGCTGGCCGACCAGATTTAACCGGCGCTGCATCCACTCCGG
The DNA here is from genome assembly GCA_029975765.1 of Aggregatilineales bacterium. Taxonomy (GTDB): domain Bacteria; phylum Chloroflexota; class Anaerolineae; order Aggregatilineales; family Phototrophicaceae; genus CFX2. The sequence continues at coordinate 13,667 of JARKOK010000245.1, forward strand.
CGACGGTTTGATCTGCATGTCGCGCAGCAGCGCCAGCGTGAAACGTGGATTCAGTTCCGGCTCGCGGATGTCAATGAATACCTGTCCCTCAATCGGCGCGCCCTCCATCAGCACGTCATAGGACGGCGCGCGCAGCGGTTGGTTCAGCAGCGCGGCGACTTCCCGCGCCACACCGTAGATGCTGTAGGCGCGGGCGAGGTTCGGCGTCAGTTCGACATTGAGAATCACATCCCCCAGCACATCCTGAATCGGCGTGCCGGGCAGCGCGAGTTCGCCCGTTACCTGGCTGCGCGGCTGGTTATGCATCAGGATGATGCCTTCGTGCGCGTCCGACAGTCCCAGTTCTTTCTCAGAACACACCATGCTGCGGTTCGGAATCCCACGCAGCGGTTTTTCCTTCAGAATCATGCGCTTCGGCTCATCGCTGTGGCCGTCCCACACTTCCGCGCCTTCCGCCGCCCACACCGTCCACAGCGGCTGACTCAGCGGCCCCTGGCCTTTGTATTCAAACAGGTTGGGTGCGCCGGTCACACACTGTTCCAGTTCCGCGCCGCCGTAGTCCACCATCGCCAGCACCAGGCGGTCGGCGTTGGGGTGCGGCTTCACCTCGCGGATCGCGCCCAGCAGCAGCCTGCTCCGGTCCCACACCAGATGGTTGGACTCCGGCCAGCGCGCGCCTTCGACATGTCCCTGCGGCACGCCCAGGTATTCGATGCCGCCGACTTCCAGCCCGGCCAGCGTCAGGCGTTCCGCCAGCAGTTCCACAGGGATGGTGATATCTACAAAATCTTTCAGCCAGGATACAGGTACTCGCATGATTCAGTCCTCAGTCTACAGTCAACAGTCTTCAGTAGGGGAGGGTCTGAGACCCCCTACACCTTTTCGATTGTCTCTCGGCCTGCTGCTTATGCTGTTTCATAAATTAACACGGAAATTCGTAGGGGAGCGCACGCAGGCGCTCCCCGGCGAGCAGCCACATCGGGCCGCCCCTACGACCCATCAAATTAATTGGTCAGTGTACTTACGAACACGCCGATGCGCCTTTGCTTCAGCAGGCTTTCATGGTTCGGCGATTACGCCCGCCCCAGCCCCAGGGTCCCAAACACCACACTGGCAACCAGCAGCGCCAGCAGCGTGTTAAACACCGTCGCGCCCAGATAAACCAGAATCGGCTTCCAGCCCATCTGCTTCACCGCGCCGGGCGCGAAGTCAATGCCAATACATACGAACGCCAGCGCGAATGCCCATTCGGTCGCGCGGTTCAGTTCCTTCACAATCTCCGGCGAAAACACCCCGGTCGAGGCCAGAATCGTCACCAGCACGAAACCGATCACGAACTTCGGGAATCGCTGCCAGATCATCAGCGGGCTGGGGCGCTGGTCGGCCTTTTTCTCCACCACCAGCGCGAAGTACAGCGCCAGCGCGAACGCCACGAAGCCGATCAGCACGTTCTGCGTCAGTTTGACAACCGCCGCCACCTGCTGCGCTTCCGGGCTGTGCATCGTGCCCGCACCGACGACCGCCGCCGTTGTATCAATGTTGCCGCCGAACCACGCTCCGGCCACCACCGGCGACAGATTCATCGCGTCGGCAAATATTGGCATCAGCACCATCAGCGGCAGCGCAGTCAGGATCACCAGCGCCGTGATGTAGGTCACTTCTTCCTTCTTCGCCAGCACCGACCCCGCTGCCGCAATCGCCGCCGATACGCCGCAGACCGATACCGCCGCCGCCATGACCGCCTTCAGCGTGGGCGAGAGTTTGAATTTCCCCGCCAGCCACCACGTAAAGAAGAAAACCGACGTGACCATGATGAACGCCTGAATCAGCCCGCCTACGCCGGTCGCCAGCAGATCGCCCAGGCTGATACGCGCGCCCAGAATGACCAGCCCAACTTTGAGATACAGTTCGGTACGGATGGCGGGCCGCACGAACGTATACAAACCCGCCAGCCGCAGCAGGCCGTTGGCCGCCAGCCCGATCAGAACGGCGGTCAGCGGATATTCCAGCGGGTTGCGCGTTACACCCTGCGATTTAAAAATGTCCGCGATTGCCTGATCGAATTCGGCGACGAGCAGCGTCAGCACCGCAATCAGCGCGAGGCCAACCAGCAGCCCCAACCGGGAACGGGACTGCGCCGGCACAGCGGCAGGAGCAGATACGGTTGTAGTCGTCATGTTCCTGTTCCTCCTTACCGGTTGAAAAGCTTCAGCGCCGGCCAGCGAATCGCGTAGTCGGTGGTATACGTCAGAACGGCTTCAGCGTCGCAGTTGTTAGTCAGCGACAGATGCGCCCCGCTGGGGAAACTGGCCGTTGGATCGCCCGCTTCGGCGGCAATCGTCCCGTTCATGCAGGTGAACGGGTACTGCTGACCGTCCAGCAGCCGCTTTGGCGCGTCGGTGACAGTCGTTTTCTCGCCGCCAACCGTCGCGCTGGCTTTCCAGCCATCCAGTGGTTTGGCCGTTTTCGCGGCACTTTCACCTGGCTGGGCTTTGAGGGTTACGGTTTGTGGGCCGGGGCCAAGCAGTCCAAGGCCAATCACGGCCACGATCAGCAGGCCGATAATCGTCGCCAGCCAGTCTTCGGATAACACGAAGCGGCGGGCGGGGGTGGATGGGGTCATATCCTGTCATTCCTTCCGCCGGGGCGCACAGCTGTGCGTCCCCGCACATTTAGTTGATTGCACACCCATTATCCTCCCATCATCGGGCGAATAACCTTGAGCATTGCATCCGCCACCGCCAGATTGCCCCACGCTGTCAGATGGTTGAAATCAATCCAGACCGGGTACGGCTGGCCGTCCAGCACGTCTGACAGATCATACAGGTATGGCAGGCTGTCCGCTGCCGCCTGCCAGCGCGGATACACTGCCTGGAATAGTTCCGGCAGTCCGCCGGGCATATCCCACAGGAACATCTGCTGCTCGGCATTGGCCGGTTCACCTTGCAGCGGCAGCACCGGCTGGATAAAGGCGAAGAACACAAAATCGTATTCGTCCGCCAGCGCCGCCGCCGCCCGCAGATTGTTCAGGTACACGTCGGCCACCCCATCTACCAATGCCGCCTCGAACGGCGGCAGCGCCCAGGCTGGCTCGACCGCTGGCGTTCCGGCCAGCAGCCGATAGATCGCCGTGCCGGTCAGCAGCGTTCGCAGCGGCGACGGGCGCGGCGCGTCGGCATTCAGCGCGCCTTCGACCGCCGGCGCGACCGCTTCTAACGAAAAGTGCGCCCCCGGCTGGCGGTTGCGCTGCGCGCCGGTTACATCGTTGCTGCCGTCGTAGAAGATCGCCACATCCGGCACATCACCGGTTTCCAGCAGTTTCACCAGTTGAATCAGGCTCTGCGTCGAGTTGAAGCCCATCTCGCCGTAGTTCACGACACAGGCATTGTCCAGTCCGGCCTGAAGGTAAGCCGGAATCGTACCCCAGTCCGGCACGCCGTAGCCCCACATGGTCGAGCCGCCGAAGGTGTACACGTGGGTTTGATCGCCCGTACAGTCCGCCTCCGGCACGACCCGCCGCCCGCCCGCGTCCACGTTGATAAGTCCTCCGTCAAACGGGTGCGTGCGCCACAGCGTATATGGTTGGTACTGCCAGTGATCCGCCGCCTGCATGTGTTCGTCCCAGTACGCTGCCGCCCAGTCCTGCCCGTAGTAGTATTCCAGCCGCAGCATCTTATCCTTAAACGCCTGCACCTGCTGTTCGCGGGATGTTTCCCGCCCCGCCAACACCAGCGCCGCCGCCAGTTCAATGACCAGCAGCAGCGCCAGCGTATTCAGCGCCAGCAGCGCGAACGCCCGGTAGCCCGCGCCAAAGCGCCGCGCCGCCTGCCGCATTTAGAACTGCTCCAGAAAACGCAGATCGTTCTGCCAGAAGTACCGGATGTCGGTGATGTCGTGTTTGTTCATCGTCATACGTTCCGGCCCCATGCCGAACGCGAACCCGCTCCACTCGGTCGGGTCGTAACCGCCATTTTGCAGCACCACCGGATGTACCATGCCCGCCCCGGCGATCTCAATCCAGCCGGCGTATTTGCACACGCGGCAGCCCTTGCCATGACACAGAAAACACTCTACATCAATTTCCATGCTCGGCTCGGTGAACGGGAAGTACGACGCGCGGAAACGCACCGCCGCGTTCGCGCCGTACATCCGCCGGGCAAAGGCGCTGACCGTACCCTTCAGGTCGCTCATGCGGATATTCCGTCCGATGGCTAAGCCCTCAAGCTGGTGGAACTGCATTTCGCTGCGCGCTGTCACCTGCTCATAGCGGTAGCACATACCCGGCAGGATCACACGAATCGGCTGCGTGCCGTTCTGCCCCAGATCGCGCATGGCGTGAATCTGCCCCGGCGAGGTGTGCGTCCGCAGAATCACACCCGGCGTCGTGGTATAGAAGGTGTCCCACATATCCCGCGCCGGGTGGTGCGGCGGGATGTTCAGCAGCGTGAAGTTGGTTTCGTCGGTTTCCACATCCCGGCTGCGGTACACCTGGAAGCCCATCTCCGCCCAGATGTCGTACAACTGGCGCAGCGTTTGGGTCGAGGGATGCAGCCCGCCGGTCGGTCGGCTGCGCCCCGGCAGCGTCACATCAATCTGGCCTTCTTCCAGATCGCGTGCGAGTTCCTGCTCATGCACCAGTTGTTCGCGCTCGGCCAGCGCGGCGGTCAGGGCTTCCTTAATCTCGTTGGCACGTTTGCCAAACGCCGCCCGTTCCTCTTTCGGGATTTGCCCGATACCGCGCAGGATGCCGGTCAGCGCGCCCTTCTGTCCCAGGTACTGGCTCTCCCAGGCGTGGACGGCCTCGCTGCTGATGGCGGCTTCCAGCGCGGCCTGTGCTTCGTGGTAAATCGTTTCCAATTGTTCGTGCATGTAGGTTGTCCTCAGTTTCCAGTTTCTGGTTTCCAGTTACCGGATTATCCCTGCCGATACTGCCGCATCACTGGCGACTGGCAACTGACAACCGGTAACCTAAAACAAAAAACGCCCTCGCCCCTAAACCACCAGGGACGAGAGCGTTGAAGTCTCCCGCGGTACCACCCTGCTTGGCCGCACGCCACCCGCGCAGCCCGCTTCGTTGGCCTCCTGTCACGCCGGAGGGGGCGGACAAAGCTAGTAGAGTTTTCAGTAATCAGTGGTCAGTTATCAGTTGGAAAAGACAGCAAGGGTTTTGGTCTTTAAACTGAAAACTGAGAACCGAAAACTGACAACTACGGTTCACCCGTCGGCTCTGGAGCGAATTCCGCGACGGCGGCCTGCCGAGGCTCTCAGCCAGTGGCGCTCGGCTCTCTGGTGGCGCTGATGATCGCGCACGGTCTCCTTCATCGCCTGTGGTCGTAATAATAGGAGTGAACGATGGTTCCTGTCAAGTGTTGGCTGCGATCTGTAGGGGCGATCCTGCGTGGTCGCCCTGTGAGAGCACACGCTGACGATTCCCAACACCCTGCCCCCGCCTGACCCCGCCTCGATTGTCAATATCCCTAAACAATGATTTTTGCTTCTACTCACTGCTTGACGACCATTAAAAACTGTGATATTGTATCTTTGTTGTGAAAGGGGTGTTTTTTGATGTCTCAAGTGAAGTTGCGTGTCGAGTCTGGTTCCGTGTACTCCCGGCAGGAAGCCGCGGAGGCGCTCGGTATTAGTCTGTCCACGCTCAAGAGACTGATCAAAAAGGGACACCTCAGAGTGAGTAAACCGGACGGTATGCGGCGGGTGTTCATCACCGGGGAGAGTATCCTCGGGATGCTGCAGGATACCGTAGTGGAGCGAGGTGCTTGACATGAG
>JARKOK010000256.1 GCA_029975765.1 Aggregatilineales bacterium
CGGGCGGTGTCTATCGCGTCGTCGCCGGTTACAGTGATGATTTCGTCGTAAATCTGCGTGTTCAGAATGCCCGGCACGAAACCCGCGCCGATGCCCTGAATGGGATGCGGCCCTTTTTCCCCGCCGGACAGCACCGGCGAGGCCGCCGGTTCGACCGCGACCAGCTTCACCGACGGCTTACGCGCCTTCAGCACTTCGCCCACGCCGGTGATCGTGCCGCCCGTACCAATGCCGGACACCACGATGTCCACCTTACCATCCGTATCGTTCCAGATTTCTTCGGCAGTGGTGCGGCGGTGAATTTCCGGGTTGGCCGGGTTTTCAAACTGCTGCGGAATCCAGGCGTTTGGCGTGCTGGCGGCGATTTCTTCGGCTTTGGCGATGGCCGCGCTCATACCGCCCGGCCCCGGTGTCAGCACCAGTTCCGCGCCGTAAGCCCGCAGCAGCTTGCGGCGTTCCCGGCTCATAGTCTCCGGCATCACCAGAATTAGCCGGTAGCCGCGCTGCGCCGCCACCATCGCCAGCGCGATGCCGGTGTTGCCGCTGGTCGGCTCGACCAGCACGGAATCCCGGTTAATCAAGCCGGCGCGTTCGGCGGCTTCGATCATCGCCACGCCGATGCGGTCTTTGACGCTGTGCGCCGGGTTGAAGTATTCGAGTTTGGCGACGACCTGCCCTGGCAGTCCCTCCGCCAGCCGGTTGATGCGTACCAGAGGGGTATTTCCAATCAACTGCGTGACATTCTCCGCGATTTTCACGATAGGTTCTCCGTGAGGGCAGGGGCATACCGTGTCCCTGCGAATCCATAAACAAGAATAAAAAACGGGCCACTCCTGAGAGAGTGACCCGTCTGTTTCCAGCGACTCGGCTGCTGTCTGTCCCTAGCGACGGCGTATCACACCACAGGATGATTCCGTGATGATGGCACAACAGGGACAACAACAGGTGGGGTAGGCCGCGTACATATTCATAACCTCATTGTATGTGAGACGCAGAAAATATTCAAATACTTACCCGTACCACTCTCCATTCTTTAACCTTCGTCTCTGATGGGCAGTCTAAACAGGTTTTTTATCTAGTGGAGAACCGAAAAAGACCGCGCCTAATGGGAATTATCCTTGTAGGGGCGCACCGCCGTGCGCCCCTACGGAAAAACATCCGACGGAATTTATCTGGTCGTACTTAGCCATAGGGGTATAGCATACCCGCGACGTACCCCGTCAGCAGCCCGCTACTTCCGCCGCGCGGCGGGCCAGCAGCGGGATCGTCATACCGAACGCTTCAAAACGGGTGTCCTGCGTCTGGCCGCGCCGGTAGCGCACGTAAATCTGCGCGGCGATCACCACCAGCCGGAACAGCCCCATCGCGTGATAAAAGGGGATAGGCGATACGTCGCGCCCGCTGCGGGCGGCGTACCGCTGCACCAGTTCGTCGCGCGTCAGAAAGCGGCGGTCGCCCACCGGCATCATCGCGGCAGCCTGTAAATAGGGCGGGTCGTCTGGCTGCGACCAGTAAGTGAGCAGCGCGCCCAGGTCGGACAGCGGATCGCCCAGCGTGCACATATCCCAGTCGAACACGGCGACCATCTGGCCGGGGTTGTCCGCTGCCAGCATGACGTTATCCAGTTTATAGTCATTGTGGATCAACGCCGGCGCGCCGTCCGGCGGCAGATTGTCCGCCAGCCAGCGATACACGCGTTCCATCTCCGGCAGGTCATCTACTTTGGCGTTGTGCCAGCGTCCATACCAGCCTTCTACCTGCCGCGTGATAAACCCGGCGGGTTTGCCCAGGGACTCCAGACCGAGCGCGGCGTAATCTACGGCGTGGAGATCGGCCAGCGTGTCAACCAGCGCGGCGCTCATACGGCGGGGCGCGTCCGGCAGGGTGGCAAATTCGTCCGGCAGCGACTTTCGCACCACCACGCCTTTACGGCGTTCCATGACGAAGAACGGCGCGCCAATCACAGCGGCATCCTCGCAGAACAAAAACGCGCGCGGCGCGAGGGGAAACGCCCGGTGCAGTACCGACAGCACGCGGTACTCGCGGCGCATGTCGTGGGCGGCGGGCGCGACCGGCCCCAGGGGCGGGCGGCGCAGCACGTACTGGTGCGTGCCGTAATCCAGCAGATAAGTCAGGTTGGCCGCGCCGCCGCCGAACTGCCGCACCATCAGCGGTTGGTCGCTGCCGTCCAGTTGGCCGCGCAGATAAGCCGCGAGGCGGGATTCGTCCAGTTGTTCGTCGGCGCGTACCGGAATGGTGTCGGAAGCATCGTGGGTCATCAGATAATCGTCTTTTCCAGTAAATCATACTGTATCGAATTACGATCTGCCGTGTCCCTAATATACCCTGAAACTAAAAAACACAGCGCGGCTGTCTGGGAGGGAGAATCAAACAGCCGCGCCGTGTTACACGTATTCTGATAATCATTATGCGGCGTCTGCCAGCCGTGAGAAAGTGCAACTTGTCACCATCCCGTGTGTCACACGGCATATTCGGGGTACAGGTCAGAATGAAGCGTTGTTGCAGTGTCGCCAGACGGTGAAACGTCCGGCTGCCGGGTGCGGCGGGAAGTGCGGCACTCTGACCCGCTGACTAAAGTGGGTTATTCGAATGTTTTTGAGCACGGCGCGCCCTGCGGCTGCGCGTTTTTTCGTTGATTTCTTGCGAAACCCCATCTTCCAACCGGTGTGCAATTCCGCCGGTTTGCGTTACAATCCAACTATCCGCACCACCTGACAACAGAGACCAACACTCATGCGCGTTCAACGGAGTCATTCCCGGCTGACGTTTCGTAAGCAGCGCCGGCGGCGATCAGGCTGTTTCTCTTTCGCCGTGTTATCCGGGCTGTTGATCGGCGCGGCCTTCATTTCCTGGAACTGGTTAGGCCGGCAGATGAGCGGGGTGTCCGCCCCTGCCGCGAATCCCAATCTGCTGGCGACGGCGTTTCAGGCCTTTGAACGCGGCGAGCTGGATAACGCGGTGAACCTGTCGCGCCAGCTGCTGGCGCAGACGCCGGACAGCGCCGACGCGCTGGCCGTCCTGACGCGGGCGCTGATTTACCGCAGCTATGCCGACTATAACCGTGCTGCTGACCGGCAGGCGGCACGCCAGTTGGCGGCGGAAGCGGCAGAACGGTATGCCTCGAATCGTAATATTCAGGCGGTGTACGCGTACACGCTGCAAGTCGCCGGGCAGCCGGTCGAGGCGGCGAAAGTGGCGCAGAAGGTACTGGACGCCGACCCGCAAAACACGCTGGCGCGCATCGCGATGGGGCTGGCCTATGGCAGCGTGGGCAGTTTTGAGATCGCGCTGCGCGAAAGCCAGGAAGCGGCCAAAACCCCGACCTGGCAGTTGGAGAGCCAGCGCGCGCTGGCGATCAGCTACAGCGATATGGGCGATTATGCCAGCGCGATTGAGGCGATTGAACGTGCTATTCGGCTGCACCCGCGCCTGATTCCCCTGTATTTCGAGCGTGCGCTGTACGCCATGCAGATCGGTGACGCGGATGCGGCGACGGCGGCTTATTTTCAGGTGCTGGTGGTGGACCCGAACAACGTCAAGGCGCGGCTGCGGTTATGCGAACTCTCCAGCCTGCTGCGCGAACACGACGCGGCGGTGAAATACTGCTCCGAAGTCACGGAACGCGCCCCCAGCTTTGCCGATGGCTGGTATCAACTGGGGCTGGAACATTTTCTGAAAGGTGATTTTCAGGCGGCGCAGACCGCCCTGCGCCGGTGTTCGTCGCTTCAGGTGATGCAGAACGTGCCGGTGAGCGAACGGCGTTTTGCCTGCTGGTACTTGCAGGGGCAGGCGGCGGAAATCCTGGGGGACTGCCCCGGCCTGCTGGCCGCGTATAACGAATTCCGCGCGATGGCCGCCGACCCCGCCGTTCAGGAGACCTGGACTTACCCGCCGGAAGGTCCGCCGGGCTGTACGGCGGCAGCCGCCGGGACCTGAATCCCGACTGACTGTTATCCAACCTCGTTTGCTGCGGACACGCCCCTGCGTGTCCGTTTGTTTTGATGCCGCCTGCAACTTCTTTCGCTCCGGCTGCGTATTGTGCAATAGACCATGTAAGGTTGTGGAGGGAAAGCATGATGGAAAAATCGAAACGGGACTTCCGGCGTGAAGCCCGGTCATCGCGTGGGCTGGCGCTGGTACTGATCCTGATTGGCGTGCTGTTCCTGCTCATCAACGCGCAGGTGTTCTCGTTCAGTGATATTGGCGCGTTCTTCGGCAGCATCGGCCACTTCTTCGGCAGTCTGGGCAGCGCCATCGGTCACTTCTTCGGCAGCCTGGGCAGCACGATTGGGCGCATCTTTGGCAGTCTGGGCAGTTCGATTGGCCGCTGGTGGCCGGTACTGCTGATTGCCTTCGGGCTGCTGCTCCTGGTGCGGCGGGGCAAACCCACCCTGGACGAATAGTAAGGCGGGAAGATCATGCAAAGCCGTATCGAGTATCGTTCGTTATTCTGGCCGCTGGCGCTGATCGGCGCCGGCGTCACCTGGCTGCTGTACCAGCAGGGCATCCTGTCGCCGGCCAACATCAGTGTGCTGTTCCGGCTGTGGCCGCTGCTCCTGATCATTATTGGCCTTGATCTGCTGTATGGCCGCCGCTCGCCCCGGCTGGGCGCGCTGATCGGTCTGGGTGCGATTGTGCTGTTCGTCGTGCTGATGCTCATCGGCCCGGCGCTCGGCTGGGCCGCGCCGGTGGAGATGAAAACCGCCGCCTATGCCGAGCCGCTGGAGGGTGCCGAATCGGCGCAGGTCACTCTGGGGCCGGGGATGGGCGGCCTCAACGTCACGCCGCTGCGCGATTCCAGCAGCCTGCTCGAAGCCGACATTAAGTACGTGGGTGACGTGAAGTACACCACCGAAGGCGGCGCGGCGCGCGTCGTTGATCTCAGCCAGCCGGGCAGTGTCAACCTGGGCTTTGAGTCCCTCGGTATTTTCCTTAACCCTGACCAGCAGTTGGAATGGAACGTGCGCCTGAACCCGACCGTGCCGCTTGATCTGACGGCCCGCGTGGGCACCGGCGGCGTGAACCTCGATCTGAGCGATTTCGCGCAGCTCACGCGGCTGCGGGTAGACGCGGGTACTGGCAGCCTGGACGTTACGCTGCCAGCCGCCGAAAACCCGTACCGGGTGGAGGTTGCGATGGGAACGGGCGCCGGTACGATCCGTATTGAAGACGGCGCGGCGGTAGAACTGGTGGCAAACACCGGCACCGGCGGTTTCACGATTGACGTGCCGGACAGCGCCGCCGTGCGCCTGGTTGCCAGCACCGGCACCGGCAGCATCACCGTACCGGACTGGCTGGCGCGTGTCAGCGGCGCGGACGACAGCCGGTTTACCGGCGACTCCGGCACGTGGGAAAGCGCCAGTTTCGACGGGGCAGCGACGGCCATCACCATCCAGTATCAGGGTGGTACGGGCGGGCTGACCATCCGCTAAGCTTCGATCACCACCGGCGGACACGCTGTGTTCGTGTCCGCCGACCCATAAACACAGGAGAGCAACCATGAGCGAACAGAATCCCCAGGACAAGAAGTACGTCACCGAATGGTCATTCTCGTTTGACCGCATCGGCGAGAGCATCAACAAGCTGCTGGGTTCGGTGGGCGTGAGCGAGACGGAAGTGCAACATGCCAGCTACAGCGAGCCGATCGGCGGGGCGCTGTCGGCCAAGATCGAACTGGGCGCGGCAGTCGGGCAGATCAGCGTGCGCGCGCTGGCCGACTCCGATAACCTGTTTGAAGCCGAACTGGCTTACGTGGGCGAAATCGAATACCACGTCACCGGCGACGCCGAAAAGACGATCAAGCTGGGGCAGAAGTACCGCCGGATTTCCGTTGGCGACCAGCTTAAAACGGTCATGAACCAGATCGGCAACCGGGAAGACCTGGCCTGGAATGTCGGCCTCAGCCCGAATGTGCCGCTGAAGCTGGAAGTGAACGGCGGGGTCGGGATGTCACGGCTTGACCTGAGCAGCCTGCGGGTCATCGAAGTTGAACTGGATGGCGGCGTGGGCGAAACGTTCCTTCATCTGCCCGCTACCGGCAGCCGCTACGGGGTCAAAATTGACGGCGGCGTGGGCGCGACTCATATCACCATCGCCGATGGCGCGGCGCTGAATCTGCGGATTGACGGCGGCGTGGGCGCGGTGGATATTCACCTGCCGGACAATGCGGCAGTCCGGGTCGAGGCGGACGGTGGTCTGGGGGGTGTGAGCGTCCCGGCACAGTTTAACCGCGTGCGCGGCGGTGACGGCTTCATCGGCATGAGCGGCATGTGGGAAACCACCGGCTTCAATCTGGCGGCCTCGCAGATTTACATCCACTTTGACGGTGGAGTCGGCGGTCTGAAACTGATCTCCGGGTAAGCGGCGGGTAAAACCGTGAGGGCGATCAACCTGTCGCCCTCACGAATGACGCGAGTTACGTGCGGGGTGTTTCGGTTTCCGGGGTGTCGGCGGTTTCCTCGTCGCGGTCTTCCCAACTGATAATCCACACGCAGGCCCCCGCGACCAGCACGGTCGCCGCGATCAGCGCCAGCCACTGCGTCGGCAGCAGGCCGACATCGCGGGCTTCGATCACCAGCAGTACCACCATCCCCAGCGAGAGAATCAACCACGCGGCGAGGCGCGGATGCACCATCATCCAGCGAATCGGGGGGAACTGTTCCAGTTGTTTCATCATATTCCTTTAAATCGGTTTCAGGACGCGGTCTTCGCGCAGTTTCTTCGTCAGAATGACGAGGCCGCTGTCATTACTTAACAATTCCTGTACGGCTTCGCGCCAGGCCGGAATCTTGATCTGTTCGACGGCGGTGCGGTCATAGCCGTTTTTCGTGAAGGTCTGGACGGTTTCGGCGGCGGTGGTGGATGGCAGGAAGATGTAACCGACTTCGCTCTGCAAATCCTTCGACGCCTGCTCGATGGCCGTCAGCAGTTCCTGTACCACCGGCGCCGGCGTGATGTTCGGCAGCAGATAAAATTCATCCACACGTGTGATGAGATTTTCCACCTGCCAGCCGACCAGCCCTAGAACCTGTTCGTTCGCATCCTGCGCGATGAGATAACTCTTTTGGCCGAAGGCCATCATCACATCCATCCGGCCCACCGTTTTGCCGGTCGCCCGGCTGATGAAGCTGGCGATGGTTTCGGCATTGGTCGGCATCCCCCGCCGCACGACCACTTTGGCCGGCGTGACCGGCGCGGCAGCCGGAGGTTGAGCCGGTGGCGCTGCCGCGGGCGCTGCCGGCGGCGGTGGGGCAGCCGGGGCGGCGGGCGCATCTGCCGGCCTGGACGGCGCTTGCAGTTTCTTCTGCACGTTGATCCAGGCGGCCTGCACCTGTTTCCAGGTATCTTCCACGTTACCGTCATTTTTAATTACGACCGTCGCTTTTGCCAGTTTCGCGGCCTGGTCACCCTGCGCGGCAATCCGCTGGCGGGCGTCGGCTTCGCTCATTTTGCGCTGGCCGACCAGCCGCCGGAGCTGGGTTTCGGGCGCGGCGTCCACCACCCAGATTTCATCCACTGCCGATCCCAGATCACCTTCCAGCAGCTTGATCGCTTCGATCACAACGACCGGCTGGCTGGCGCGGCTGACCAGCGTGGCAATCGCCTGCCCGACCACCGGATGCACGATGGATTCCAGTTTGGCGAGCGCCTCCGGGCGTGAAAAAACGATGTTGCCCAGCAGGTTGCGGTCAATGTTTTTTTCGGCATCGAGGATAAACTGGCCGAACGTTTCCACAACCGGTTTGTAGGCAGGCGCGCCCGGTGCCATCGCGCGGTGTGTTAAACCGTCAGCGTCAATGGTATACGCGCCAAGATGCTGCACCATCTGGCGCACCACGCTTTTGCCAACGGCGATATTTCCCGTGAGGCCGATCACATATTTGTTTGCCCAACGACTCACGGCGATACCTCCGATCCAAATAAGAACTGGATAACCCTGCATCATGACGGGGTAATTACTTGATTATTGTAACGTGTTTCCGCCGCATAGGTCAAACGTGAACCTCAATTGTTCGCTGATTTGACCTGCTTGACAAATTTACTGTCCCGTTGTAAAATTTGAACAGTGTTCAATAATTTGAACGGCGGTCAACATATGAAAGCGGCGCGGGTGGAACACCGGCGGGAAAATGTGCGCGAGGCCATTAAACAGGCGGCGCGTAGACTCATGGAACAGCATGGTACGGCGGGGCTGTCACTGCGGGCCATCGCCCGCGAACTGGATATGCTGCCCTCCGGCCTGTATCACTACTACCCCGGCCTGGATGAACTCATCACCGCGTTGATCGTGGATAACTTCAACGCGCTGGCGGACGCGCTGGCAAACGCCCGTGATGCCGCCGCCGGTCAGCCGGTGAGGGAGCAGTTGACGGCGGTGCTGCTGGCCTATCGCCGGTGGGCGATGGAACACCCGGTAGATTTCCAGTTGATCTACGGTAATCCGATTCCGGGTTATGCCGCCCCGCGTGATGTGACCGTGCCGCCGGTGATCCGGGGCTTTGCGGTGATCGTCGGTTTGATTGAAACGCTGCTGCAAACCGGTGAGGCCGTTCCCCCACCGCCCTACGATGCCGTCCCACCCGCCGTCGCGGCGAACCTGCAGGCGCTGATCGCGCGCGATGGTTATCCCGTATCGCCGCTGGCGCTGTATCTGGGGGTGGTCGGCTGGGGGCAGTTACACGGCATCGTCATGCTGGAATTATTTCACCATCTTCAGCCGGTCGTGGGTGACATGGACACGCATTATCAGACCCAGGTAGAGAACCTGCTGGCAGCGATGGGCGCGGCACGCCAGAGCTGATCTTTTTCGAGATTTCTGTATCGGACGCCGGGCTAACCCCTGTGTCCAGCCAGGTCGGCGAGCGGCTGTCCGCCGGCTGTCTTAAGTGCGCCTCGGCGCGGGAGCAGCAAACATGAATACCAGTGAACTGCACGTCGTCTTTGGTGCGGGGCCGGTGGGGCTGGCAGTGGTGGATGAACTGCTCCGCCGCCGCCAGCGTGTGCGCCTCGTCAGCCGCCGCGCGCGGACGACTCTGCCCGCCGGGGTGGAAGCCATCACCGGGGATGCGACCGACCCGGCTTTCACGCGGGAAGCCTGCCAGGGCGCGGCGGTTGTCTACTTCTGCCTCAACGCCCCGGATTACCACCGGTGGCACGAGCAGTTTCCCCCGCTGCAAGCGGGTGTGCTGGCAGGCGCGGCGGCAGCCGGCGCGAAGCTGGTGGCGATGGAAAACCTGTATATGTACGGCCCGCACGGCGGCCAGCCGATGACCGAAACCCTGCCCCTGCTGGCGGCGTATGGCACGCGCGGACCTACCCGCGCGCGGATGACCCGCGATCTGTTCGCGGCACATCAGGCCGGGCAGGTGCCGGTGGTGGCCGCCCGCGCGTCGGACTTCTTCGGGCCGCGTGTGGTGGAATCGTCGGCGGGCGAGCGGCTGTTTAAACCCCTGCTGGCGGGGAAGGCGGTGCGGGTTCTGGGCGACCCGGACGTGATTCATGCCGTGACGTACATCCCGGACATTGGCCGCGCGCTGGTGCTGCTGGGCGACTGCGATGCCGCCTACGGGCAGGCCTGGCACCTGCCCGGCGCCAACGTGACGCCGCGCCAGTTCATCACGCTGGCGGCGGAGATAGCCGCCGTTGAACCCAAGATCAGCGCCCTGTCGAAGTCACCGCTGCGGGCGCTGCTGCTGCCGCTGATGGGTATCTTCATCCCGCCGCTGCGGGGTTATGATGAGGTGCTGTACCAGTTTGACGAGCCGTTTGTGGTGGACTCGCGCAAATTCGAAAACCTGTCAGGTATGGCAGCTACCCCGCTGCCTGACGCTATCCGCGCAACGGTGGAATGGTACCGCCAGCAGCACCGCTCATGAGGGACTCATGCGGCAGGGGGAAGGTCTAACAGCATTTTTACAGATCGGTGTTAAGGTGAGGCCAGTGTGCCGGACTGACAGCCGCGCAGGCAAGCGATTTACTGGAAGGCAAGGCGGCAAGCGACTTGACAGGTTAAGCGCGGTTTTCAGTCCGGTTGTCCCTTCGACTGCCGCTTATCGGAGAAACAGGCATCCTTACCCCACGCAGGGGTAAGGATGTTTTTATTCCCGGTGGTGAGCGCCGCCTACGACTGGTCGAAACGCCAGCGAGTGGGTGTGGTGGGGAATTCCTTCCAGGCGAACACCACGCGCGGGCGCAGCCGGAAGAAGGGCGTGCCGTGCCGCATCCCATATTTGGCTTCGTAGGCGTCATCAATCCGCGACAGTAACGCGGCGTCGGCATTTTCTTCCGTCAGTCTGTCAACGGTGCCTTCCAGAATGACCGCTTCGTGCGCATCTTCGAGATGCACATTCACCGCCGGATTCAGCGCCAGATTGCGCGCCCAGCGGGTATCCGCGCCGCCGCCGAAGTACAGCGTATCATCCACCCATACGCCCCAGGTGGCGCGGGTGTGAGGCCGGTTGCTGGGGTGAATGGTCGAAATCCAGAAATTATGTGCCGCCTTCAACCGTGTAGTCACAAAATCCCAGGTCAGCATTCCCTCGCTGCTGGCCGGCACGCCGTAACTCTCCGGCATCAGCGGGCGTTCGGCAGCGGGTATATTATCCGGCATGGTTGACTCCCTTCGCTTACGGTACGACAGATTGTAATATACCCGAAAATGGCCGCTTGTGCTGGTGCGGGGATTCCGCGCCGTGATTAGGCGTTAGGCGGAGATCAGGATAGTATTGAAGACAGGAATGTTTCGCACGATGACGGATACTGACCGCCGATGAAAAATATTTACCGCACCTTACAGGATACCGATGCCGGGATGCTGCCGCTGCTGGCGAAGTTCTGGAAAGCCAGCATCATGGGGAAAGATACCGCCGCCGCGATTGAGGCGCTGGCACAGGCGATGCTGAACCGCGAGCGCGCCGAGCAGGTCTGGACGGGTCTGTCCGACCAGCAGCGCGGGGCGCTGCAAATGCTGATCGGGTCGGGCGGTCGGATGCCGCTGGCGAAGTTCTCGCGGCTGTTTGGCGACATCCGGCAGATGGGCGCGGCACAGATCGAACGCTCCAATCCGCTGGACAACCCGGCCACGATGGCCGAAGGGCTGTATTATCGCGGCCTGATCGCGCAGGCTTTCGAGCAGGCGGATACCGGCCCGCGTGTGGTGGTCTACATTCCGCCCGATTTGCTGGATGTGCTGCCGGTGCATCAGACTTCCTATTCCAATCTGGAAGCGCAGCCGGTGGAAACCGCGCCGCCAGCCGTCGAAACCCTGTCCAGCGTGCAGCAGGTGGTCAATGCCGATACTTCGCTGGTGGACGACATGACCACGCTGCTGGCGTATTTGCAGCTTCACACGCCGCTGCTGGACAGCGACAATCTCAGCCCGGCGGATATTGCCGCGCTGATGCCGCATTTGCTCAAAACCTACCGGACACGGCTGCCGTTTCTGCTGGGTGTGGGCATCAGCGCGGATTTAATCGAAGTGCAGGCGGGCAAAGCCTACCCCAAACGCGCCGAAGTGCGCCGGTGGCTGGCCGCGCCGCGTCCGGCGCAGGTGCAGGAGTTAGCCTCCGCCTGGCGCGGCAGCACCGCTTACCGCGATCTGTGGCATGTGCCGGGGCTGCACCCCGACCCCGGCGGCGAACTGGATGAATATGACGCGGCGGTCGCGCGGGAAAACTTCCTCGAACTGCTGGCGGAGGGCGCGCCCAAACAGGACTGGTGGTCGCTGGAAGCCCTGATCGAAACGGTGAAAGCGACCGACCCCGATTTCCAGCGCCCCGGCGGCGATTACGACAGTTGGTACATTCGTAACGATGAAGGGGAATACCTGCAGGGCTTCGAAAGCTGGGACGCGGTGGAAGGCGCGCTGATCGAGTTTTACATCACCGGCCCGATGCACTGGCTGGGGCTGGTGGATCGCGGTGAGGACGCAGCGCGGCTGACCGCTTACGGACGCGCCTTTCTGGGTCATGCGCCCTGGCCCGCGCCGCCTGAGCCGGAGGACAAAATCACGCTCAAGGACGATGGCACGCTGCTGGTGCCGCGCCGGCTGTCGCGGGTTGACCGCTTCCAGATCGCGCGGTTTACGACCTGGGTTTCAGCCGGCGATCCCTACACCTACAAACTGGACGCAGCCAGCGTGCAGCGCGCGGCGGCGCAGGGGGTGAACAGCGGCCACATCGCCAGCTTCTTAGGCCGGATGCTGAACGACCAGCCGCTCCCGCCGGCAGTGGCGCGCCTGCTGGAAAGCTGGCAGGGTGGGCCAGCCGCCGCCGTCACGCTGGAACGCCTGCTGGTGCTGCGCACGACCGCGCCGGAAACGATGGACAAAATTTATGAGACACCCGCGCTGCGGCGGTATCTGGGCGCGCGGCTGGGGCCGATGGCCGTCGTGGTGCGCGCCGGCCAGCTTGAGGCGCTGCGTGACGCGCTGGGATTGCAGGGAATTCAGGCAGAAGTGGTAGAGTAGGGACGGCATGCAGGCGAGCGCAGGCGAGCGCACACCGGCGTTCCTCTACAACTTAAGGTTGTTGAGACACTCTTTGCCGGTCGGTGGTGGGAAATTTTTCTCTGGTCTGTCTATGGGGTGCCTCTCGCTGTCATACCTGTTGTTCCGCTACAGGACTTTTGAGTGATACCTGCGGCATATGAAATATTTGATAATATTTGTATAGGAGGTAACCAACAATAAGCTGTCATTGTCTGCCGGGAACTTCTGCTGTTTTCCAGATGAAAATCCCCTCGACCGGTATCGCCAGACTGTCACAGGGGCGCTATGTCAGGGATTTTTGGCATACTTGACGCGCGGGCAGAAACCGATATTCCGGGTTTTCTGGTTCAGGCAGCCACCCGTTTATCTCATTTCTCCTGGTACCATTCGGATACGTATATCGCGCCGGGTGACGCGGTTGGCCTGGGGCGGGTCGGCATTGGCATTTTGAATATCGGGCCGCAGCCGGTCATCAGCCCGGATGGCCGCCTGATCGTATTGATGACCGGCGAACTCCGCGATACCGGTTCGCTGCGGCGGCGGCTGGAAGCGGCAGGCATCAGCCCCCGCGACCACTCGGACCCTGAACTGTCCCTGTGCGCTTTTCAGGTCTTCGGGCTGGACTTCGCCAGAGAAATAGATGGCGACTTCATGATCGCCATTTATGACACGGCTGACCGCCGGCTCATCCTGACCAACGACCGTTTTGGTTTGTATCCACACTATTATTACTGTTCAAATGGCCGGCTGGTGTTTGCGCCGGAAGTCAAAGGGGTGCTGTCCGCGCCCTTTGTCGAACGGAAACTCGATCTGACCGCGCTGGCTGAATATTTTCGCTTCCAGCAGCTTCTGGGCAGCAAGACATTTCACCAGGGCATCTCGTTGTTCCCATATGCCAGCGTGGGGCAGTTCGATCTGAAAACGGGTGACTGGAGTCTGCGCCGGTACTGGGACTGGGAGATGATCGCGCCCGATCCCAACGTCAGTTTTCAGGAAGCGGTGATTGAGACCGGGAGGCGGCTGCGGCGAGCGGTTGAGCGCCGAACGGAAGATCACCTGCGCCCCGGCGTATTTTTAAGCGGCGGGCTGGACTCCCGGACGATTCTGGGACTGGTTCCGCCCCGCACTCCGCCGCCGGTTTCGGCCACGTTCGGGATGCGGGGCTGTCAGGACGTGCATTACGCCGAACGCATTGCCCGGACGCTGGGCAGCCGCCACTACTGGTTTGATCTGCCGGATGGCCGCTGGGTGCTGGAACATGTGAATCTGCACCTGACGCTGACCGAGGGCTTCCACAGCTGGATACACGCGCATGGCATTACGATGCTTCCCCGCCTGCGCGAAGTGATGGATTATAATCTGACCGGCTGGGACGGCGGCACGGTGATGGGACATCCGGTGATGGTACAGCCGGCCATCAACGACCCGGTGGATGACTTCGCCCTGATCACCAGACTGTACGGTTTTTTGACTCAACTCGTGACCTGGCCGGGCATGACGGAAGCCGAAGAACGTATGGTATATACGCCGGACTATCGCAAACAGCTTGTGGGGCTGGCTTTTGAATCGCTGATGCAGGAGTTCGCCCCCTACCAGCAGATGAACCCCACCTGGCGCGCGGAGTATTTCTTCATGATGAATCACGACCGGCGCTCCACCCACAACATGAATACGATCACGCGGTCGCACCTGGAAGTCCGGTTTCCCTTCTGGGATTACCAGTTGATTGACTTCATGTATTCACTGAAGCCGGACATCCGCAGCCGGCACGCGCTCTACCATCACGTCATCACCCGCGAGACGCCCCGGCTGGCGCGGATTCCGTCCGAAAAAGACGACTTCTGGCCGACGGCGAACCGCCGCCAGCGCCAGCTTCAATCGCTGGCGGTCAGGCTGCGGAAGCGGCTGCGCCTGTATCCGAAGCGGCCCACCCTGTACGCGGATTATGAAAATTACCTGCGCTATGAACTGCGCCAGTGGGCTGAGGCCATTCTGTTTGACACACGCACTGAACAGCGTGGTATCCTGAATCTGCCATACGTGCGTTCGCTCATGGCGCGCCATGTTTCGGGACAGGAACAGTGGACGATTGGCAAGATCGCGCCGTTGATCACCTTTGAAATGATGATGCGCCGGTACTTCGATTAAACTTAGCGGAATTCAATGACCATGCCCTTTATGATACGACCCTTTGTTGTGCTGGTTCTGGCGGCGCTGCTGCCTGCTCCCGTTTATGCCCAGCCGCCCGCCGCGCCGGCGGACTACCCGACGCTGGCCGCGCTGGAAACCACGACCGTTCCCGCCGCTGATGCGGTGGAACTGGCGCAGCGTTTGCGCGGCGTGGCGGTGATTCCCGCACCGCCGGCTGCCGCGCCAGCGCGCGCCGTTGGCGAACGGCAGGATTTCTGGGTGCTGAATTCCGCCGCGAACCGCGAATTTCAGGTATCGGCCACGCTGCGGGTGGTCGGCGAGCACATCTACCTGTGGGTGCAGGACACTCGCGACGGCGTGCCGGTGAACGTGCTGGATGACGCCGCGCTGCGCCAGTTGGCGGACGCCTTCGATACCTATATTTATCCCCGAACGCGCGAGCTGTGGGGCAGCGAACCGTCCCCCGGTGTGGACGGCGACCCGCGTATTTATGGCCTGTTCGCCTACGGGCTGGGGCCGGGCGTGGCGGCGTTTTTCGCCAGCCGCCATATCTATCCGGCTGAGGTCCATCCGACCAGCAACCAGCATGAGATGTTCCTGTTTAATCTGGACACCATCAGCGCCAGTCTCATCGCGTCACCGGCAGTCGCCAGCGTGGTCGCGCATGAATTCCAGCACATGATTCGCGCCGGTATTCAGCACAATGACGCCATCTGGCTGAACGAAGGGCTGTCATCCTTCACCCAGTTGTACCTGTACCGGGACGCGAGCGCGGCGCTGAGTTTTCTGAGCGCGCCGCAGACCCAGTTGAATACCTGGGCGGAG
>JARKOK010000259.1 GCA_029975765.1 Aggregatilineales bacterium
CCTTTGTCGTCACGTCCGAGTAACAACCCGGTCAGCCGATTGACAAACTATTCTGGGCATGGTTGCAGGGTAACTATGCCCATTTTCTTGTACGTAGGAGTTGACGTTTATGACCAAACGCAGCCAGACCACCGGGCTTCCTAAAGAAACGCCCAAGAAACCCAGTCCCGCCGGCAAACAAAATGCCGTTAAGACCACCGCTGAACACCGTCCGGCAGGCGGCCTGACGCGCGAATATCGCTCGCGTCTCGAACGCGAACAGCAGGTGCAGCGGTGGATCGTCCGGGGGACCCTGATTACCGCCGCCGTGATCGCTGTTATCCTGATTATCGCCGTTGTGCTGGATCAGGTTATCCGCCCTAACCAGGTCGTGGCTTCGGTCGGTGGTGATAATATAACGGTTGCTGATTTCCAGCGCCGTGTGCGGCTGGAACGCACGCTGCGCATCCAGCAGTTGACCAATGCGGTTACGACCTACCAGAGCATGGGGCTTGACCCGAACCAACTGCTTCAGCAGGAGCCGTATGGAACGTGGTTCTCCGACCTGCGTATCCCCGACCAACTGGGGTTGACGGTCGTTAACGAACTGGTGGATGAGCAGCTCATCCGGCAGGAAGCCCGGGCGCGTAATCTCTCGGCTTCGCCGGAAGAAGTACAGAAGCGGATACAGGAATTCTTTGGTTATGATCCGGCGGCACTGACCACCACGCCGACGGCAACGGTCACGCCGACGATTACCCCCACACCGTTTGTATCGCCCACCCCATCCCCAACACCAACGATCACACCCACGCCGGAAGTGACGGCGGAAGCAACCGCGACCGTTACACCGTTCCCGACCATTCCGCCTGAACCCACCCTGGACGCCACCCAGCAGGCTGACCAGTTTAACAGCGTTCGCGGCAGTTTCTTTGATGTGCTGCGCCGGGATGCAAACCTGAGCGAAGCCGATATTAACGCTTACTTCGAAATTCAGGTGCTGCGCGAAAAAGTGCAGGACGCCATTGCAGCCGAGCAAAACATTGCTGAGACTGGTGTGTTTGTCAACGCCCGTCATATTCTGGTGGCAACCGAAGCGCAGGCCCAGGATGTGCTGGATGCCTTGAAAGCCGGCGAATCCTTCGCTGATCTGGCGCGGGCGGTTTCAACCGATACCGGTTCAGGTGCGAACGGCGGTGAGCTGAACTGGTCGCCAGCGTCCGGTTTTGTGAAACCCTTTGCCGATGCCGTGCGGGAAGCGCCGCTGGGTGAAATCATTGGCCCGGTGCAGACCGAGTTCGGGTATCACATCATTCAGGTTCGCGCGCGGGAAGATCGTCCGTTGAGCCAGTCGCAGCTTGACAACGCGAAAGCCAGCGCCTTCCAGACCTGGCTGAAAGACCTGCGCGCCCAGAAAGAAGCCGATAGTCAGGTGCAGGTCTTCTCACTGTGGAGTGACTACGTACCGGACGATCCGCCGTCACCGTTTGGTTAAAATTCCGGGCAGGGACATGGCATGTGGTCATGTCCCTGCTCCGCCTCAATCAATCCGCAATTGTCGCTGTTGGAGGCGTGGGCTATAATGCGCCTTATGAACAGCCAACACATTACCCGGCTCGAAGAACAGCTTGAACGCCTGGTTGAAGGCGCGTTTACGCACTTCTTCGGCAAAAAAATCCATGCCCACGACATCGCGCTGGAACTTTCCCGCGCGATGGAGGACAGCGCGGCTGCCGGGCATCCGGGCGACCCTCGCCCAATTGCGCCTGATCGTTATACCATCCGGCTGAACAGCGACATCCAGCAGCACCTGCTGCGCCGCCAGCCGACGCTGCTCGATGCCCTGAGCGATCATATGGTTGAACTGGCGACCAGCGCAGGTTACCGGCTGGATAATGTACCGCTCATTGATCTGGTTACGGATGACACCATCGCCGCCGGGAAAGTATTCGTTCAGGCCGAACATACTAACCGCCGGCGGAATACCACCGCGATTATGCAGCGGGTAGACCCGCTGCCCGCCGCGCCCGCGCCGATCAATCCACAACTGCTGCTGCATGGCCGGCAGCCGATACCACTTCAGCAGGATGTCGTCAATATTGGACGCAGCCGCGATAATCATATCATTGTGGACGACGTAACTGTTTCGCGCCATCATCTGCAACTGCGCCTGCGGCTGGGCCGTTTCCTGCTGTTCGACACCCAGAGTCAGGGCGGAACCTTCGTCAACGGCGTGCGCGTCAAGGAACATACCCTGCAAGCCGGTGATGTCATTCACATCGGCAAAACCCAGCTTGTTTATATGGAAGACCATCCGTTAGGTGATACAGAAACGGGTGTCTATCCGCCTGCGCCTGAGAATCTATGACGACTGAAGGCGTGCTGCTGCTGCTGCGAATCGTATCCGGTCTGCTGCTGGGCGGCGTGCTGCTGGTTCTGTTCGTCGCGCTCTGGCGCGATTACCATCACGTTGCGTCCGGGGTTGAAGCCCGGCGCCGCAGCTACGGCAAACTGGTTGCCCTGCGCGAACTGGATGGGCAGATGGTGGTCACTGGCGAAACCTACCCGCTGCTGTCATTAACCAGTCTGGGGCGCGCCCCTACCAACACCGTACCCATCAGCGACAGTTTTGCCAGCAGCGAACATGCGCTGGTCGCCCTGCGCGACGGCCAGTGGTGGCTGGAAGACCGCAACAGCCGTAACGGCACCATGCTGAATGACCTGCCGCTAACCGCGCCTGTGGTGTTAACCGAGGGTGATGTGATTGGCATCGGGCAGGCCAGGTTCCGCGTGGAACTGGAGTAGCTTCATCTGATTTATAAGCCGGGCGATTGGGACAGATCGCCCTCAGATTGATTCAGGAGCGAATATTTCCTTATGATCGAACACGTCAGCATCGGTGTTATTGGCGGCTCCGGGCTGTACAGGATGCCCGAAATTACCGATAAAATATCGCACGTCGTTCCGACTCCGTTTGGCAATCCCAGCAGCGAAATCGTCGTGGGGACGCTGCGGGGCAAGCGGGTGGCGTTCCTGGCGCGGCACGGCGCGGGGCATATTTATACACCTTCGACGGTCCCCTATCGTGCCAACATCTACGCCCTTAAACAACTTGGCGTGCGGCACATCATCGCGGTGAATGCCTGCGGCTCGCTGCGTGAAGACTACGCGCCCGGCCATCTGTGCATCCCCGATCAGCTATTTGACTATACGATGGGGCAGCGTCCGCGCTCGTTTTTTGACACCGGCCTGGTCGCGCATGTTTCGGTTGCTGAACCCTTCTGCCGCGAACTGCGTGAGCATCTGTACAAAGCCGTGATTAAGGTCGGCGGCACGGTGCATAAGGGCGGCACCTTCCTGATCGAAGAAGGGCCGCGCTTCGCGTCCAAAGCGGAAAGCCACATTTTCCGTCAGTGGGGTTGCAGTCTGATCGGCATGACGACCGCCCCCGAAGCCTTTCTGGCGCGCGAAGCCGAAATGGCTTATGCCACCATCGCGCACATTACCGATTATGATTCCTGGCATGTCAGCGAACAGCCGGTGACGGTGGACATGGTTATTGCCACCATGCATCATAACATCGAAATCGTTCAGATGGCGGTCGCCGCCGCCGTTGAGACGCTGGATCAAACCGCCGTCTGCGACTGCCACAGCGCGCTGCAAACGGCGATCCTGACGGATCGTAATGCGGTTCCGCAGATGATGCGCGACCGGCTGAAACCGATTATCGGGCGCTATTTTGGTGAAGGCTGATCTTGGCGACGACGGTTCAGCCGCTTGATCCGGCACGCCGGTTGAAAATTGAACCCCTGCTGCTGGGCCTCGCAGGGGTCTTTCTGTTCACAAATTTTCTGGCGCTCAGCATTCTGCGACCGGCGGCGCTCATCAACCACTGGTTCCCCTTCGCTGCCTGGGTCGTATGCGCACTAAGCGGTAAACGACTGCTTGACCGCCGCCTACCCGGCCATGATCCGCTTATATTTCCACTGGCAATGTTTCTTAGCGGGTGGGGACTGGTGCTTATTGACCGGCTGGCGCCGCCATTTGCCGGTCGGCAGGCCGTCTGGTTGGCGGTGTCAGCGGCGACCATGCTGCTAACGGCCAGCGCGCCCCAAAGTCTGCGCTGGCTGCGAAATTACCGGTACATTTTGCTGATCGGCGGGCTGGCGCTGCTGGCAACAACCATCGTGTTAGGCACGAATCCGTCCGGTCAGGCCGGCGCGCCGGAACTGTGGCTGGGCTTCTGGCCGATTTTTTTCCAGCCATCCGAGGCGCTCAAGATCATCCTCGTCGCCTTTTTAGCCAGCTATCTGGCCGAGCAGTATCCAGCCATGCGCGCGAAGGGACTGACCGGCGATGCGCCGCAGTTGGTACTGTCGCCGCGTATCGTCGGGCCGGTGCTGCTGATGTGGGGCTTATCGGTTATCATCCTCATCTG
Source organism: Aggregatilineales bacterium (assembly GCA_029975765.1). Classification (GTDB taxonomy): domain Bacteria; phylum Chloroflexota; class Anaerolineae; order Aggregatilineales; family Phototrophicaceae; genus CFX2. Next base: position 4,418 of record JARKOK010000259.1, read on the forward strand.
GCAGCGCGATCTGGGCACAGCCGTCCTGTTCTTTGTGGTATTCCTAGTGCTGCTGTATGTCGCCAGCGGCTACCGGCTGATTCTCATCGGCGGACTGCTGCTTATCCTCATCGCCGGAGCGATTGCGTATCATGAGTTCAGCGTGGTGCAGCTCCGTGTGGATATCTGGCTCAACCCCTGGCCGGAAGCGAATGACCGCGCTTTTCAGATCGTGCAAAGTCTGCTGGCGTTTGCTGCTGGCGGCGTTTTTGGGCAGGGTGTGGGGCAGGGTTCGCCAAACTACATCCCGGTTGTCCACTCCGATTTTGTCTTCGCGGCAGTCGCGGAAGAATGGGGGCTGCTGGGCATTATCGTCGTTATCGTCTGCATCGCGGCGCTGTTCGCGCGCGGGCTGCGTGCCGGGGTTGAGCAGCACGGACGGCCTTTCCGCGCGCTGCTGGCCGTCGGGCTGAGTACGCTGATTGCCACCCAGAGCCTGCTGATCATGGGCGGCGTGCTGAAAGTTGTGCCCCTGACGGGTGTAACACTACCGTTTATGAGCTACGGTGGCAGTTCGCTGCTGGCAAGTTTTGTGATTGTCGGGCTGCTGCTGCGGCTGTCCACGCCGGAGGGCTAATTATGCAGTTCACCCGCGAAATCAACCGCCTGCTGCTGGGTGTTCTGATTGCTTTCGGAGCAGTGGCGCTGGCAGCCCTCTACTGGGCAGTTGCGGGAGCCGATACCATTCTGCTGCGCGGTGACAATCCACGTCTGGTTGAAGCCGAAGCGCGCCTCATTCGAGGTGATCTGGTTGACCGCACCGGCCAGGTGATGGTTACATCCGAAACGCTGGCAAACGGCAACGCCGCGCGGCGCTACCTGTATCCTGAAACGAACAGCGTGCTGGGATATGCCAGCCTGCGCTATGGTGTCAGCGGCGCGGAGGCGGCCTACAACACGCTGCTGCGCGGTGATGACCTTCCCCGCAGCCTGAACGCCTATTATCGAACCGGCCTGCTGCACGAACCTCATCACGGGTCGGATGTTCAGCTCACGCTTGATCTTGCCATCCAGCAGGAGGCCGCGCAGGCGATGGCCGGACAGACCGGCGCGCTGGTCGCTCTGGCAGTACCAAGCGGCGAGCTGCTGGCGCTGGTCAGCCTGCCAACGTATGACCCCAATACCCTGGACGCGAACTGGGAAACCCTCATACAGGCCCCCGGCAACCCGTTTTTCAACCGCGCCCTGCAAGGGAATTACCAGCCGGGCAGCGCCCTGCAAACACCACTGGTTGCCGCTGCGCTGTTAACCAATTATCCAATGGATAACCCGCTGGAAAACGCTACCCGCCCGGTCGAAGTGGACAACGTAACACTTAACTGTGCGGCACTGCTGTCCAGCCGGCCGCTTACCTTGCGTGAAGCCTATGCCTTCGCCTGTCCCGCGCCCTTTGCCAGTCTGGTCAACAATCTGGGCTTCAGCACAATACAGGCCGCATTTGACACTTTTCGGCTGCACCGTCCGTTAACATTACCCGGTTTCACCGTTGAGCCGGACAGCCGGCTTACGCCTACCATTCCCCCCTTCCGGCTGCTGCCGGACAACCTGCTGGAGACCGCGTTGGGCCAGGGTGAACTGACCGTTACCCCACTCGAGATGGCCGTCATCACGGCTGCCATCGTCAACGATGGTAATGCGCCTCAGCCCAGGACGCTGATGGCCGTGCGCGCGCCGGGCAGCACGAACTGGCGGCCTGTTGAAGTATCCGACACCACCATACCCATCACCACTGCTAACACCGCGCGCCAGCTTCAGGATATGATGCGGCTGGCCGCTGCGCAGGGGGCAGCCCAGAATGCCGCCCGCCCGAACCGGGACATCGGCGGCCATGCCGCTGTGGCTTATTCAGGTAGCGAGTCCCAGGTCTGGTTTGTCGGTTTTATCACCCTGGGCGGACGGCGCGGGGTAACCATTGCCGTCGTATTGGAAAACAGCAGCGACCCTGGCCGCGCCGCCGACATTGGCGGGCGTGTGCTGGAAATTGCCTACCAGCAGTTGCAGCCGCAATAACGACCGACCGATAACACGCTTCTGGTAAAAGGTCAGCCGCCCTCCCACTGGCGCGGCCTTAAACCCAGTTTCTTCGACCACTTCGCCACCGTACTGCCCGCATGGACGTACCAGGGGCTTAATCCGCCGATCACACGGGCATCGCGCAGCGCCGCGCGGAATTCCGATGGACTGAAAAAGGGCGACAATTGCAGGGCAGCGCGGCCATATTCGGGCGGTGTGTGCGCGTCCGAACCGGCCGTACCATCCAGTCCGTGCTGCCGCGCGAAATCCAGCGCGCGGGCATTATCTTCCGGGAACAGGCAGCGCGCGTTAAATACTTCCACCGCATCCACCAGCGGCGCGATACGTTCCAGATCAGCTTCCAGCCATGCCCCTTTTCGCAGCCGGTCGAAAGGATGCGACACGCTGATAACCGCGCCCTGATCGCGCAGACGGCGAATCGTTTCTTCAGGCGACAGTCCGGCAGGCACGCTCTCCTGGACGAAGTATGCCAGAATTTCCCCCTGCGGCGTCATGATTTCTTCACCGGGAATAACCAGCTCCGGCGCGAGCCGGTGCATCTTCAGGGCGCTTTCCGCCGTATTATGATCGGTGATAGCAATTCGATGGATGCCGCGCCGTTCGCACAACCGGATGATCGTCTCAAACGAGGTCAGACAGTCCTTCGACCACAGGGTATGGCTGTGCAGGTCTACATTCCATAAGTCGGTCATGCCGCCGCACCTTCGCTTTCAAGGATTCGCCCATCACGTTTTTCGGCTTCAGCATCGTCCAGCGCGGCCTCCATATTCGCCGGGAACAACCGCCGGCGGAAGATCACCGCCGTCACCGTTCCGACCAGCACCCGCAGCCACTTATGCGAAAAACCTTCGATCATCGCGGCAGTCAGCGCCACCGCCGGCACGATGACCGGATTGGCCGGCGCGATAATCGCCAGAATCATCCCACTGCTGGTCACTTCAGTAACCCCCGCCCCGTTTGGCACGCCGGACAGCGCGCCAACTGCCGCCGTCAGACCGGTGATGAACACACCCTGCAAGTACAACGTCCAGGTTATCTCCACGCCGAAGCCGGACAGGATGATACAAAAACTGAGGGCGTCAAGCAGGTGCGCCAGCCCTCCCAGGATACCGGTCGGCAGGACATGCCGGACGTGGAAAATCTCACGACTGCTGTCGTAAAAAGCCAGCAGCGGCAGATACAGCCGTTTGATTAATGGCAGGCGGCGCATCAGATTCAGCCCGAAGTAGGCCAGCGGTCGAAGCTGTACCGCGACCAACCCGAAGACCAGCAGCCCAGCCGAAAGAAAAATGAGGAAACGGTATGCGCCTACATCAATCGCGCCGCCTGCCAGAAAGTACGCCAGCAGCAGCATAACCAGCACGGCGACACCGTCCATCACGCGCTCGGCAATGACAATCGGCGCGCTGCGGGCGACCGGTACGCCCGTTTTCACCTTCAGCACAACCGCTTTAAGCAGTTCGGCCAGTTTACCCGGACTGACTACCATCGCAAAACCGGACACAAAAATAATCGCGCTGTCAACCAGGCTGATGCGGTCGGTCGCCTGAATCACGTACAGGTAATAATGCCACCGCCAGAAACGCAAAAACCACGCGCCGGCCTTCAACAGCATCACCGGCACAAACAACGCCCAGGGATACGCCTGCAAATGCGCCAGCAGTTCGCCGGTATTGGTGAACAGCAGCAAACCCACATAGATGATAAAGACAATGGCGAGGCCGGTTAAAATTCGATTTCGATATTTCCGCATAGTCGCTCCACTGCTTTACTATAGTTGGCGCCTGTTTTGGCCGTCAAGCCTGCGTTCAACATACGGTATCGCCTAAAAGCGGCGGTTTCGTTTATAATCGCCCCACACCGTAGGCCGGCCGTAGTCCAAACGGTGGTCGTTACGGCGGCGGTGCTGGCGCAGGTATGGAAAAATCAATACACTGCGCTCCTTGTTTAGTCTAGTCGGAATGTTGCTTCGATGAGGATTAAGGCTGGGTCGTAAGTAACGAGGCAACCATCATCAATACATAGCGGAGACCATTAAAGCGCGATGGATACGCAGAATAATTGGAGTACGGTACGGATGCGAGATCAACATGAACACCTCGCTCCGCCACCACGCGGGTTGATGGCGGGTATCCTGGGGCTATTTGTGCTGCTGGTGCTGGGGGGCATCGGGGGCTTTCTCTTGCTGCAAAGCCGTCCGGCGATGAGTTCACTGCTGGAAGTCGGCCTCGCGGCGGCGGTGCTTGTCACCATCGGCGGTCTGGTCGGCGCGTTTGTTTTCCGACGGCGGCTGCCACGCCGTCTTGTGCTGGGTGTGGTATTCGTGCTGGTGGCACTCTGGCTGCTGGGCGGTGTCGCCTTTGTCGTGCTCTACCGCACAACGCTGCAACCCGGCCAGCGCGAAACAGCCAAACACTATCTGCCTTTTATGCAGATGTTTGACCCGCCAGCGCCGCCGCCGGACACCACACTGCCAACTGTCGCTCCGAACGAAATGATCTCGCCGGCGGATTTACTGTCGTCGCCTTTCGGGGCGGCCACCAGTACCCCGGCAGAACCACCACCAGCGGCGATTCAGGTCGAGCCGAGTCCGACCGCCAGCCCGACAGCAGTGCCCAGCGCCACCCCCGCGCCCACGTTAACCACCGTCGCACAGGCGGTAACACCCGTGCCAACGGCCGCACCCGTACAAAGCACACTCCAGGCAGCGGCGGCGGTACGGCCAGCCTCGCGGGTACTGAGTGGTTTTACCTACGTCAAACAGACATGGAATAACTGCGGGCCGGCGAATATCACGATGGCGCTGAGTTACTACGGCTGGAAACAGCCGCAGGATGTCGCGGCAGCCTACCTCAAGCCCAGTAAGGAAGATAAGAATGTTAATCCGGGTGAGATGGTAGCGTTTGTAAATGAGCAAACCGGCGTGCGCGCCCTGACGCGCGTGGGCGGCAGCATGGAACTGCTCAAGCTGTTTCTTGCAAACGGCTTCCCGGTCATCGTGGAAAGTGTGCTGGACGCCGAAGGCTACGACTGGATCGGCCATTATGAAACGCTGGTGGGCTACGACGATGGCGCGGGCGTGTTCTACATTTTTGACAGCTTTGTGGGCAACGGTGACGGCAGCGGGCGTACCGACCCATATCGGGATTTTGACCAGGCGTGGCAGAACTTCAATCGCACGTTCATCGTTCTGTATCGTCAGGAAGAAGAAATGAAGGTGCGGGAACTGCTGGGCGCGCTGACCGACCCCGCACGCGCCGCCGAAATCGCGGCGGAAACCGCTCGCCAGGAAGCCCTGGCCGACCCGACTAACGGCTTTGCCTGGTTCAACCTGGGGTCATCGCTCACCAAACTGGGCGACTACGATAAGGCCGCCGCCGCCTTCGACCGGGCGCGGCAGATTGGTGTGCCCTGGCGTATCACGCTGTACCAGTTCGGCCCATTCGAAGCCTATTTCAACGTCGGACGCTACGATGATGTCATGGCACTCGTGCAGTCTAACCTGAACAACGGCGGTCAGTACGTCGAAGAAACCCACTTCTGGAAAGGCAAAGTGTTGGAAGCTCAGGGCAACCCTCGTCAGGCCTATGAAGCCTTCCGCGTGGCGCTGGCGCACAACCCGCGTTTCACCGCCGCTAAAGATGCTCTGGATAAACTCAAGCTGTGAACCGGTGCGGGGGTGGGTTTCGCAGCCCGCCCCTGCGGAGAAAATCATGACACCTAGCCACGAAAAACGCACCCGTCAGCTTGCCCGTTCGACGCTGGTCGTGATGATCGCCTTCGGCACGGCCAAGCTCATCAGCCTGGGACAGACCGTGATTATCGCCAACGTTTTCGGCGTTGGGCGCGAGTGGGATGCCTTTGTCACCGCCAACAGCATCCCGGAACTGGTGTTTACGCTGATCGCCGGCGGGGCGCTGGCACATGCCTTCATCCCGATCTTCAGCGGGTATCTGGCACAGGAAGACCTGGCCGGAGCCTGGCGCACCGCCAGCCATGTTGTGAATACCGTTTTTGTAACGACCTTCATCGTCAGCTTTATCGTATTTCTGACCGCGCCCTGGCTGGTAGCAAATGTCGTTGCGCCGGGATTTGACGAGGCCGGACGGCAGCAGACCGTTGAACTGATGCGAATCCTGCTGCTCAGCACGCTGATCTTTTCGGTCAGCGGCATCGTAATGGGCATCCTGCAAAGTTTTAACCACTTTCTGTCGCCGGCTCTCGCGCCCATCATGTTCGATGTAGGTATCCTGATTGGCGTGATTTTCCTCATCCAACCCTTCGGCGTGCGCGGCATCGCCTACGGCGCAGTGCTGGGTGCGGCCATGCACCTGATGATTCAGGTGCCTGGCCTGATTCGTTTCCGCGCGCGCTGGCAGCCGGAACTCGGTCTGCGCGACCCGGTGCTGTGGCGCGTCATCCGGCTGATGCTGCCGCGCGTTGCCGGGTTGGGGTTGTTCAGCTTCAACTTTCTGATTATGAACAATATCGCCTCCCGGTTGGGTGAAGGCTCGGTGAGCGCCCTTAGCTGGGGCTGGCGGCTGATGCAGATTCCGCAAACGCTGATCGGCACAGCGATGGGAACGGTTATCTTCCCGACGCTGGCGGCCTTAAGCGCCCTGGGTGACGAGAGCGGCAAACGAAATGCCATGTCCGGCGCGCTGCGGTTTATCATGATCGCCAGCATCCCATCGGCGGTTGGTCTCATCTTTGTCGGCCAGCCGCTCATCAGCCTGCTGGAACGCGGCGCGTTCGATGCGTCGGCTTCCGCGCTGGTGTATTCAACACTGCGTTTTTTCGCGCTGGGGATTGTGGTTCACTCGGCGCTGGAAGTCGTGGCCCGCAGTTTCTACGCCGATAAAGATACACTCACACCGCTGTGGGCGGCGCTCGGCGGCGCGGCGATTAATCTCGTGCTGGCTTTTGTGCTCAGCGGTGTGGCGCAGGTCGAAGCCCGCTATGTCAACCATCTGGTGATGGAGCAGTTTGGTTATCTGGGCACGCCGCTGTTTGTCGGTAGCGTGGGCGGGCTGGCGCTGGCAAACACACTTGGCACCGCTTTCGAGGTCAGCGTGCTGCTGGTGGCGCTGCGGCGGCGCTGGCACGGCATCAACGAAAATGCGCTCGCCCGTACCGTTTTAAAGACCCTGGCCGCCAGCCTGGTGATGGCACTGGCGATTGCCCTGCTCAACACACTGTGGCACAGCCTGGGTCTGGCGGAGCGCGGCCTCGTCTGGACGATCATCCAGCTTGGTGTGGAAGTAACGGCGGGCGCAGTGGTATTCCTCATCGTCGCCACCCTGCTCAAAATGAACGAACTGCGAACGCTGCTGGCGCTGGTTTTAAGGCGTAAACCGGCGCTGGCGGAACAGACGGTATGATCATTCGGTACGACATCTGTTGTACCGGGCGAGGGATGCTATGGCAATCGAAATCAGGCGGCTGACACTCGGCATCGTTGCAACCCACTGTTACATCGTGGGCGACTCAGATACCCATGAGGCGCTGGTGATTGACCCGGTAGACAACGCGCCGCTGATCGAACAGACGGCGCAGGAAGCCGGCTGGACGATCAAACTGATACTGGCAACTCATGCGCATTTTGACCATGTCCTTGCCAGCCGGGAACTGAAAGACCTGACCGGCGCGCCGTTTTATATCCACGCCGAAGCTGCCGCTATGCTGGCAACACTGCCGCAGCAGGGCGTACTGTTCACCGGACACCCCTTCCCCGCAGCCGCCGTGCCTGACCGCCTGCTGACCACTGAACCGGAAACGGTCACTCTGGGTGCCATAACGCTGGAAACCCTGTATACACCCGGTCATGCGCCCGGCCATCTCGCATTCTACCTGCGAACTGCCGGGATCGTTTTCAGCGGCGACTGCCTGTTTACGGGCAGCATCGGGCGCACCGATTTACCCGGCGGGGACTACGAGCTGCTGATGCGATCAATCTTTGAAAAACTGCTACCTTTGGGCGATAATGTCCGGGTGCTGCCCGGACACATGGATACGACCACCATCGGCCACGAACGGGCCAGCAATCCCTTCCTGTTAGACTACGCGAACGAGCGGCGGTAGAATGCAGCAGGTCTTTAACCAGTATTCGTTTATTATCGCCAGCCTGGGGCTGCTGGCGGTGCTGGTGATTATCCTCCGCTGGCGGCGGCTGCGCTGGCGTACAACCCTGGGTGTGGTTTTTCTGGGCATACTGCTATTGGGCTGGGTCTGGAGTTTTGTACGCCCCAGCACCGGCACAGCAGACACGCTCGCTTCAGCCGAAGCCACCCTGAATAATGGCCGTCCCACCTTTATTGAGTTCTACAGCCAGTACTGTTTGGGCTGTGTCGCAGTACGCGGGGAGGTTGAAACCCTGATCAGTCGCCTCCACGACCGTTACAACATCCTGCTGGTAGACATTCACACTGAACTCGGACGGGCGCTGCGGCAGAAACTCGGCTTTTCCTATTCGCCTGAATTTGTCCTGTTCGACACACACGGCCAGGAAGTATGGCGCAGTAATCGCCCGCCTTCACCCGTCGAACTGGCGCTGGCTGTGCCGTAAACCATGCATATCCTGCTGCTGTTCCTGGATGGTGTGGGACTGGGTGACGACAATCCTGCCGTCAACCCGTTCGCCGCCGCGCATTTACCCACCTTAACGGCGCTGGCAAATGGCCGCCGCTGGCTGCGGGATACCGGCGTGCAGTACAGTGATCGTGCCGTCTTCGTCCCGACAGACCCGCGCCTGGGCATCCCTGGCAAACCCCAGAGCGCCACCGGGCAGGCCGCCATTCTGACCGGGCTGAACGTGCCGCAGTTGATCGGTGAACACTACGGCCCAAAACCCAATGCCGCCATCCGTGAACTGCTTGCGCGGCACAGCTTTTTTAAGCAGGTGCGGGATCACGACCTGGCTGCTGCCCTGCTTGATGCCTATCCGGCGCGCCTCCACCATGACATCGCGCGTGGCAAAACGCTGCGTTCCAGCATCCAGCAGGCGGCCTACGCTGGCGGGCAGGAACTCTTTGGCATGAATGAACTGCTGGCAGGGCGGGCGCTCACACCGGAGTGGACAGGACAAAGCTGGCACACCTATCTTAAACTGACCGACACCCCGATCTATACGCCGCAGCAGGCCGGGCGGCGGCTGGTCGAGATGTCCCGCGAGTACGCCTTTGCCATGCACTCCCACTGGATGACCGATCACGTCGGCCACCGGGGGCCGCTGGAGCGTGGCATTGAACTGCTGGAACTGTTCGATGGGGTAATGGCCGGCATCCTGGAAGCCTGGGATGACGATGAAGGGCTGGTGATTGTCACCAGCGATCACGGTAATCTGGAAGATGTGAGCAGCCGCGCCCACACGGAGAACGACGTACCAACCCTCATGATCGGCAGCGCGAAAGCCGCGTTTGCCGATGGCCTGCGCAGCTTAAGTGACCTCGTGCCGCGTATGGCAGCCCTTCTCTTCAAACATTAATCCACACCTCAAACCTTTGTACAATCTTTCACTCATCTGGCTGGGGTATACTCAGGCCATAAAGTACCAGATACCGGGTTTCATGACCCGACCCAAGCTAAAGGAAATTCGATGGCTGTACCCCCGGAAGCCTTACGCAGCACCATGCGCCAGTGGACAAGTGGTGTGGTGATCTTCACAACCGCCGGTCACGACCAGCGCGCGGGTGTGACGGTGAGTTCATTCACATCTGTCTCGCTGGAACCGCCGCTGGTGCTGGTCTGCCTGCAAAAACCGATTTACCCGCTGCAACTGGTACGCCAGACCGGCGTCTTTGCGGCCTCGATGCTGCACGCGGGACAAACCCATCTATCCGCCCAGTTCGCGGGATTTACCCCTCTGCCGGCTGGTGAAGACCGTTTCTACGGGATTGAAACCTTCACGGCTGTCACCGGAGCGCCGCTTCTCAAGGATGCGCTGGCCTGGGTGGACTGCCGCGTCCACGCCATCTATGACGGCGGCGGCAGTGAGATCGTCGTGGGGGAAGTGCTGGCGACCGAACACCAGCCGGGCACCCCGCCGCTGGCCTACCATGACCGGGGCTACTACCATCTGGTGCGAGAATAGCGGCTGTGTCTGGCCGGGCAGGCTTACGCTGCCTGACGAACCCTCACCTTGACGGAATGCCCCCCCTCATCTACAATTTTTACGCTCTAATAAGGGGAGAATAGGCCAGTATGTTTGAAAATCTGAGCGAGCGTCTGCAAGGGATTTTCGACAACCTGGGACGCACCGGCAAGTTAACGGAGAAAGACGTTGACACAGCCATGCGTGAGGTGCGCCTGGCGCTGCTGGAGGCCGATGTCTCTCTGCCGGTGGTGAAAGACTTTGTCAAGCGTGTGAAAGAACGCGCGGTAGGCGCGGAAGTCGCCAAAAGTCTCAAACCGGCACAGCAGGTCGTTAAGATCGTTCACGAAGAACTGATAGACACCCTGGGCGAAGCCGGGCGGCTGAATTTTTCCGGCAGCGTTAAGCCCCATGTGATTATGCTGGTGGGGTTACAGGGTTCCGGTAAAACCACAACGGCGGCGAAACTCGCCGTCCATCTACGTAAGGACAAGCGCCAGCCATTTCTGATTGCGGCAGACACCTATCGTCCCGCCGCCGTTGATCAATTGGTGACCCTCGCCAAGCAGATCGGCGTACCGCACTATGAGGAAGGCACGAAGTCCCGACCGGCAGACATCTGCGTGAACGGCCTGAAAGCGGCCAGAGAAGCCAATGCCAGCGTTGTCATTCTGGACACAGCCGGTCGTCTGCAAATTGACGATGATATGATGGCTGAACTGGAGGAAATCAAGCGGCGCACGTCGCCGGCTGAAATCCTGCTGGTGGCGGACTCGATGACCGGCCAGGAAGCGGTCAACATCGCGCAGGGTTTCAACAGCCGCGTCGGTGTTACCGGCCTCATCCTGACCAAGATTGACGGCGACGCGCGCGGCGGCGCGGCGATTTCCATGCGCGCGGTAACAGGCGTGCCGATCAAATTCCTGGGCACGGGCGAGAAGATTGACGGCTTCGAGGTGTTCCACCCCGACCGGCTGGCGTCCCGCATCCTGGGCATGGGCGATGTGCTTACCCTGATCGAAAAGGCGGAAGCCGCCTTTGATGAACAGGAAGCCCTGAAACTGCAAAAGAAATTGATGCAGAATGAGTTCACGCTGCAAGACTTTTTAGAGCAGTTGCAGAAAATCCGCCGCATGGGGCCGCTGACGCAAATCCTGGGTATGATCCCCGGCATGGATCGGATGAAAAACGAGATCAATCAGGAAGAAGCTGAACAGCGCATGAAGCGCGTTGAAGCGATCATCAACTCCATGACAGCTGCCGAACGCCGCAACCCGAAGATTTTGAACGCCAGCCGCCGCCAGCGCATCGCCGCCGGCAGCGGCGTCGAAGTGCGTGACGTGAACGAACTGCTCAAGCAGTTCCGTGATATGCAAAAACTGATGAGTCAGATCGGCAAGGGGCGTATGCCCCGGATGCCGGGTTTCCCTGGCGCCATGCGCTAACCTGTTGACCAAGACCGCAGCGGCGCACGGTCGTGCGCCGCTGCCATGTGATTATCTGAGGAGAGAGTAAACTCATGGTTCGTATTCGCCTTCGCCGTGTTGGGTTAAAGAAGCAGCCCAGCTACCGTATTGTTGTGATTGACCAGCGCAGCGCGCGCAGCGGTGATTATCTGGAAAATATCGGGTTCCATAACCCCCGGACTGAACCGCCCACCGATGAACTGGATGAGGCGCGTGCCCTGTACTGGCTGAGCGTGGGCGCCCAACCAAGTGAAGCGGTGGTCTACATCATGAAGCGCACCGGCACCTGGGCACGCTTTGAACGGCTGCGTAAGGGTGA
>JARKOK010000263.1 GCA_029975765.1 Aggregatilineales bacterium
CCCCCCACAGCGTAAACAGCACCAGCAGCGGCCACGCCGCCAGCGCGAAACGCCGCGCCGCCGCGCCGCGCGGGCGGTACAGCGGCAGCCCGGCGATAATCAGCACCGCGAACCAGGGCGGCAGCACGAAGCTGTAATAAAATTCTTCCAGCGAGTCCATGAAGAACACGCGCCCCAGGTTGTGTTTGGGATCGTAGACTTCAAGCGGCTGGCGCGGGTCGCTGTTGACGTACAGCGGCACGATGAAACGGAACAGGTCAACTTCCCACCCGGCGCGCGCCTCTGGCGGGTGACTGCCCAGCCGCTCCCAGTTGACCGCCAGCGGCAGCAGCAGCACCGCGCTCAGGCCGACAGTCAGCCCGCCCGCCAGCGCCAGCCGCCGCAGAAAACCCCCATCCAGCCGCTTGAAGAAGTTAAGCCGGCTTTTCAGGGTTGCTCGCCCGGACGCAGATGCGGCGGGTTTCAGGGTGAGGGCATACACCGCGGCCAGCGCCGCCAGCACGATCAGCATCGGCAGCGTGTACCACAGATTACCCGCAAAAAACAGCAGCGTGAACGCCAGCGCCAGCAGCACCACCGGCCAGCGCGCGCGCGGCAAACGTGCCGTCGCCACCAGCGCCCCCACCAGCCAGGGAAAGTATGCCTGCTGGTGCGCCAGCTGAAAATAGCCGGTGTTCATCATCGCGTGGAAGTTACCCTTACCCACCAGCAGCAGCGCCAGCAGCACCCGTCCCGGCCACGCCAGCCCCAGCGCCCAGCCCATGAACCAGCCGCCCACACCCGCCAGCAGCGCCAGCAGCACCACCGTATATTTCAGCCCCTGCGCCGCGCCCATCAGCAGGCTCAGACCGGAGCCAAATGGGTTCAGCACGAAGCCCACCGGGTTGTCAATCAGCGGCTCGCCAAATTCCAGGTATGGCTGCCACAGCGGAATGCGCCCGTAGTCGCGCAGGCCGTTGTGCGCCGCGTACACCGAATTGGTAATCCATTCGGTTTCCCCGCCGGACAGTTGCAGCCGCGCGTCCGCCTGATGAAACCGCCACGTTGCCGCCAGCACCGCCGCCAGCACCAGCAGCAGTTCCAGCGCCATCTGGCGGCGCGGTACGGCGCGCGGCGCGGTGCGTTCCGCCAGCGCCCCGGCGATGAAGTGTCCGGCGCAGCGCGGCAGCAGCAGCGCATCCACGTGCAGCGCCCGCCCGATACCGGCCACTGCGGCAGCCAGCAGCGCCAGCGCCAGCCCGACCGCCGGTGAAGCGGCGGCCACCGGCAGCGCCAGCAGCGCGGCGCAGGTCAGCGCCAGTGACAGCGTCCAGGCCACGACCGGCGGCAGGTGCAGCCTGCCCGGCGGTGGGGTGGGCTGCGCCGGTTCATGCTGGTAAAAACGTACCAGCGCCCGCCCGGTCAGCAGCGCCGGCTGGATCAGCCACCGCCACAGCGCCCCGCCAATCCGGCGCGTCGTTTCAGCGGCGATCCGCTGCGGCGGATAACCGGCATGTTCCAGCGCGAACACCCCCGCGCCCACCAGCAGCGCCAGCAGCACCACGCTGGAATACGGGCGCTGAATCCCCAGCAGCAGCGCCAGGCTGCCGGTCACAATCGCGGCATAGATCAACCAGCGCGCCAGCCGGGGCGCGGCCTTCGGGTTCGTCATGGTTTATTCGCACGTCCGCCCGTAAGCCGCTTCCAGCCCGCGCAGGTACGGCGCGTAATACAGCACCAGCTCGCGCTCGTCCGGGATGATGTCGCTGTTAGGTGAATACGCCGGGGGACGCAGGTAGAAAAAGCGTTGCAGTTTCGCCAGCGTTCGCATATCGTCGGGTTGGATGAAGAAAGCATGATCCATGCCGCACGGCAACCCGCGCAGGTACAGGCTGTACGCTTCCGCCGGCGTGCGGGTATCCACCACCAGCCAGCCGGGGCCGCGTAAATAATCGGCCAGCCCCTGCGCGTCCATCTGGCTGAACGGGCTGGCGCTGATGATATGCACCTGCGTGCCGCGTGGAAACTCCACCGCGCGGAAAATCGCGTCATAACCATCGGGGAATCCGTGATGGATGCGCAGTTGGCGATTGTACAGTTCCAGATGCGGCCCCCAGTAATACGCGCCCTGATACACGGCGGCACAGGCTGCCAGGGCCAGCGCCGAGCGCCGCAGGTGGCGCGGCACATCGCGCGGCGGCCAGCGCAGGCGCGCCCAGCGTGCGCCCAGCTTCAGGCGCAGCGCCAGCGCCGGCCAGCGCGGCGGCCAGATCAGCGGCAGCGTGTACCGGATGCCAACCGCCACCAGCAGCGCCAGCGCCGGAAACACGATCACAAAGCGGGTTGAGGCGGCGCTCATAATCAGGATGCTGTTGCCCACCGCTCCGGCCACCAGACACAGCGCCAGCAGCAGCGGGCCAGGCCGCCGCCCGTGATGCAGGCAGTAGCCCACGCCCAGCAGAAAGGCCGGCAGCAGCAGCGGCAGCACCAGCGGTGTATCACCGCCATAGTAGATAGTGTCGTCGGGGTTCTGCACATAAAACCGGAACGCCCGCCCCAGCCGGTAAAGGTACTCGTCGTAGCGTCCATCAGCGATCAGGCCGCGCCAGTAGTCCGGCCCCAGCCCGGACGCCTCCATGCGCCCGATCACCGGCTGCCCCGTTGCCAGCGCCGTGTAGTAGATCGGCGCCGCCGAGATGAGCAGCGCCAGCAGCGCCATCCCCAGCCCGCTCCAGTTCACCTTGATCCCGCGCAGCCGCCGCACTACCCGCGCCAGGCTTCCCGGCAGGGCGGTTTTCGTCCCTTCCGGGACAGGCGCGCGGGGCGTGAGGACGATCAACAGCCCGACCCACACCAGCGCCAGCGGCAGGTAAAACAACCGTCCGCCGTTGTAAAAATACTGTGTCAGCCCTAAAAACACGCCGCCCAGTGCGTAATCCACCCGCCGCTGCTGCACCAGTCCCCGCCCCAGGAACGCCAGCGCGAAAGTCCCGACCAGCGGATCGGCGATATTCAGCAGCGCCAGCCGGCTGAAATGCAGGTGCGGTGGGAAGGTCGCCAGCAGCAGCGCCGCCATCAGCGCCGTCGTCCGGTCGAACAGCGACCGCGCCAGCACATACAGCGCCAGCACGGTGAAGGTGCCGGTAAAGGTGCTTGCCAGCCGCATCCCCTCCAACGTATCCCCCAGAAACAGCGTGCCGGCCCACTGTCCGTAAGCGAACACCCAGGGGAACGGCGAAATCCCGCTCATCTGGGTCAGCAGTTTCACCGGATATTCGGGATACTGGAAGGCGATCACCTCCGGCACGGTGTTCATTTCATCCACCAGATACCGCACCGCCGTCCCCAACTGCCAGTAGCGCAGCCCGAACGCCAGCAGCAGAATCGCGCCCAGCAGCGCCATCCTGCGCCAGCGCCCGCCGCTTTCTGCCGTTTCGTCTTCCGCTCCGTATACCGGCGCGACCCGCCCGCGCAGCCCCCATACGACCAGTGCCAGCCCGGTCACCAGCAGCACCATCTGGATGTGCGGCGATACCTTATGCAGCGCCGCGAGTTGTAACGCTTCGCCGTTGCTTTCCGCCAGCACCGCCAGCAGCGCCACCCCTACCCCCAGCGGCAGCCGCCGGACAGCGCCGGTCTGGGCGGCAGCGCCCACGCTCGCCGGCATATCCCCGGCAGCTTCGCGCCGCAGACTCAGCGCGCCCCACAGCGCCGCGATACCGGTTACCAGAAAAAAGAGCGGTTCGTCTAATGGCCGCATACCCAGCCGCGCGATCTGGAAACTCCACGCGCTTAACGCCAGCAGCCCCACCGCGACCAGCACCAGCACCCCGGCGGCCAGCGCGCGCCGCCGGCCGCTCCACCCGACAGCCGATGGCATCAGGCTCACACTCGGCAGCCGCCAGCGCCGCCAGCGGTTCACCTGCGCGGCCAGTGCCGGGCGCGCCTGCCAGGCAGCCACCCCCAGCGCCCCGACGATCAGTAGCACGAACAGCGCCCCCGCCGCCCCCGGCGCGGCACTTTGCAGCAGCACCAGCCCCACCGCGCACGCCAGCAGCAGCGCCAGATACATCCACGGGCGCAGGGCGGCAGCCGGTTTTTCCGGCGGCGGTTCAACCGGCGGCGCGGCGGTTACGACCGGCGGCGGCAGGATGACCGGCGGCGCGGTGTCTGCCCTGCGGTGATTGGCATTGGCGCGCGCCCGCGCGGCCAGCGCCGTCAGCAGCCCGGCTCCGCCGATCAGTGTTAGTCCCTGTACAATTGGTTTCCAGCGCGTTTCTTTAGTCACAGTTTGCAGTTAACCGGCGCTGCCCACAGCGCCGGCTCAACGATGATTGAACCCTTCCCTAGAGTAACACAGGTTGAAAGCTTGAACGATGAACTTTTGTTGAATTTTCTGGACATCCCGGCAGTTCGCCGCCCTATCAGTCTCCAGAACAGGTCGTGTAGTATAATGAGAATCGAGTGTTTACCAGCTTCCGAGGTGGGCATGAAAGCCGTTCTCTGTACGCAGTGGGGCGATCCTTCGACGCTGGTGATCGCTGACGTTCCCGGCCTGACCCCGCTTAATGACGAGATCAAGATTGCCGTCCACGCCTGCGGTATCAACTTTGCCGACCCATTGATGGTACAGGGGCAGTACCAGTTGAAACCGCCGTTCCCCTTCACCCCCGGCATCGAAGTCGCGGGTGAAGTGCTGGCCGTTGGCAACGGGGTGGAGCATGTGCGTCCCGGCGACCGCGTGCTGGCGATCTGCAATTATGGCGGCCTGGCCGAAGAAGTTGTGACCACCTTCGCGCTGCCCATCCCGGACACGATGGATTACGTGACGGCTGCCGGTTTCGCCGTCGTCTACGGCACGTCGCACATCGCCCTGACACGGCGGGCGCACCTGGCAGCCGGCGAAACGCTGCTCGTCCTGGGCGCGGCGGGCGGCGTCGGCCTGACCGCCGTTGAGATCGGTAAGCTGCTGGGCGCGACGGTCATCGCCGCTGCCAGCACGCCGGAAAAACTGGCGCTGGCGGCGCAGTACGGCGCGGATCATCTCATCAATTACAGCGTCGAAAACATCAAGGATCGGGTGCGTGCCCTGACCGACCGGCGCGGCGCGAACGTCATCTACGATCCGGTGGGCGGCGATGTCTTTGACGAAGCCTTCCGCGCTATCGCCTGGGAAGGCCGCGTGCTGGTGATCGGCTTCGCCAGCGGGCGCATCCCACACATCCCCGCCAATCTGGCGCTGGTCAAAAACTGCGCCGTCATCGGCGTTTTCTGGGGATCATACTCGATGAACAACCCGCTGGTACTGGGCAGTTCGCTGGAAACGCTGCTGGACTGGTACGCGGCTGGCCGCCTGAAGCCGCACATCTCCCGCACCTATCCCCTCGATCAGGCCGGCGCGGCAATGACCGCGCTGGCAAACCGGCAGGCGACCGGCAAAGTCGTCGTCACCGTCCGCTGACAGCCGCTTCACAACCCATCACAACAATTCCACGTATAATGCGTAAGGGGGTCATTCCCCGCGTCATTCAGATTGTAAGGAGAAGATGTTATGCGAAGATTGTGGCTTATCTGTCTGCTGCTCCTGTTAGCCCTCGGATTGGTGGCCGGGCCGGCAGTGGCCGCACCCGTCAGCGACCTGACGGCGCTGGCCGCCAGTTTCCCGGAATCAACCGTGTTCTTTGCCGCGATGCGTACCGACGATGGGTTTATTGAAACGCTGGATGGGGTGGTCGGCCAGGTGCGGGAACTGCTGCCGTCCGCTATGCTCCCCCCGCTGCGCCTGAACTCGCTGCTCGATCAGGCTGTCGGCGAACTCGGCCTGGGCAGTTTCCGTGAAGCCGTGCGCCCCTGGCTCGGCAGTACTGCCGCCCTGGGTGTGTCCGGCGAAACGTTCGCCGGTATGCCCGGTTTCCTGCTGGCCGTTTCGATCACCGATCAGACCGCCGCCGCCGCCTTTGTCGAAAATTTCCTGAACCAGATGAACTCGGAATACGATACCGGCGAGCAGGGTAGCTATCTGCTGTTCAGCGATCCGCGCGGCCAGGGCGCGTTTGCCGTCGGCAAAGACGTGCTGTTCCTCACCCTGTCCACCAGCGATGTGCCCGGCCTGCGGGACGATTTTACGCCGCTGGCTGCCAGCACCGATTTTTCCGGTGTGATGGCGCAGCTTCCCGCCGCCTCCTATAACCTCGTCGCCTACCTGAACGTTCCCGCGCTGGCCTCCCTGTCCGAGCGCGCCCTGCCCACCGGCTCGCCCGAAACCGAAGCCATGCAGCAGCTTGGGGAGCGCTTTCTCGATGCGGTTGGCCCGGCGGCACTGGGCTTCACCATCCTCGATGGCCGGTCGCTGGTTATGGATGTGGTGCAGACGCTTGGCAGTGCCGCCGCGCTGGAAGCTGCCGGTTTTGATCTGACGCTGCCCACCGCTGCGGTTGACCCGGCCTTTGCCGCCCACATTCCGGCAGACGTGCCGCTGGTCATTCAGGGTACTGAACTCAACACCAGCGTCACCACCGGCTTCCACAACCTGCGGGTGATGGGCAGCCTCATCCAGCAGCAGTTGCGGTCGCTGCCGGCAGATCAGCTTGATGAAGATGTGCGCTGGATGCGCGCGGTCAACCCCGGCGTGCTGCTGGAACGGTTCATCACGTTGGGTTTCACCGGCCTGACCGGGCTGGACTTGCAGCAGGATGTGCTGCCCTGGATGGACGGCGATTATGCCGCTTATCTGCGCCTGCTGCCCCTGCCGGAAGACAGCGCCTCCGAAGCCGCGCCCGATTTTGCCCTGCTGGTCGAAGCGTCCGATACTGCCGGCCCCGCCGCCCTGATTGATGGCATGGCCGCTGCGCTGGAGGATTACGGTGTCACCTTCTTCGAACGCCAGGAAATCGCCGGCCCGGCGCTGGTGCTGACTGGCCTCATCCCGGCCATGTCCCCCAGGCACGAAGCGGCCTTACAGGCCATACGCGAGCTTGATCTGATTGTCGGCAGCGGCGACGGCCTGCTCGTCGCGGGCACGCGCGCGGCAGCCACCTACAGCCTCGCCCCGCAAGGCGAAACGCTGGCCGATTCCCCGGCCTACACCGAAGCCCTGGGTTACGCGCTGGACGGCGCGCAGCAGCTCTGGTTCATGAACACCCGCGCCTTCGTGCCGGTCATTGATACCATGATCGCCCGTGAAACGGGCCGCAGCCAGCAGGATATGCGCGAGGCGCGTATTCTGGCCGGGCTGCTCAGCAGTGGTTCAATCAGCGCCGTCGCCAGCCCGGACGGCAGCGCCGTCGCTCGCTTCGTGCTGACATTGGCCGCCGACCCGCTGGAACAACCGGAGGCGTAACGGCATCTGATTCTGTAGGGGTGGGTTTCGAAATCCGCCCCCGCATCCATTGGGCTTATCTGTTTGAGAGGATCGTTCATGTTAAAACGTCTGCTCGTTCTCACGCTGCTGGTGGCGCTGCTGCTGGGCCTCGTCCCGGCGCTGGCCGCTTCGCCAACCGCCGAACTCACCGCGCTGGCGCAGTATTTTCCGTTTGATGCTCCGGCCTACGCGGCGCTGCGTACCGGCGATGATACGATTGCCGAACTGGATACGCTGCTGGCAACCGTGCTGGCGAAACTGCCGCCGGCTGTCCCGGTGCCGGAGAATTTTTCGCTTCAGTTCGCGCTGGACAGTCTCGCTCAGGAAGCCGGTACGGCAGACTTTGCCACCGGTATTCGCTCCTGGTTGGGTGATTACGCCGCCATCGGCCTGACGATGCAGGATGACCCGACCACCGCCGCCAGCGAAGGCACGCTGCTGGTCGCGCAGATCACTGACCGCGCCGCCGCCGAAGCCTTCTGGAAAGCCATCCTCGACCGCAGCGGCAGCGGCGGCCCCAATTATAGGGTGGTCGAAGGGGATGCTTTTACGCTGTTCGCCATACAGTCCGACCCGCCAATTGACGGTGGTCTGCTGTTCACCGATGATGTGATGCTGTTGGGTGTCGAAAATCTGCAAACACTGCTGGTCACGCGCAATGCTAAACTGGCGCAGAATGACACCTTCCAGCAGACTCTCGCCCTGCTGCCCGCCAGTCAGTACAGTGGGCTGGTCTATCTGAACGTGCCCGCGCTGGCAAACGACACCCCCGACTCGCAGATGGCCGCTGCGCTGCTGGGGCCGCAGGCGCTCGGTTTTACGCTGCTGGATGAACGCTCGCTGGTGCTGGATGTAGCCTCGAAGCTGGGTGATACCAGCGTTCTGGCCGGTCAGGGTGTGACGCTGCCCGCGCTGTCGCCCGTTAATCCGGCCTTCGCCGCCTACCTTCCGGCGGACGCTTCACTTGTGGCGCACGCCAGCAGTCTCGCGGCAGTCTACGACTCGCTGCTGGCGACGGCTCGCGCCACCGCCGGACAGAACGGCCAGTCGCCGGACGACTTCGAGAAGGGCATCAACCAGCTTAAGTTTGCGGTGCGCGGCTTCACCGGCCTCGATCTGGAAGCGGATATCCTCAGTTGGATGACCGGCGACTTCGCGCTCTTTGCCAGCATTGACTCCACCGCCGTCAGCCGTCTGCTGGAGCAGGTCATGTCCAACCGGACACCTATGATCGAAACGCTGCCGTTCAGCGCCGGTCTGGTCGTCGAAGCCACCGACACGGCCAAAGCGCAGGCGCTGGTTGCCGGTCTGTCGAAGGCGCTGACGCAGCTTACCGCCCAGAATCAGGACATCACGCTGTCAACCGAAACCATCGGCGGCGCGGCAGTGACGGTTCTCAGCGCGCCCCTCGAAGTGCAGCCAGGTTTTAAAGTACCGTTTGAGGTGGTCATCGGCGCGAACGATGCCGTTTTTGTGATCGCCACCCGTGACGCCGCCGCCGCCATCCTCGAAGGCCAGCCGGGGCTGTCCACCGATGCCGCCTTTGCCGAAGCCGGTCGTTATCTGCTGCCGGACGCAACCTCCATCTGGTACATGGACAACGACGGTTTCAGTTTCTTCACCGGGTTTATGACGATGGGACTTCTGGGGCCGGCCATCGGGAACGTGTTTGAAAGCATCGTCGCTGATCTCGAAACCGGAGCAGTATCAACGCTTACGCCGGAGCAAATCCAGCAGCAGCAGGATGCCGCCCTCCGCCGTCAGCAGGAACAGCTTGAACAGGCGCGCAGCCTGTACGTGTTCCTGAATTCCGTACTCAACAGCGGTACGATCAGCACCACCAGCGTGGACGGCAGCACCCTCTCGCGCTTCGTCCTCACCCTGGCCGAATAACCACTGTCCGTCGGGGCGGGCCGCTGTGCCCGCCCTGGTGGTCAGTCTGATCAGGGTTGGCGGGCGACCACGCCAGTTCGCCCCTCCTTTAACCCCTGCCCCCCGTATTACCTCTTTTCCCGGTTTCGCTTACAATCAATACCAGGTTTATCGTTTTTACAATCTTACTACAGGAGAAAATGTTTATGGACCCGCGTCTGCAACCCGGCTTCCTCGGCACGGGCGCCAGCCTGATGTCCGACCTTACCCTGTTCGCTTATATCCTGCTGATCGTCCCTGCCATGCTGGTCGGCTTCGTGTTTGCCCGCCGCCGGATGCACCGCCCGCACCATAAGTGGGCGATGATCGTCATCACGCTGGTGAACTGGGTGCTGATCGCCTACCTGATGGCGTTTTCCTATTCACGCGGCGTCGTGCCGGGGCTGTCGCAGTTCACCCAGCCCGCCATCTTCCTGCCAACGCTTCATCTGCTGTTCGGCGCGGCGGCGCAGCTTCTGGCGACTTATATCGTCATCCGTATGTGGCGCGAGGATACACAGGTCGCGGCGGCCCGCCGGCGCGGCGAAACCGATGTGCAGCGGTACTGGTATAAAAGTGCCCGGCCCGCCATGCGCGCCACGCTGGGGCTGTGGCTGCTGACGGTTGTTTTCGGGGTGGTGACGTACTTCACCTTCTATGCGGCAGTCCCCGCCAGCCCGCCGGAAGCCGCGCCGGAAGTGACCCCCGCCGCCACGCCGGAAGGGTAGCGTGTACGATCCGGGTAAGCTACTATCCGTAAACTCCTTTTAGAAGCCATTTGAGAAGTCTCTTTTGCTCTCTTATCCTCCACCCTTCTCCTCTCGGAAGAAGTCGTAAATACAGGTCTTAAGCCCCTCTCCCTGAGGGAGAGGGGTTTGGGGTGAGGGCTTTTCAAACGGTTTCTGAAGGTACTCCCCCCGCAAACCGGGGACGTTTGAACGTCTGCCTGCCCCTGTGAATCTTCTAATCATCTTCTTGCAGCCGCCATCTTGACGGCCTGTTGAACGCTACTATAATCAGAAGTAGAGTTATCACTCTGAGTAATTGCACAGTCTGTTTTCATTCGGCCAAAACCGTGATCACGGTTTTTTGTTTGCCTGATCGAGGAGATCAACATGGATTCCAAACCCGCCCTTCTGGCAGAAGTTGAAGACCCCCCCTCTACGCCTGACGACGAACCTCCCTCTAGTACCGTCCCGCCGCTTCAACACACCCCTCGTCCGGCGCTGTGGGCGGATGTCCCCGACCACGACTGGAACAACTGGCACTGGCAGCTGGCTCACCGGCTTAATGCCGTCGCTGATCTGGCGCGGCTGATCCGCCTGACGCCCGAAGAAATTGAAGGGCTGACCGCCAGTCATAAGTTTCGGGTGGACATCACCCCCTACTTCGCCAGCCTGATAGACCCCGACGACCCGCGCTGTCCGGTGCGCCGTCAGGTCATTCCGCTGGGGCGCGAGCTGCGTGCTTTTGACGGCATGATGACCGACAGCCTGGCCGAAGATAAACACAGTCCGGTGCCTGGCCTGGTGCACCGTTATCCCGACCGGGTGCTGATGCTGGTGACCACCCAGTGCGCCAGCTACTGCCGCTACTGCACCCGCAGCCGCATCGTCGGCAACCCGCACGAAACTTTCAGCAAAAGTGATTTTGACGCGCAGCTAGACTATCTGCGCCGCACGCCCCAGGTGCGTGATGTGCTGCTCTCCGGCGGCGACCCGCTCACCCTCGCGCCGCGCACGCTCGAATACATCCTGTCCAGCCTGCGCGCGATTGAACATATCGAGATCATCCGCATCGGCAGCCGCGTGCCGGTCTTTCTGCCGCAGCGCATCACCGATGAATTCTGCGCCATGCTCCGGCGCTATCATCCCCTGTGGCTGAATATCCACGTCAACCATCCGAAGGAAATCACCCCGGAACTCAGCCGCGCGCTGGAAAAGCTGGCCTTTGCCGGTGTGCCGCTCGGCAACCAGAGCGTGCTGCTGGCGGGTATCAACGACAGCGTGAACATCCAGCGCGAACTGGTGCATAAGCTGGTGAAAAACCGTGTGCGTCCCTACTACCTCTACCAGTGCGATCTGGTGAAGGGCGCGGGGCACTTCCGCACCACCGTTGCCAGAGGCATTGAGATCATCGAAGGGCTGCGCGGCCATACCAGCGGCTACGCCGTCCCGACCTACGTAGTAGACGCGCCCGGCGGCGGCGGCAAGATTCCGGTCATGCCGCAGTACCTCATCAGCCAGTCGCCCGGCAAGGTCGTGCTGCGGAACTACGAAGGATACATCACCACCTACGATGAACCGCTGGACTACGACCCGCACGCCGTTGACTACCTGGACCGGCAGGCCGCCCACCGCGCCGAACCGGGGCAGGGCGGCATCTCTGGCCTGCTGGAAGGCGCCGCGTCTGCCATTAAGCCGGAAGGGTTTGATACCACCCACCAGCGCCACCGTGCCGCCAGCCCTGACAGCCATCATCCCGCGTCCGGCCACAATGGTCATTCGGCGAACGGCCACACCAATGGCAGCAGCGGGAACGGCCATACTCCAAAACCATAATAAGCGGTAGGGACACGGTACACCGTGTCCCCTGCATTTTTACTCAACCCTTATCTCCCGGAGACTCTTTTATGCGTATCGCCGTTCTCGCCAATCTCAAACAGAATGCTCCCCGCTGGGAAGGAATGCCCCCTGACCGCTGGGACGATCTCGACAGCCCCAAAACCCCCGACTCCATCGTTGCCGCGCTGGTGGCTGGCGGTCATGAAGCCCGCTTTATCGAGGCCAGCATCCATCCCCCGCACAATCTCATCGAGGATTTGCGCCGTTACCAGCCCGACCTGTGTTTTAATATCGCTGAAGGCCACTTTGGTGATGGCCGGGAGTCCCACATCCCGGCTATTCTCGAAATGCTGCAAATTCCCTACACCGGCAGCCGCGTCACGGCGCTGGCGCTGGCGCTGGATAAGGCCATGACCAAGCGCATCCTGCTGTATCACGGCCTGCCCACGCCCGAATTTCAGGTATTTGAACGCGCCGACGAACCGCTTGACGCCGATCTGCTGGACGACGCCGGCGAAGACCTGCGTTTCCCGTTATTTGTGAAACCTGCCCGCGAAGGCACCAGTATGGGCGTCAGCCCGGACAGCATCGTGACCACCGTCGCCCAACTGCGCGAGCAGGTGGCGCAGCAGCTTCATCGTTATCACCAGCCGGTGCTGGTGGAACATTTCGTCAAAGGGCGCGAGGTCACGGTCGGTTTGATCGGCAACCTCGGCCCGATTGTGGCGCGCCGCCTTACCGAGCGTATCGCCCTGGCTGACCCGCCCGACACCCTCACCTTTTTGCCCGCGTTGGAAGTAGACTTCGAAGCGCATGGCGAAAACGGCGTGTACTCCAGCTATCTCAAAACCGGCATCGAAGCGGCGGATTTTCATTATATCTGTCCCGCCCGCCTCGAACCGGAGCAGCTCCGCCAGTTGCAGCGCCTGACCGCCGCCGTTTTCCGGGTGCTGGACTGTAAGGATGTCTCGCGTGTGGACTTCCGCCTGGATGCTGATCAGGCTGACAAACCCTACA
Source organism: Aggregatilineales bacterium (assembly GCA_029975765.1). Taxonomy (GTDB): domain Bacteria; phylum Chloroflexota; class Anaerolineae; order Aggregatilineales; family Phototrophicaceae; genus CFX2. Next base: position 12,832 of record JARKOK010000263.1, read on the forward strand.
TTCTGGAGATTAACCCGCTGCCCGGCCTGTATCCCGGTTTCAGCGATCTGTGTTTGCAGGCTGCCGCCGCCGGCTGGCGCTACGAACGGCTGATCAACGCCATCGTGGACGCCGCCGCCGCCCGGCATGGCCTCGCCCACGAAGCCCGCGCGCACACTCTGTCGTAAACCCCGGCCAAGATGGAATCCGCAGGGTCGCACCGCCGTGCGCCCCTGCTGCCAGTTCCTTAATCGCGTAATTCCCGGCTTTGCTCCATAATAAGAATGGCATTCGTAACCATCGGATAACCATTATGTCCAAAGAAAAACTGACCAAAGCCCGCGACCTGATGGACGCCGGCAACTTCCGCGAAGCCCGCAGGACGCTCAAAGGTGTCAAAGACCCCGCCGCCGCCAAACTGCTGGCGCGCATTGATGAACTCGATGAGCAGCCGGTGCGCGCCAGCAGCAGCGTCGGGCGTGACATCCTGCACGTGCTGCTGATCGGTATTATCGGCGCCGCGCTGTTTGGCGGCATCGGTTATGCGATTGCGCTGTCGCAGGGTGTGAAACTGGGGACTGCCGTCGCTCTGAACAACCCCCCGCCCGGCAGCACGCCCCGCCCGCAGCCGACCGCCGCCCCGACTGCCACTGACATCCCCTGCGAGGCGCAGGCCTGGTGGGATGCCAGCGGCGCGGCGATGAACCAGGCCATACTGGATGCCGTCAACCTTACGATTGAACAGCGCCCCGCCGCGATTCAGGCCGCGCAGGCCAACTTCCAGACCTGGCAGGCGGCTATCGCGGGTGAGCAGTTCGCGCCCTGCCTGGCGCCGGTTCAAACCGCCGTCACCTCGGCGGCGCCGTCGGTTGAAGCCTTCTATGCCGCGCACCTGACCACCACCAGCGAGCAGGAACGCGCGCAGAAGTTCCTGACCATGATGAGCGACCTGCTGCCGCTGGCCGACGCGGTAGCCGCGCTGAATCTCGATCTGGGCGCTGACGCTGCCTGGGTGCAGGGCGTGCAGGACTTTACGCGCGGCGAGTGTCCGGCGGAACGCTGGTTCGTTGAAACGATGGTCGTGCGGGATTATCAGCGGTTCTTCACCCTGTTGGGTGATGTGGACTTCCAGAACAAACCCGTCACCGAAATTCAGGCCACGCTGCGCGAAATGCGCAACCTCCAGAGCGCCTTTGAAACCGACAGCGGCGCTTTCCCGGAATGTGTGAAACCGGCCAGTGAGTCGTATCTCGGCGGCATGAAGGAATTTATCAACACCATCAACACGCTGCTGAACGGCAACCGCGCTGCTTCCGACGCCCATCTTCAGGCCGCCCGCACCGCGATTAACAGCTTCTTCTCGCAGCTTGCGGCGCTGGATTCCAACCTCGCGGACGCCTTCCGGCAGACCGGCTTCTAACCGCTCGCCACCCCCATCTGATACCTCAGGGCGAAGGTCATCCGGCCTTCGCCCATATAATTAACAGAATTTTCGGTTTCTGGATTTATTAATCACCGTATAATGTGTTTATCTCATCTAACTGTATCCAGTATGATAAGGGGGATTCCGCCAGATGTCTGAGTTCGATTCCAAAGATGAATTCCTGAAAGCCAAAGACCTCATTCAGCAGCAGCGTTATGACGAAGCTCGCGACATTCTCAAATCATTAAGTCACCCAACGGCGGCAAAATGGCTGGAAAAGCTCGACGAGATTGCCCCGGAGCGTAAGCGTAAAGACCCGGAACTGGCCGATTTGCTGGTTAGCGATCCAGACAAACCAAAAGGATTACCCACCATCCTTGAAACCGAGCAGGATCAGCTTCAGCGCGCCAGAAGCCTGATTCAGCAAAAACGTTATGATGACGCTCGTGTTATTCTCGAAATGCTGGACAACCCGACGGCTGATCGCTGGCTCAGAAAATTGGATGAGATTGATACCTTTGGCCCGTCCCCTTCATCTGAACAGCCGGTTACTCAGGTTATCGTAAATACGGATAGCGGCGGGCCGGGCTGTCTGGTTCAGGGTCTTTGGTTTTTGTTCATCGGGTGGTGGTTGGGTGCGCTCTGGATTAACCTCTCCTGGTTTCTGATGCTGACGGTCATTGGCCTGCCGCTGGCTATCTTCATGATTAACCGCATCTCGCAGATTATCGCCCTGCGTTCCCCCCGCAGTTCCAATCAGGTGGTCGTTACCACGCAGGGCGGCAATACGCGCGTTGAAATTGGCGGTAGAAAACCGCAGATAAATTTACTGGTACGGATTGTCTATTTTGTATTGGTTGGCTGGTGGCTGTCGTTTATCTGGATGAATCTGGCTTATTTCTTCTGCGCTATCATCATCGGCCTGCCGCTGGGTTTCTGGATGTTTGATCGCACCCCCGGCGTGCTTACCCTGAAGCGCGTGTGATGGGTTAGCCTGGGCGAAGGTCATCCGGCCTTCGCCCTTTCTCTGTGCCTTTGTGCCGCTGCGTTCCGCTTTTCGCCTCTTTTTCCTCTTTGCGTCTTTGCTCCTTTGCCTCTTTGCGTTTCGCCTTTTTTCTTCCTCCGGGTCTCTGTGCCTTTGCGCCTCTGTGTTACGCTTTTCTCTTTTCCCTGTTTTTTACGTCTTTGCTCTTTCGCGCCTTTGCGTTAAGTTTTTCCCCTATCCCTTCTTGTCGCTCACCAGCACGCGCGGCTCGCTGCCATCCGCCTGCACGATGATGATGTCCTCGCTCTTGGGGTCATCGAACCGCCGCGCCACAAACGCCAGCGCCGTCCCATCCGGCGACCACGCCGCCTCGTAATAGGCCCGTTCTCCCGGCAGTTCGATGGTCACGCTGCTGCCGTCCTCCACGTCAAGGATCGTCAGCGCGCCCCATTTCCCGCCATACGTCGTCAGCGCCAGCCGGTCGCCCTCCGGCGCGAACACCGGCGCGGCGGCATTGTCCCACAGCACCCGCCGGTTCTCGCCGTCACTGCCGATTAGCTCCACCCGCCGCTGATCATCATAACTGGTGAACGCCAGCGCCGTCCCATCCGGCGACCACGCCGGCGCGTCATCCCCACTTACGTCGCCGGAGCGTGTCAGCCGTTGTAGATCGCTGCCGTCGCGTTTGATCGTGAACAGATCGCCCGGCCCGCTGTAATCATCGGGGAACGCCACGAACGCCAGCCTGTCTCCATCCGGCGACCACACCGGCGCATTGACCGTACCCAGTGTCGTCAGCCGTTTCTGCTCCACGCTGTCGGCGCTCATCGTATACAGCGACAGATAATCATCACCTTCCCGCAGCGATAGGAAGGCGATCAAATCGCCCTCCGGCGCGACTGCCGGCTGGATACCACCCGGTGCGTAATACTCCGGTCGCCAGCCCACATCCGGCGTCAGCATCTCCGGTTCGCCGCCGTCCAGCGCCACGCGGTACAGGTGTGTCTGGTTCTCCACCTGCCGCGCCACCACCAGCGCCTCGCCATCAGGCATCCACACCGGCGACCAATCGAGCGCGTCCTCGTCGCTGAGGCGCTGCTCGTGGCCGTCCATATCCACGATGAACACCCCCTGGTTATGCCGCACAAACGCTAACGACTGCCCATCCGGCGACCACACCAGCCCGCCAATCGTCGGGTTGAACCCGCCCGCCTGTACCACTGCGGTGGTTAATACCAGGAATAAAGCGCACCACAGGATTTTTTTCGTCCAAAGCTGCATAGTATTCTCCCTGCTGTCAGCGACATTGAGCGTAATGTTCCTATTCATATCATACGCCAGAGTGAGCTAATCAGCCATTAACGCTGAGGGCGACTCGCTGTGAGCCGCCCTCTTTCCGCCTGTCCTCTGCGCCTTTAGAGTTAACGCACAGCTTTTCTGAGAAGCCATCTTGAAAAGTTCCAATCCTCTTCCCCAACCCCCTCTCTAATGCGTAGAGAGGGGGCTAAAAACGACTGCGAAGTCCCCTCTCCATGCAATGGGGATTTAGGGGTGGGGACAGCTTTTCAAACGATCTCTGACAGTCCCACTCCCTCAGGAGATGGGTTGGGGTGACGGCTTATACCGCCACGTTATACAGCAGACTCGCCACCGCGTTGTCAAACGGCGCGAACGCCAGCCGCACCGTCGCCGTTAGTTGGTAGCTGTCCGTATACGGCAGGTAGTCCACGCTTACCGCGATCCGGCGGCGGTAGCCCACGAACCACCCCGGACGGTACACACACAGCGCCGTGCCCCGGTCATTCGTGCCGCTGCCCACCTTGCCATCGGCCTCGGTCAGCGCCATCTCCGCGCTCACCAGCACCGGCGCGCCATCCACGAAACCAATCTGCCCGGTCTGCGCCGTCGCCAGCGGCCCCGCCTTTTCCATCGTCAGAAACTCGCTCATCGCCAAAAATTTGGCATACGTCCCGCCATCCACGATCCACGCCAGATCAGACGGTCGCGCGCTGTAGCGGCTGGGCAGCTTGAAGCGGGTCGTCCGCAGTTTCGTTAAATCCGGCGCGGCGTTGCCCGCGTCCACCTTGTTAGCCGTGTTGGTCACCAGCGCCAGCTTCCGCAGGCCGTCGAACGCCAGATACCGCGCGGTCGCGCCCGGCGCGGCGGCGTCGCTGTTGATATTGCCCGTTGCGCCCGTTTCGGTATCGCCGTTCAGCAGCACGAAGTCAATGCTGTCGGCAATCGCCCGCATCGCCTGTTCGCGGTAGATGTTCAGCACCGGCAGAATCGCGTCCTCCACCAGTTCCGCGCTGAAACCCACCCGCAGCGCCAGCTTCTTCGCCATCAACTGCACCTTGCCGGACCCGATCTTGCTGTCCGGGATCGGATTGCCGCTGCCCAGCGTCAGGTGATTTTCGTCCGCCGTTTCCGGCACGTAGTAGACGGATGGATCGGTTCCCTCAATTGGGACCTCAAATGGATTGGATGGCATTTCCAGCGATTTGAATAACGGCAGGATCACATTTTCCAGCCGCGCCTTCTGCCAGATTTGCGCGCTCCACATATCCGGCACCCACTCGTCGCCGAAACCGGTCTGCGTGCTGTGGCTCAGTTCGTTGGCCTTGATCGCGCTCAACCCGGCGCGGTTCACCTTGTGCGCCAGCGCGTTCGCATACACTTCGCTCACGCCACGAAAGCTCCTGGCGGAGCGCAGCAGCATGTAGCCGTGCAGCAGGTCCAGCGCGTCCAGCCGGTCAAACGGGCTGCCCACGCTGATGCTGGCCTTCAGCGCGTCATTCGCGCTGGCAAGCGGCAGGCGTTTGCGCGCCGGGCGTTCGTCTTCCTGCACGTTCAGCATTTCCATCTCGTTCTGCATGGTATCCTCGTCTTGGTCTTTCAACTCGGCACTCAGCACTCGGAACTCGGAACTGAGGCCGCAGGCCTCATACGCGCTCTTGATCGTGCGCGCGTCCGTCCGGCGCGGTTCGGCGGGTGTGGGTGTCAGGCTGCCCTCGACAATCGGCCAGCGCCGGATGCGCCCATCGTCCGCCACGTCTACCAGATGCGGCAGGCTGCCGGATGACCACCCCAGCCGTCCGCTGTCCACCAGCCGCTGCACGGCGCGGGTGTACCGCTGGCGCAGGTCAAGCTGTGCCTCCGCCCACACTCCCACCGCGTCCGCTTTCAGCGTATCCATCACCCCAATGACTGCCGGCCCCACGTCGCCGTCCAGTCCGTGATGGTACAGCACCGGACGCCGGTCATACCACGTCAGCCCCAGCTCCGTCTCCGGCGTAAAATACTCGCCCTGTAGGTCGCGCTGCGCGGGATTACCCCACACCACCAGATAACCCCCCACGCGCCCCTCTGCGGCGTCAATCGTCTTGACTGCGTACTGCATGTTTCACCTCGATAGTCTTGAGTTCTCAGTTTTCAGTCTTTAGTTTTCGGTTTGAATCCCTGCCTGTACCACGCTGTATCCGGGTAACGGATCACTGGAAACCGGAAACTGACAACCCATAACTGACAACTTGACTGCCTCCGCCCGTCCACACGCGGTATCCCGATCAGTGGTGCAGACGCGGGCAGCCATCCGGGCCGCAGGCTTTCGCCGCCGTTCGCCCGTAAGCGCGGTGGCCTACTCCCCCGGAAGCCGTTGTTAAACATCGCCCTGTAGGGGAGGGTTTCAACCCCCTCACAACTGGCAGATGACACCACCATAGCACATTTGTTCTCGGCAGGAGTAAACATTTGTTCAGACATTTGTTTACTCTTTAAAAACAGCCGCGCTCCAGTTCACCAGAGCGCGGCTGTCACACGGTATAAAGTAAGTTGTAGAAAGTTTTCAAAGTCCTCACCCCCACTTGCTGCGCTCATTTCCCCCTCTCCATCCCAATGGAGAGGGGGCTAGGGACGTGAGGTTGTTCGTGGATTATTTTCGAGAACCTGCTTTAAGCTGAGGGGTAAAGAGAAGGCGGCTTACGGCTGGATGATTGTCCCTACGTCATGGTTGCCCTGCACCGCCTGGATCAGATCATCGCCTGACCAGAAATCCACCACCAGAATCGGCATCCGGTTTTCCTGGCACAGCGTGAAGGCCGTCATATCCATCACTTCGTATTTGCCGGCGATCACTTCCTCATAACTCAGCGCGGCGAACCGCACCGCCGTTGCGTCTTTTTTCGGGTCGGCGGAGTACACGCCGTTCACTTTCGTCGCTTTAATCACGATGTCGGCGTTAATCTCCATCGCCCGCAGCGCCGCCGCTGTGTCGGTCGTAAAGTACGGGTTGCCCGTGCCGCCGGTGATGATGACCACCCGCCCTTTTTCCAGGTGGCGAATGGCGCGCAGCCGGATGTACGGTTCGGCCACCGCATTCATCTGCACCGCCGTCTGCACCCGCGTCGTCACGCCTTCCCGTTCCAGCGCGTCTTGCAGCGCCAGCCCGTTCATCACCGTCCCGATCATGCCCATATGGTCGGCGGTACTCTGTTCCATGCCCCGGCTTACGCCGGTCGCGCCGCGCCACAGGTTTCCCGCGCCGATCACAATCGCCACCTGCACGCCCATGTCGTAAATCTGTTTGACACGCTTGGCAATCACCTCCGCGCTGGAAGGGTCAATGCCAAAGCCCTGCGGCCCGGCCAGCGCCTCGCCGCTCAGTTTCAGCACAATCCGTTTGTATGCTGCGCCGTTGTTGTCGGTCATCCTGCTCTCTCCTCCGTTCTACCTGCCGGTCCCGGCAACAAAAAAGGGATTAGCGAATGCTAATCCCTCGTGGTTACTGAATCGGTTATCCCGTCGGTGCAGCTTTGGTCGAGCTTTACCGGGGAAATTACGCACCGTCCGCTCCGTTATCATCGGCGTTTTCGCCCAGCGCGAAGCGGGCAAACCGGCGAATCTGGATGCTCTCACCCACGTCCGCCACCACCGCCGACAGGTACTGCGCGATGGTCATGGAGTCGTCCTTGATAAACGGCTGCTCCATCAGCACGATCTCTTCGTAGAACTTGCTCATGCGCCCGTCTACGATCTTGTCGGCCATCGCTTCCGGTTTGCCTTCGTCCAGCACGCGGCGGCGCTGGATGGCGCGTTCGGCCTGCACCACCGCCTCCGGCACCTCTTCGCGCGTCACATACTGCGGCGCGAGGTTGGCGATTTGCAGCGCCACATCATGCGCGAATGCCTGGAAACGTTCCGTCTTGGCGACAAAATCCGTCTCGCAGTTCACTTCCACGATCACCGCCAGCCGGTTGTTGTGGTGCGCGTAGGTCATCACCAGACCTTCATTCATCGTTCGGCCTGCGCTCAGTTTTTTGGCGGCCTTCGCCAGCCCTTTCTCGCGCAGAAAGTCTACCGCTTTCTGTATATCGCCGCCGTTTTGCTCCAGTGCCTTCTTGCAATCCAGCGGGCCTGCGCCCGTCATTTCGCGCAGGTCTTTCACCATTTGCGCCGTAATTTCCATCAGGTTGTCCTATTCCTTTTCGGCTTCGTCGGCTTCTTCATCCGAGAACAGATTCGCATCGCGCAGTTTCGCCAGCGTCGAAGCGCCAAGATACTGCTCGTCGCCCTCGTCGCCTTCCGCCAGTTCGTCAAAGTCGTAGTACGGCGACGTTTCTTCCGGCATCTGGTCTTCCGTCTCGTCAATATCATCGGACTTGCGCATCGCCTGGCCTTCCAGCACCGCGTCGGCAAACGTCGCCATCAGCAGCTTGATCGCGCGCACCGCGTCATCATTCGCCGGGATGATGAAATCAATCGTGTCCGGGTCGCTGTTGGTATCGGCCAGTGCCATCACCGGCACGTCCAGAATGTTCGCTTCCTTCACGGCGGTGGACTCTCGAATCGTGTCCACCACAATCAGCATATCCGGCAGCTTCTTCATATCACGGATGCCGCCCAGGCGAAGCTGGAGCTTCTCAATCTTGCGTTCCAGCATCAGCCCTTCTTTTTTCGTCAGCAGTTCGAACTCGCCCGCGTCGCGGCGTTTTTCCAGCTTCTTCAGCGTATCAATCCGTTCCCGGATGGTGCGCCAGTTGGTCAGCGTGCCGCCCAGCCACCGCTGGTTCACATACGGCATATGGCAGCGGGTCGCTTCCTGCGCGACCGCTTCCTGCGCCTGCCGCTTCGTGCCGACGAACAGCACCGTGCCGCCCTTCATCACCGTATCCCGCACCATGTCGTAATACGTGTTCAGGTTCGCCAGCGTCTGCTGCAAATCAATAATGTGGATGCCGTTGCGCTCGGTAAAGATAAACGGCGCCATCTTCGGATTCCACTTGGGCGTGCGGTGGCCGAAGTGGACGCCCGTTTCCAGCAGCGCCTTCATACTCACGTTGGAGGGCATGGGGTTTCGTTCTCCTCAATTGCGTGTTTAGACGATCACACCCTTCGTCCCCGACCGCAACCCCACGTCCGCGAGGCAACACCGTCGGGTCCAGGTGTGTGGTATTTGGTCAGCTTGCTGGCTGACCGGAGCGGCATTGTAGCACAGCCGGACAGGTGATTCAAGGACGTATCTGGATGTTCGGCGCCCATACCCACCCCTGTACCGACGAGTATTGTTTGCGAATCTGCATCCAGTCGCCCACCGTCCTCAGCACGAACACTTCTTCCCCGGCGCGCACCTCGGCAATCTTTTCGTGCCGGAAACCCGGCCACAGCCGCACGTTCGCCCCCCGCCGCAGGTCGCCCCGCCGCGCTGCCGCCAGCGCCGCCGCCGACCGGTTCAGCGACCGCACCACCAGCCGGTCTACACACATATATACCCCCGGCCCCACTTCCAGCCCCGCGATACCCTGGTCGCTCAGGCGCAGGTTATAATCAATTACCAGCGTTTCGTTGATCAGCGTCCGCATCGTTCTGCCGTCTACCTCGCCCCGCAGCACATACCAGTCATACACCGGCGGCGGCAGGTCTGCCCCGCTGAATGCCTGCGTGTTGGTCGCGCCCACGCCGCCGTAATAATACTGCGACAGGTGCATCCCCCAGCCGCCAAAGATCAGCCCGTGCCGGTAGCCCCACCATGCTTCATTCAGCCGCGTCAGCAGCGCCAGATGGCCGGTCTGCTGCTCCACCTTAAAGAAGACTTCCGCTTCAATCGAGTAATTCTGCCAGTCCGGGTCGCCGAACAGAAACTTGGGGAAATTGCCATACTGAGCGTGATAATTCGAGATGCACAGAAAACCCCGGTCGCCAATTTTGACCGGCGTCCAGCCCTGACCGGCGGCGCTGCCGGCCAGTTCGGGGTTATCAAAGGTGAACTCCAGCAGCACCCCTAAAAAGGCTTCCGGTGCCGCTGCTCGCAGGGGGTCCCGCCACCCCAGCAGTCCCACCAGCAGCATGAACAGCGCGAGGCGGAGAGTCATGGCCGCTCACCTCAAACTCACCTACTTGATTTGAGTGTAGGAGAAAGCGCCGCGCCTCGCAAATCGTGTACAATCAGAGGGGATTGGAACGCTGTTGCGAGAGATGTCATGCGCGAAACCAAAGCGATTATCGAGCGGGTCAGCCGC
>JARKOK010000265.1 GCA_029975765.1 Aggregatilineales bacterium
GAAAGCCGAGGCCATGAGGGCGATTGCCAGCGTAAAAATCAACTGCACCAGCACGACCAGCGGCACAAACAGCACCGCTGCCCCCAGCGGAATCTGGTAATACAGCAGCAGCGCGACAAAAACCAGCGAAGCGATCAGGAAATCAATGAAGCTGACGATAATGGCCGCCAGCGGCAGGATTTCGCGCGGGAAGTAGATGCGGCTGACAAGATTAAAATTGCCGACCAGACTCGGTATGGCAAAGTTAAGCGCGTTGGCAAAAAATGTCCAGGGCAGCAGCGCGGTGTAGGCGAACACCGGATAGGGGATGTTATTGGTCGGAACCTGAATCAGGATGGAAAAGACGATACTGAATATGATCATCAGGGCCAGCGGCTGCGCGACCGCCCACAGCACCCCCAACACCGATTGGGTGTAACGCACGCCGAATTCTCGCCGTATCCAGCGGATCAGCAGTTCGCGCGATTGCAGCAGTTCTCCAAAGTAGGTCACCATAGGTTATTCCTATACAACATTACAGTTTGCAAGGCACTCTTAATTTAGCAGAAATACCTTGAACCAACATTTAAACGCCGACTATCACCTGCCTAACGCGTTGATGCGCTGATGCGGATGATGCCGCACGAACCGCTTTTTGATTATAGTACTTTATGAAATTAAATTTATTGCGGAGACCTGCACCAGCGAATGCGCGGCGATCAGCAGTGATGCCGCTGCTGTGCTGGCCTGTCTTGGATTTGTTACACGCTGCGGTTAGAAAGAGGTGAGGTTTAATTTCCTGTAAAAACAATCGGTCGGGTACATCAGTACCCGACCGAAAGCGTTACGAACTATGTGCCTAATGACGCGCCGTTAATCGGCTTTCACGGCTGGGCGGGTGAAGTTTGCCACCGCGTCCTCGCCGCCAATCGATTCCAGGCTGTCGTACAGCGCCTGCAGAATATAGTCCGGGTTATGCGCGAACGCTCCGGGGTCTTTCTGCGAGTACTGGTAGTTGTAGGCCGCCCGCAGCAGGTTCGGTGTCCAGGCGACATAGCGGTTGCCGCCGTTCACTTCATCAGCGTCGGCAGTGCCGTTGCCGTTGGTGTCAATGAACCAGTACGGATGCGTGTGCGCGTCGTAGGCAATTGCCGCGCCCGCCGTCTCGGTGGCATACGTCTGGATGGCCGTCAGCAGGGCCGCCTGGAACGAAGCGATTTCGTCGGCAATCGGTTCGTCCGTATCGCCATCGCCATCGTAATCAACCGGTTCCTTGTCATCGGCATCCGCGCGGATGAGCCGGACATCAGCCTGGCTTTCCACGTTGTCGTGGCAGTCTTCGCACAAACTGACTCGGATGTTCAGTTCGTGTTTGTAGTGGCAGTCCGTGCAGATCTGCGCCTCTTCCACGTGGAAGTTACGACCGTTGTAGTCCTTATCCGCATACTGGTACGCGCCCATCGCTTCGCTGCCGAACAGGGTTGCGCCCGCCGCGAAGTAGTGAACATTGCGGAACGTCAGTTTGTCAGTCACTTCGTCGTCACCCACGCCGGCGGTCGTGATGGCGCGGTTCACGCTGACAGTGGACTCACGTCCCTGATGGCAGTTCAGACACAGGTTGGCCGGTTCTTCCTCGCCAAACGACAGCCGCGCGCCGCTGGGGAACGTCACTGTGTTGGAGATATAGGTCGTGAACTCGGTCAGACTGTCATGGCAGGTCGTGCAGGTCAGCGAAGCCGATGGCTCGGACGCGATATTGACGCTGTTTTTGAGGTAGATCGGCAGCCCGTCGGCGGTATGGCAGCGCGCGCAGGTGCCGGGTACTTCGCCCTCAGCATCCCAGTGACGGAAGGCTTCCACCGTCGCATCAAAGTGGCCGGGGTCATCCCGTTCGGCCTCCGCCATATCAACCGGTTCCGCCACCTGAGCATTCAGCGATTCAATTGAATCGTACAGCAGCTCGATGATGTACTTCGGATTGTGGGCGTACCCGCCGGGGTCTTTCAGGCTGACCTGATAGTTGTAGGCCGCCTTCAGCAGATTACCGGTGAAGGCTTTGTAAGCGTTCGGGAAGACCGCTTCGCCCTCATCCAGTTCGCCGTTGCCATCGGTATCTACGAAGAAATAGGGATAGGCGTGTGAATCGTACACAATCGGCGTGCCGGCGACTTCGGCGGCATAGACCTGCATCGCCTCGTACAGCAGTTCCTGAAGCCCTTCGATTTCTTCGGCAATACCTTCGCGGGTGTCCCCATCACCATCATAGTCCGAACCTGAACCTTCCATACGGATGAAAGGCAGGTCTTTGACCGACCGGACATCTTCGTGGCAGTCAGCACATTCGGAAACCTTGATTTCCAGCGTGTGCGGGTTGTGGCAACCAGCGCAGGTGTTGTAGCCGGCGACGTGGAAGTTCTTCGGCTGGTACGATTTGCCCTCGTACTGGTAGCCGCCGTGTACTTCACCGCCGTACAGCGTGGCCGCTGCGGCATAGTAGTGAATGTTGATGAAACCGAGATCAGCACTGACCACGTTGCCATCTTCCAGGCCGGCGGTGGTCAGGGCGGCGTTCACCTGCTCGGTGGAGGCGCGTCCCTGATGGCACTGCATACAGCGTGCCGTGCCGCTGGAGTCAACGACTTCCACACCCGACGGGAAGACCACATTGGTCATAGTGGAGGCGACGCTGTTGTGGCAGGCATCGCAGGTGATGGTGGTGCCGATGGGCGCGGGATGATCCACCACGCCGAAGTCCGTATCATCCACCCCTAAGAAATCCTGAAAGCCGGGCGTTGAGTGACACTTGGCGCAGCTTTCGGGGATTTCCCCTTCGGCGTCCCAGTGGACAAACGCTTCGGCATCGGCCAGCGCATGGGCAGAACCGACCCATGCCTCATAGAACTCCGCCAGGAACGGCGGGTCTATGGGCGCCGCTGATGACAGCGGTTCAGGGGTGGCTTCCTGCGCCAGCGCCGGGGCCTGGACGAGCAGGGCGAATCCTGCTGCGATGAGCAGTATCCCCACTGCGGCGAGATAATGGTAACTTCGCATAAACGCTCTCCTGTAATGGGTCAAAAATACTTTATCCCCACACTCTATTGTGACATAGAGCACGAAGAGCGTAGTCATCCCCGGGAGTGATTTCGTATCATCCTCTGGAATGATCGCCGCTTAAGG
>JARKOK010000266.1 GCA_029975765.1 Aggregatilineales bacterium
CAAACAACGCGCAAAAAACGGCATGACAACTTCACCGCTGAGTCTGGCAAAAATCACCTGGCGTCACCCCCAAACCGGTGTCGTGCAGGAATTTGTGCTGACCGAAGGCGCAACCGCGACGATTGGCCGTCAGGCGGGTAACGACGTGTGCATCCCGGAACAGCATGTTTCGCGTCAGCACGCCGTCATCACCTACCGCGACGGCATTTTTATGATTGATGATCTGGGCAGCGCCAACGGTACGTTTGTCAACGACCAGCGGTTGGTCGAGTCCTTTCCCCTGGCCTCCGGCGACGTGATCCGGCTGTACGTGCCGGTGCTGCATTTTTCGGCGGCAGTCACCGAAGCTGATCAGCGTAACGCCGAAGAAATGGGCACGCTCATCACCGCGACGATCAACACCGGCAAGGGCAAACTGATCATCACCACCGGCCCACAGGAAGGCACGACCATCCCCCTGCTGCTGAACACCGTGACCATTGGCCGCGCCACCAGTAAAGCCACCTGGGAAATTGGCCTGCAAGACCCGTCCGTATCGCGGCCTCACGCCCGGCTGCAACTGGTGGACAATACCTGGGTGGTGCATGATCTGGGCAGCGCCAACGGCACGCTCGTCAATGATACGCTGGTGATGGAAAAAGGCCGCCCCCTGCGCGACGGCGACCGGATCACGCTGGGCGCGACGATCCTGTTATTCCGCGTGGGCTGATCTCAACCACTGACTATTCAGACCGAATCAAAAAGGGGCGCTGCCCGTTACAGGCAGCACCCCGCTTTGGTTCGTTCCGTCCCGAATGCCTTATACGCAGCACTCAGCCCTGGCCTAGTACTCCGGCATCGGCGGAGCCGCCGGCGCCTTGTTTTCTTCGGGTACGTCGGTAATGAGGGCTTCGGTCGTCAGGATCATAGCCGCAATCGAGGCCGCGTTTTCGACCGCGCCGCGTGTCACCTTCGCCGGATCCGGGATGCCCGCGTCAATCATGTCAATGTATTCATTGGTCATGACGTTGTAGCCAATGCGCGGGTTCTTCTTGGCCTTCTGCTGGCGGCGCACTTCCTGGATCACCACGCCGCCGTCCACGCCGGCGTTGGCCGCGATCTTCTTCATCGGGGTTTCCAGCGCGCGGCGCACGATCACCACGCCGGTATTCTCATCTTCCAGCGTCAGGCGGATGCCATCCAGCGCCGCGACGGCGTTGATCAGCGCCACACCACCGCCGGGGACGATGCCTTCCTCAACCGCCGCGCGGGTCGCGCTCAGGGCGTCTTCCACGCGGTGTTTCTTTTCCTTCAGTTCGGTGTCGGTGGCCGCGCCCACACGGATGATCGCCACACCGCCGGACAGCTTCGCCAGGCGTTCCTGAAGCTTTTCCTTGTCGTAGTCGCTGGTGCTGGCTTCGATTTCCTTGCGGATTTCTTCGATACGGCCCTTGATGTCCTTCTCGTCGCCCTGACCATCCACAATCGTGGTGTCGTCCTTGCTGCTGACCACTTTCGCGGCGCGGCCCAGGTCCTGCAGGGTGACGGTTTCCAGCTTGCGGCCCGTTTCTTCACTGATGACCGTGCCGCCGGTCAGGATAGCGATGTCGCGCAGCATGGCTTTACGGCGGTCACCGAAGCCGGGCGCCTTGACGGCGGTGACGTTCAGCATCCCGCGCAGCTTGTTCAGTACCAGCGTCGCCAGTGCTTCACCGTCTACGTCCTCAGCGATGATGACGAGATCGCGTTTGCCAATCTGGAGCATCTTTTCCAGCACCGGCACAATGTCCTGCGCGGCGCTGATTTTCTTGTCGTAGATCAGGATGTACGGATCGGGGATGACCGATTCCATCGTGTCGGGGCTGTTGATGAAGTAGGGGCTGATGTAGCCGCGATCAAACTGCATACCCTCGACATATTCGGTCTCGAATTCCAGACCCTTGCTTTCTTCGACGGTCACCACACCGTCGCGGCCCACCTTGTCCATCACCTCGGCGATCAGGTTGCCGATTTCGGTGTCCTGCGCGGACACGCTGGCGACGTTGGCGATTTCTTCCTTGGTCTCAATCGCAATCGCCTGATTACGGATATTGCGGGCAATCGCTTCGGTCGCTACTTCGATACCGCGCTTGAGCAGCATCGGGTTCGCGCCGGCGGCGACGTTCTTCAGCCCTTCGTTGACGATGGCCTGTGCCAGCACGGTCGCGGTAGTCGTGCCGTCGCCGGCGATGTCGTTGGTCTTGGTGGCGGCTTCCTTCAGAAGCTGCGCGCCCATATTTTCATACGGGTCTTCCAGTTCAATTTCCTTGGCAACGGTCACGCCGTCATGGGTGATGGTGGGCGCGCCGAATTTTTTGTCCAGGGCGACGTTGCGACCCTTGGGGCCGAGCGTCGTGCTGACGGCGTCCGCCAGCTTGTCCACGCCGACCTTCAGGCTGCGGCGGGCGGCTTCGTTAAAAGTTAACTGCTTGGGCATGGGATACTATCCTCCAGATGTCGGTTGGTTGTGTTTTCGTTCGCGAGTTGATCTGTCTGCTTAAACAAGGGGCTTAAGCCCATTGTCTGATGGCTGGCAGATGGTAAACAAAAATCCTGCCGAATCCGCCGGTGTTAGCCGACAATCGCCAGGATGTCGCTTTCCTTCATAATGAGCAGCTTCTTGCCGTCAATCTTGATCTCGGTGCCGGCGTACTTCGCAAACAGAACGCGGTCGCCAACCTTCACGTCCATGGCGATGCGTTCGCCATCCTCGTCACGGCGGCCTTCACCCGCCGCCAGGATCATCCCCTGCTGCGGTTTTTCCTTCGCGGTTTCGGGCAGAATGAGCTGA
>JARKOK010000290.1 GCA_029975765.1 Aggregatilineales bacterium
GTTTCCCGCAGCACCTGCACGATGGCGTCATGAATCAGGCCGTTGCTGGCGACCATCGCCTCGCCGCTGTAGGCCAGCAGCGAATCCTGGCCGTCGTAATCGCTGATGCGCCCGCCGGCTTCCTGCACGCACAGCAGCCCGGCCTGGCAGTCCCAACTGTGGATGCGCCCTTCCCAGAAGCCATCAAAGCGCCCGGCAGCCACATAACATAAATCCAGCGCCGCCGAACCAAACCGCCGCAGGCCGCGCGTCACCTGCATGAACGCCCACCATTCGCGCAGATTGTTGTCCGGGTTCACGGCGCTGTCGTAGGGGAAACCAGTACACAGGATGGCACGCTGCAAATCCTCGACCGCCGTCACGCGCATCGGCACGCCGTTCAGGGTCGCGCCGCCGCCCCTGACCGCCGCGTACAGTTCGTCGGCCACCGGGTTATAGACCACACCCACCAGCGGGCGGCCATCACGCCCGGCCAGTGCGATGCTGACGCAGAAATACGGGATGTTGTTGGCGAAATTCACCGTGCCATCAAGCGGGTCAATATGCCAGACGTACTCGGCCTGTTCCGCCGCCGCGCCCACGCTGCCGCTTTCTTCGGTGATGATGTGATGGTCAGGGTACGCCGCCCGCAGCCGGGACAGAATGAGCGCCTCGGCGGCGGGGTCAGCCTCGGTTACGATGTCGGTCACGATGCCTTTGACCGTTTCCCGGTGGGGCTGGTTGTAAAACTGCATCAGGATCGCGCCCGCGTCGCGGGCTACACCGCTGGCGAAGTCGCGCGCGGCCAGTAAATCTATCATGCTTGCTCCTCAACACAGGTCGAGGCGGTGTCTGTAACCCGCCCCGACCAACAAATCAGGCCTATCTGACTGAGATAGGCCTGATTATAGGCGTGAATCAGGTTAAAAAACTAGACCTTCAATACCGTGCTGGCTTGCTTTCCTTTCGGTCCCTCTACCACTTCAAACTCAACCTTGGTGCCTTCATCCAGGGACTTGTAGCCCGCACCCTGGATCGCGCTGTAATGGACGAAAATATCCGGGGGACCGCTTTCCGGGGTGATGAACCCATAACCCTTTTCCGGGCTGAACCATTTCACCACACCCTTAATCCGTTGAGACATACTTGCAAAACTCCTGACTACAAAAAAGTGCGAACAAGCCCCCTCCACGCCGAAAACTGCCATTCGTGAGAATCAGCTTATTTTGGGTTGGTGTCGTCGGGCTACAGCGTAGAGTGTAGAGGAGAATCCCAAAAAATGTCAAGCAACGACGGTAAAATTGTGTGACGAAATAGTGATGAGCGTTATATACGTCCGTAATTCCGCAGCGCCAGCAGATTTGTGATCGTCACCCAGGCAA
>JARKOK010000311.1 GCA_029975765.1 Aggregatilineales bacterium
GCGCTGCCACAGCGCGGCCAGCCACGCGACCGTCAGACCCACATGCAGCCCCAGCACCGGCAGATAGGTGTAGCTGTACCGCCCCAGGATCATCGTTTCATCGCTGACGTGTCCCCAGATGGAAGCGGCGGAGAGAAACTGCATGACCACCCCCGCCGCCAGCACCGCCGCCAGGGGTATGGGGACTACACGATCAGACGGCTTGAGCATAAATTCTGCCTCTCATCAGTCGAAACGCCCGCGATTGTAGCATTTCGCTGCCCGAAAATGCAGTGCCGCCGCAGCCCACAATTAAGTCAGCCCATATTCACCGCGCCGCCGACTGTTTCTCGATCCTTGTGGATGATCCGATCAGCCTTCGCCCGATGTTGTGGCCGCCCTTCCCCGCTGCGCCTTTTCTTTGCGTGACGTTTTCCGCTTTGCTCAGCCCTCAGTAGCCGGTGTACTGGCCTGTCCTGAGGTCTGGTACAATCGGCGGCGCTCGCGCTGTCCGCCGAGCCAAGATTGAGCCTGTCCTGTGGAGCTGACCAATGGCGATTTTCCGGCACTTATGGCGTTCAACCCTGTTTCAGACCCCCGGCTTGCAGCGGCTTTCCCGGCAGGCCGATGCGGTCAGCCGCGTCCGGTGGATGCCCTGGATTTTGTTCGGCCTGGGGCTGCTCCGCGCGGTGGTTTCGCTGCTGGCTTACCCGCCCGCGCATGGCGCGGACTCGTTCGCTTACCTGTTTTACGCCGAACGGCTGGCCGGTCTGGAAATCCCCGGCCTGAGCCAGCTTGTGCCGCCGCTGTATCCTCTGTTCCTGTTAGCAGCCGGTAAATGGCTGGGTTCGTACTACTGGCTGATCGGCCTGCAAGCCCTGATGTCTGCCGCCCTGGTGCCGCTCTATTATCTCGCGCTCCGAAAACATCATGCCGTGCTGGCGCTGCTGGCCGCGCTGGTCATTCTTTTCGACTTTCAGACCGCCGTGATGTTTAACTTCCTGTCCACCGAACCACTGTATATCTTTCTGCTGGCGGTGCTGTTTTACCTGTTCATGCGGCAGGCCAGCCTGCCGGGGCGCAGCCCGTCAGCCGGGGACGCGCTCACCGGCCTGATTCCCCTGCTGCTGATGCTTACGCGCGCGGTCAGCCGCTTCCTCATCATCCCCCAACTGGTGTTGTTCTGGCTGTTTACCCGCAGTTGGAAACGCACGCTGGTGATGGCGGGCGGCTTTGTCGTCAGTCTGGCCTTCTATTCGCTGGTGTCGCAGCTTTTCCTCGGCGGCGTCGAAGGCACGACCAGCAGCGATTATATGGTTACCGGCGTGGTGCTGCGTAACCAGCAGTGGCTGCAATCCGAAAACGGCGCCGCCTCAGCCGAGTTCATCAGCCTGCAAACCGCCTGCCAGGGGCAGAAGTTAAGTTTTTATGATTGTTATTACGCCCAGCGCGGGACGTGGGACGGTATGCTCCCCCTGATCATCAATACCGTCATCGAGACAGTCGGCACGAACTGGCTGCCCTACGTCCGCGATGTCTGGCAGCGCACCAATGATTTTCTGTCCCTGTCCGGCCAGCAGTTAGGCATTGACCCCGGCCTCCCCAGCGAAATACAGTGTGACAGCGCGGAGGCCATCATCGCCGGGCTGACGCCGGACGTAACGCACAATTCCGGCTGGGGCTGGACGTGGGGCATACGCGGTTATGTCGAAAATAACTTTGAGGATTTTCGGACACGCTACGCCGCCATGCGCCGGGCGCTGTGCCCGCCGCTGTCCGGCTCGGCGGCGGCCAAGGAGGTGGTGGATTATCTCACCTTTCGCTACCGGTCATTAGGCCGCCCGCAGCCGTATCTGTATTACGGGGCGCTCATCGGGCTGGTTCACCTGCTGCCCTGGGCGCGGCGCTTCCGCCTGCCGCTGTACGCCGCTGGCGGCATTCTGCTGTACCATGCGCTGATTTCCGCCGTGATTAATAACGTCCAGCCCCGTTATGTGATGGTCGTGAATCCCTTCCGCGCCATCCTGTTAACCCTGCTGGCCGTGATCGTCATCCGGCTGGGGCTGCTCCTGCTGGATGGCCTGTTCGCCCGCCGCGCCGCAGCCCTGACTCTGCCCGATACGGCGACCGACCGCCGCTAGGAACGCTGACACCCGCGTAACAGTCTCGCCTGCGGTTAACGGTCGCAGGGGAGCGCGCAGGCGCTCCCCTGGTGCAAGCTGGATGGAGGTCGTGACTTAGCGTTCTTCTATAAACGTGGCATCCTCGCGCGCGCGGTCGGTCATCGTGTCGGTTTGTTCGACCAGCGCCAGCACACCAAACATGCGCCCGATGAAATAACCGGGGCGGCTGTAAGCTTCAAACGACAGCGCGCTGCTGTCCCATAGTCCCGGTCGCAGCCACCACGTCGCCTCGGCGTCATACGGCTCCGTGTTATCGTTCGCGCTCAGCCAGATGGTGTTATTCTGATGGCGCAGGAAAAAACCGGGGAAATTGACCGATTCGATGGACACAGCGGCTTCATCAGCCAGGCCGGGACGAACGATAAACTGTGAGTCTGCCGTCAGGACGTTGCCCAGCGCAACCTGGAAATTGAGGTGACGGATATACACCTGCGGCTTCACCGCCGTTTTAAACCGCGAGATGACCAGCGGCGGGAATTCCGGCATGGGGTCAACGCCGGTGTCGCCGGCAGGCGCGGCGATTGCGGTTTCCGATGACAGCGGGATACCAAAGTTCGGCGTGCCGTCATCATTCCACTCGATCTTCTGGACGCGGGTTGACCGCCGTCCATCGCAGCCGTAGTCAGCCGAATCGTTCGCGTGGTAGACGAGCCAGTCCTCCGTGCCATCCGGCGACTTGAAAAAACCGTTGTGGCCGGGAGCGTACACGCCGTTATCATCGGCACGCTGGAATACGGGATCGGGGGTCTTCACCCACGACGCCGCGCTTAACGGGTCGCCGCCCGTATAGGTGAGCATCCCCAGTTTGTAATCCGGCGTGTTGCACGAACTGGCGGAGTAGATGAGGAACACATTATCACCATGTTGCAGCGCCACCGGCCCTTCATTGACAAACCCACCCTGTCTTTCCCAGCGCAAATCCGGCTGCGAAATCAGCACGCGCTCGCCGCTGATCGTCCAGGGATTGCTCATCGGCGCGATGAACAGCGATTGCAACCCGCCAGCGAACGCCGAAAACAGGAAATACAGCGAGCCGTCCAGTTCCAGCACGCTGCCGTCAATCATCCAGACATCGTTCTGTGGGTCGAAGATACGCGCTTTATAGGTATACGGCCCCAGCGGGTCGGTGCCGGCGCTTTCCAGCACATGCGTCCGCTGGTTGTCATACGTCCCCGGCGTGCCGGCGGTGTAATAGAAATACCAGCGCGGCCCGTTCGGGCCATCCAGCAGGCGAAATTCCGGCGCCCAGAAGTTGCAGCAGCGCGATGGTTCGGTCTCAAAGTAAATGCGCTGCGGCTCGGCTGTTTTCAGCCCGGCCAGCGTGGGCGATTTTCGCATCGTCCATTCGGACGCCCACGTCGTCGCGGCCAGATAATAGTTGCCCTCGTAATAAGTCAGCCAGGGGTCAGCGCCGTTGCGCTGGTTCAAGGGGTTGCGGAACATTCCCGGCGGCAGCGTTTCGGACTGCGCGTAAACCGTACCGGACAGGGCAGCGATGATCACCAGAATAAGCAGCCGTCCGATGAATGACCGAATTCGGGCGTTCACAGGCTCTCCTCCTCGGTTCATTTTCTTAAATGGGGATTGATCGTGTGCCAGAAAAATACGGCGGTGGTCGGGGCGGCGCTGATGCCGCCCCGACGGATGCCCGAATTACAGGCGTGTTTCGAGTACGGTGAACGACAGCGGCGGCAGCAGCAGTTCGACGGCCTTATCCTTGACCGCCGGCGGCTGTACTGAAACGGATACGATGTTATTGGGATTCTCCAGGCTGTTGAAGGCTTTGGGGTCGTTCCCGGCCAGTTGGTACATCGCGCTGATGCGCTGCGGCGCGCGATCCTGCCAGTGCAGTTCCAGCGGCAGGCTCTCGGTCTGGCTGCGGTTGACGATGAAGATCGCGCCGGTGCTGTTGGCTTCATCATACGAAGCGGACACATCCAGCAGCGGCATCACGCCGAATCTGGCGGTGTCATGCGATGGCGACTGCACGGCGACATCCAGCGCCACCCCGCCGGCCAGCTTGCTGAACAGCATGATCGGATAATACGTCGTGTGTTTCAGCAGCGCATCGCGGGTGGTGTGCAGCGGCGAAATGACGTTCACTGCCTGCGCCACGCAGGCAATCTTCAGCACGTCGGCCTTACGCAGGAAGACATTCATCCACTGGGCGACCACCAGCGCGTCTTCGAGGTTGTACACTTCTTCGCTCAGGTGCGGCGCTTCCGTCCACCCGCCGCTGCCACTGGTATCCTTATACCAGACATTCCACTCGTCCCACGACAGGTATACATCGTGTTTGGACCGCCGTTTGGCTTTGACATAACGCAGCACGCCGTCCAGCGTATCCACGAAGTTTTCAAACTCGGCGCTCAACGCCAGATAGCTGGTGGTGTCATTGTCCCGGTTGCCGGCGTAATAGTGCATCGAATGGTAATTTACCTGATCCCAGCAGATTTCCAGCGCCACGCGATCCCATTCGGGATAGGTCGGCATGGCGGAATTCGACGAACCGCACAGAATGAGCTGAACGGCAGGGTCATGCCAGCGCATCATCTTGGCGGCTTCGCGGGCTTTCAGGCCGTACTCTGCCGCTTCCAGATGGCCGATCTGCCAGGGGCCGTCCATCTCGTTGCCCACACACCAGTACTTCACATTATGCGGTTCACGATAGCCGTGTGACGCGCGTAAGTCAGCATACTGCGTACCTACCGGCGCATTGCAGTATTCCACCAGGTTCGCCGCTTCCTGGATGGTACCTGTCCCCATATTGACCGCCAGCATCGGCTCGGTATTAACGGCCTTGCAGAATTCCATAAATTCGTTGGTGCCAAACTGGTTGGTTTCGATGGACTGCCACGCCAGATCGCGGCGGCGCGGGCGCTGGTCGCGCGGGCCAACCCCGTCCAGCCAGCGGTAGCCGCTCAGAAAGTTGCCGCCCGGATACCGCATCGCACGATAGTTGACTTCTTTCAGCGCGGCCAGCACGTCTTTCCGCAGGCCGCGTTCATCGGCGTGCGGCGAAGCCGGGTCGTAAATCCCTTCATAGATCGCGCGCCCCATGTGTTCCAGAAAGCCGCTGAACAGCAGCGGCGAAATCGGGCTGATGACACGGTTCGTATCAATATAGGCTCTGGCTTTGGTCGGTTGCGAAGGCATCAGATTTCCCCCTTCAATGAAGTAGTCGAATGGTCAAAAGCAAATCCATAGCCAGGGATTGGGTCTTACCCAACCCCCGGGCCGTATTTATCACGATTTCGCCGTAGAACGGCTGCCTTGGCTGTGCCGCCGGAACAGACGGTTTACCGACCACCCATACCGGTCAGCGTCACGCCCTGGATGATCCGGCGCTGGAAAATGATGTACACAATCAGAATCGGCAGTGTGGACAGCACCGCACCGGCTAAGATCATCGGGCGATACTGGCCGGCATACGACGATTGGATGATGGACAACCCCACCGGCAGCGTGCGCGTTTCCAGACTGCTGGTAACAATAATCGGCCAGAACAAATCATTGTAGTGACCGAGAAAGACAAAGATGCCCAGCGCCGTCAGCGCATTGGTGGACAGCGGCAGAATTACATGCCGGAAGCGTCCGAAATATCCGGCGCCATCCAACACGGCGGCTTCTTCCAGTTCCGTTGGAATTTGCATAAAGAACTGGCGCAGCAGAAACACGCCAAAGACATTGGCCGCGCCGGGAAAGATGAGTGCGTTGAAGGTATCAATCCATTTCAGGTCGCGCATCAGCAGATAGTTGGGAATCAGCGTGACCTGACCGGGGATCATAATCGTCACCAGCAGGAAGGCAAACAGGATTTTGTTGCCGGGGAAACGAAGCCGGGCGAAGGCGTAAGCCGCCGGCGCGCAGATGACCAGCACCGCGATGGTATAACCCGCCGCCGCAAACAGGCTGTTCCGCAGCCACATATCCAGCCGAATATCCTGCTGAGTCAGCACAGATACGTATCCTTCGAGCGTCGGTGTCGTGGGGATGACCTTGGGCGGCCAGCGGTTGACCTCCTGGTTGGTCATAAAGGACTGCGAAACCGCGATGAGCAGCGGGAATAGAACGAACGCCGACAGCACAAACAGAAAAGCATACGTCCCGAACTGTTTGTACAGTGAAGATTGTCTGATATTCATGATCTATCCCCCTCTAATACTCGACCCGGCGGCTGATCAGGAGGAACTGGACGGAAGTAATCGCGGCCATGATTAGCGCGATTACGACCGCGACCGCAGCGCCATAGCCCATACGGAACGCGACCCAGGCCTGCTGGTACAGATAGATGATCACCGTATACGAGGAGCGCCCTGGGCCACCGCCGCCCGATATAATGTATGGCTGGCCGAAAACCTGAAAATGACCGATCACCCCCGTCACCGTCACAAACAGAATGGTGGGGCGCAGGAGCGGGAGCGTGATGCGGAAAAAGATCTGCCGGCCGTTAGCGCCGTCAATTTTGGCCGCTTCATATAAGTGCTCCGGTATCCCCTGCAAGCCGGCGATGAAAATCAGCATCGGGAAGCCGAATGTCCACCAGATGGTTGCCAGACTGAGCGCGGGCAGCACCAGATTGGGGTCGCCTAACCAGTTAATCGGACGAACCCCGAAGAAGCTCAATAAATAGTTGATGACGCCGAACTGACCGCTGAGCAGCCAGTTCCAGATCAGACCGATGGCGCCCACTGACATCAACTGCGGTATGTAGAGCAGGATACGGTAAAATCCCTGGCCGCGAATTGGCCTGGTAACGGCTACCGCCGCCGCCAGCCCCAGGATGGTGGTTCCGGTCACTGTCATGGCTGCGAAATAAACCGTATTCCGAACTGAACCCCACCAGATCGGATCGTTTATCAGGTCAACATAATTGTCCAGACCCACAAAGGGCCGGGTGGGGCGCAGGAGCCGCCAGTCATAAAAACTGATTTCAACCGATGAGATCGCGGCGCGAACGAAGAAGATCGAAAAGAAGATCAGAAAGGGTGCCAGAAAGATATACGCAGCGATTGCCTCACGGGTCTTCAGGCTGGGCGAAAAAGGCAGAGCAAACCGTTTGGGCGCAGCAAGCCCCTGTTTATTGATTGCATTCATATGCTGACCTGTCCTCTAAACAAATGCCTCGTAAACTCGTTTGAGCCATCTCCATCATGAGGAAAAATGGAGATACAGCGAATATTCCAACAAGTAAAGCTGCATTATTCGCACGGCAATTTCACGAATAATGTGGGGCAGATCGGTGACCCGCCCCACACAAAACTTAGTTAATTAGCCGCTCGGCCCTTAAGCGCGATCAAGCGCCTGCTGCATCAGTTCCGCCGCCTCGTTCAGAGCCTGCTCAACCGGCTTGATACCGTTGAGCGCTTCCTGCAGCCCAACATCGAGGTAGGTGAGCAGTTCCTGCGTGACGGTGGTTCGAGGATCCTGAACGCCGTATTCGGTGAAGGTCTGGCCCAGCAGAATATTGGACGGGTAGTTCTCAGGATCGAGCGCCGCCTGCGCCGACAGCCGCGCCGGCACCTGGCCGGAGGACGCCCAGATCACCTGATTTTCGCTGACCCACTGGATCATCTTCAGCACCGCATCCAGTTTTTCGCCTTCCGTCGAAGCCGGGATCATGAAGGTATGCGTGCCAAACCAGGTGGCCTTCTGCGGGCCCCACTGCCAGTTCGGCCACGCCTTGCTGTTGATGTCGGTTTGCAGCAGTGACTGATTGCGGTACCAGGTGCCAGTGGGCAGCACGGCCACCGTGCCAGCGCCGAAAGCCTGCCAGGTGTCGAAACCAGCCGACGGCGGCGAGACATGATACTTGTAGACCAGATCAACAGCCTGCTGCAGCGCGGTCATACCCGCTTCGGAGTTGACGGTGACGGTCTTGCCATCTTCGCTCAGGAAGGAGCCGCCGTGCTGGTAGAGGGCCGCGATGAAGTTAACATTCGGCCATTCACCAACCGTGTAACCCCACTGCACCACGTTTTCAGGGTCGAAGTCGGGTGACAGCGCATTGTTGCCATTGGCGTCGAGCGTCAGTTTCTGGAACAGCTCAACCCAGCCTTCATAGGTCGTTGGCGCGTCGGCGGGGTCGGTCGAGAGGCCAGCCGCCTCGAACATATCAATGTTGATCCACAGACCGCGACCATGATTGTCCAGCGGAATACCGTAATTCACGCCTTCCCAGAACATACCACTCATCGTGGTTTCCGAAATATCATCATCCGGCAGCCAGCCGCCGCCAGAGGTGTACTGGTCGCCCAGGTCACGCAGCACGCCGTAGCTGCCGAACTGCGGAATTTCCGACGCATGGAGCAGGATCACATCCGGCTGAGTTCCGGCCACAAACGCCGTCTGGAGTTTCTGGTACAGGGTCGCCCAGGCGATCATTTCCACCGTTACCGAAACATCGGGGTTTTCGGCGGCAAACTCGGCCAGC
>JARKOK010000313.1 GCA_029975765.1 Aggregatilineales bacterium
TTGTTCGCGCCGCCGCGCCCCACGCCAATGAAGTTGGTCGGGTTATCAATCGGGCTGAACGCCACCAGCGGCGAGGCATTCCCCCGGTAGACCACGATTTCGATCCTGAGGTACTGTCCGGCGGTGGCGTCAATGCAGTAGCCGGTCGCCGTTTTGCGCGGGGTCAGCGTGTCCAGCACCAGTTGGTCAATGCCGATGACCGCCAGCACGTCGGTCTGATTCTGGAAGGTGAACGCGCACTGTCCCGGCCCGATCTCGATCAGCGGCGGCAGCAGTTCGTTCAGCCGGCGGCGCAGTTCGGCAAACTGCCCGTCCGCCACCTGAATGGCGTTCAGCGCGCCCTGCACCGTCGCCTGTCCCACTACGCCGTATGGCGGCTGCGGGAAACCACAGGCTTCAATCCACAGATCAATCGCCAGCCGCACGTTCGCCATCGCCGTATTAAAATCGCGCTGGAGCGGCTCAAGCGTGCCGTAGAACGCGGCCAGCAGCGGGTTGGCGATGTTGAGGTCGGTGGGACGCGCCGGGAAATTCTGGCAGGCAGCGCGCTGTCCCAGCGCCACCGTCGTCCACGTGCCGCGAATCGCATCCAGCGACGGCTGCGCCAGATTGATACGTTCCAGCATCAGGAGCAGCGTGCCGATGTAGTTCTCGCGGGTATCCTCTGATACCGGCGGCGCGGACGCTACCACGCCGTCTATCGGCAGCTCGAACAGCGTCCCGGTCTGGATTTCGATGAACTGGTTGGCAATCCAGCCCAGCGTGCCGTTGTAATTCACTTGCAGCCAGCCGTTGCTCAGGGTGCGGCCCAGCAGCGGCATGACGGTATATCGGGGGATGTTCGCCAGCACCGGGTAGGCGGTGCCGGGGCCAGCGCGCAGGCGAATCCCACTTTGTGGCAGGCGCGCCGTGATCGGGCTGGTCGCGTCCGATGTGCCGGAACGCGGACTCTCAAACCCGCCGTAGGGGATGGTGCGCGGGTCGGCCACCGGCAGCGCGTTCAAATCGCCAAACACGTTGACGACCGCCAGCCCCAGCCACGCTTCCTGCCCGTTAAAATCAATCCGCACCCACTCGTTATCCGGGCTGCGCCCCGTGCCGGGGAAGGTATTGCCCGCCTGGGCAAAACCCAGCACTTCCGCGCCAATCGCCGGCAGAACGCGCACGTTCACGCCGTCCCGGTTGACCAGTATGGTGACGTTAGGTTGAGGCAAAGGTTGCGCGGCAGCCACGTTCAGCGACAGAACGGCCAGCAGAATCAGCAACCAGAACGCCGTTTTACGCATTGTTCTGCTCCTTCGTGCTGTGTGTAGTATATGCCGCCGCGCGGCAGGCCGCAAACAGGACTAAATTGGGATTGGAGAATTCAGCAGAACATTCGCGCACCGCCGCCTCTAGGCGCGGTTAGCTCGACTTTGCACATGACAATGGTTGGTTCAGTGTTTCGCTCCAGGGAGCTGTGAGAACCTGTCAGAGTTTTCAAACATCGGTGTTTCGCCATGATATACGAAAAGTCGCATTTGGTGCTTCCCTTGAGCAAGAAAGACACAATTTAGATGTGCAAAGTCGAGCTTAAGTCTGTATCACATGGTTCAGTCAGGTTCGCGGGTTTCTATAGGCGATTGCCCTATGAACGCGCTGGTCTTAGGTACAAACACAGACAGCCGTGCGAGTCTCTAACCATTATTTTCGCGGTCATGGCGAAGATACATCATGGATTGTCGCAAGGCGATCATCAGCAGCAGAATCAGCAGCAGCAGGATGACAAAGCTGATGGAAAGCTGAATCAACACGGGTATCAGGGCGATGAAAAAACCGGCAGCGGCGGTAACGGCCAGTTGTTGCAGATGCCGGGTTTCCAGTAACGCTGCGGCCTCATTCGTGGTTTTGCCAGCGATTCGGGCGCGAAGCCGGGAAATATCCCACGCGGCCAGATCCGTTGATAAGCCCAGCAGGACAGCCGGGGTCGAGGCGTGATTGAAACCGCCGATGATTGCCAGAACCAGGAATGCCAGGAAAAAGCCGGTGGCGAAAGCAGACTGTCGCTGCACTTCCAGCACGAGCCACCCCAGCCCCAATCCAACGGCCAGCACCGCCAGCCCGTAGTCCTGCGATGCCGCATGGACGAGCGCAAACACAACAGCAGTCACGACAATCAGCACCATCAGAACCCGTTTTGCCGTCATAGCTCACTCCGGTGGACAACCAGCGGGTGGCGTGCC
>JARKOK010000334.1 GCA_029975765.1 Aggregatilineales bacterium
CTCACCCGACTTCTCTCAGGGGACATGCGTCCCCATTCGAGTCGCCCTCTCCCTCATGGAGAGGGACTTGAAGGCCGCTCCTGATCCGTATTCTCCCCTTCGCCCTGACGCGGAGCGGAAGGGGCCGGGGGATGAGGGCAAGAGGCGCAAATCCCTTATCCATAACTCGCGTTAAATAAAAACCGCGCTGGAGGCGTTCACCCCCCGGCGCGGTCTTTTATCATGGACGTACTCAATCGGCGTCAGTGCCGCTCTTTACTCGACTGCATCGGTGATAATGCTTTAGCCGGCCAGCCGCGCATTGAGCGTGATGCTCGGTATGCTGGCGAGCGCCTGCGAAATCGGGCAGCCGGTTTTGGCTTTCTCGGCGAAATCCTGGAATGCTGCCGCGTCAATACCGGGCACGTCGCCTTCCACCTCCAGCGCGATGCCGGACACCTGCAAACCCGCCTCGCCGCGAATCAGCGTGACATTGGCGGTCGCGTGGATGTGATTCACCGTGTAGTTGTTGCGTCCCAGCGTCGCGGACAGAAACATGGCGTAGCAGCTTGCCAGCGCCGCGCCCAGCAGTTCTTCGGGGTTGGTTTTGTTGGCTTCTTCTTCCACACGGGCTTTAAAGGTGTAGGGTGCTTCCAGCAGCCCGCTGCCCATCTTCACCGTACCGCCGCCTTCGTTCAGCGACCCATTCCATACCGCCTCGGCTTTCCTGACTGCCATACTCGTTATCTCCTCTAGGCAACCAATAAATATGCCCGTCAAAATTACCACAGCCGGGACAGTCTGGCTACTGTGGCCGGGTGATCTCATCAAGTGTTCACCTGAACGGTTGCACATTGAGCCGGGATGCGGTAGGTTTGCTGCGCGGCATACCGAGGAGAACATATCATGCGTCTGGCGGTGTTATCCGATATTCACGGCAATCTAACGGCGCTCGAAACGGTGCTGGCCGATCTGGACAGCGCCGGCGGCGCGGATTTAACCTGGTGCCTGGGTGATCTGGCGGCGTTTGGCCCGCGCCCGGCAGAATGCATCCGGCGGGTGAAGGCGCTGGCGGAAGCCAACGACGGCAAAACGTTTAAAGTTATCGGCGGCAATACCGACCGTTACATGCTCACTGGTGAACGCTTCCCCACGCCGGCAGCGGCGGACGAGGCCGCGTTTCAAACCCTGGCGCGGGGCTGGCAGGAACGTGACGCGGGCATCAACTGGGGTGTGGAGCAGATCAGCTTTGAGGACTACGGCTATCTGAAGTCGTTGATCGGGCGCGAACTGGCTCACAGCTTTGGCGGCGTTCATGTCATTGGTTATCATGCGGTGCCGGGTAATGACGAAGCCTTCCTGCTGCCGGACACACCGGACGAGGCAGCCCGCGATCTGCTGCTCGACCGGGAAGGGCATGTCGCCATTGGCGGCCATATTCACCGGCAGATGAATCGCGATCTGGGAAGCTGGCGCGCCGTGAACGTTGGCAGCGTGGGGCTGTCGGTGGACCGTCCCGGTTATGCCCAGTGGGGGCTGTTCACCTTCGAAAACGGGCAGGTAACGGTTGATCTGCGGAATGTGCCATATGACGTGGAGGCGGTAATCGCCGACCTGCACGCCGTCGGCTACCCCGCGCCGAACTGGACAGCCAGCCGCCTGCGTCCGGCTTAAAGCGACATAAGACTCAATACAAAGAACGCAAAGACGCAGCGAGCAGTTTGACAGCGTTTCCTTATGAACATTCGTGTCCTTGTTTTCTGACGTGTCCTACGCTTCTGAAAAGGATTTCCAATGCCACAACGCGACCAACTCCTGAGCGAGCTTCAGGGGGATAAGGATTACGGGGTATTTCTGGCGGCGCAGATGGGCGGCGTGCCCAACGAATTACAGCTTATCGTGCAGACGGCGCATTACGATGACGCGGCGCAGGGGCTGCGGGAGCGCGGCGCGTATGTGATCCGGGTGCTGGGCGTGCGCGAACACCGCATCAGCCTGGGCGTGTTTGGCAGCCTGTTCACCGCCACCGGCGACGAACATCCTATTCTGTTTCACCATAATACCCCGCGCGTGACCTTGCAGTTTGAGGGTAAACCGCAGGACATTCACGAACTGGTGCTGGACATCCATCAGGCTTATGTGCTGACGTTCGGCCCCTGGCGCGAACTGGCCGGCGACATCAACCGCAGCCAGCCGTTAGTGAACCTGCTGGCCTCCGGCGGCGGCACGCTGGGGAAGTTCCCAAAACCGGCAGCGGAACGGCTGGCGAAGGTTTTGCAGCATCACGGCCTGACTGTGACCGCCGAAGAAGAAGCGTTTGAAACCGAGGATGAACACGGGCGGTCGCGCCTGATGACGCTGCTGGCGGTGGGGGACTCGTACTTTGTGACGGTGGATTATTCGGTAGAACAGATGGGAAAGGCCGGGTGAAGGATGTATGGTACAATCCCCCGCCAATAAAATTTTCACGTGAGCGGCCAGTTCAGGAAAGAGAGCGCCATGTTTTTACGAAAAATGCTGGTGATGATGACCGGGCTGTTACTGGTTTTTACGACAGCGGCGGGACAAACGGTGACCACCGTCCAGCCGCTGGCTATCCCTAACGATGCCAGCGCGCGGATTTTCCCATCGCCGGATGGGACACGTGCGGCTTACGAGCGCGCCGTCCGGCTGAACGGCCACCGTGATTATTACCTGTGCGTACTGGACGGCGTCACCGGCGGCGAACCGGTGTGCGCCCTCGCGCCGCAGCCGCTGCCCAGCGGCTTCGAACCCGATCCACTGTCGCTGCTGACGCCGTTTCGCTGGTCGCCGGATGGCTCGCAGATCGCTGCTGTCGGGCAGCCTTTAGGCACGCAGGCCGATACTGATCTGTGGCTGCTGGATGTCGCGGCGGGAGAGTGGCGGAATTTGACCGACGATAATTATGACGGCACGCTGGCGGCGAAAGATGGCAGCCGGGTGTCCATCGAGTTGCAGCCGGCGTGGTCGCCGGATGGCAGATGGATAGCGGTGGAGCGCAGCGTCATCAGCGATACGGGCAGTTTCGCGCCGTCCACGCTGGCCGTGATTGAGGTGAGCAGCGGCGAAATCCGCGAGCTGGGCGCGCTGCCGGGCAGCGCCGGCGGCGTGGTGGATGCGGGATCGGTGACCGGGATGGACTGGTCGCCGGATGGTTCGGCGCTGGCGGTGACAGTACGCCACCGCGAACCGCAGCCGGAGGCGGACGGCATCTGGCTGGTGCAGGTGGACACCGGTGAGCGCGAACGTTTGGTGAGCCTGAGCGATGCCGACAGCGCCCTGCAGGCCGTTATCCAGGGGGTGACGCTGGAGAGCCTCGGCCCGGTGGTGTGGTCGCCGGATGGGACGCGGCTGCTGTACTGGGCCGGCAATCCCGGCAAACGTCCGGTTATCGCCTGGCCGTTTGTGCTGGATGTGGCCGAACGCCGCGTCACCGCCGTGACCGTCCCGGCACATCCCAGCGACAAACCCGACCGCCGCGTGATTCGTCCCCTGCAGGCGGCCTGGTCGCCCGATGGCCGCGCGCTGCTGGTGCTGACGTTTGGTTTTCCACCCGATGAGACGGTCATGCCGCTTGACCCGGCCAGCCCGCGCCTGAGCGTGCGGGTGGTGGATGTCGAAACCGGCAGCGATACGGCGCTCGGCCATCTGCCGCTGGGGCCGTCAAACGCGCTGTACTTCGCGGCGTGGGGCGCGGGCGGCGCGATCATGAACGGGTATTATCTGGGGCTGGAAGGCTAGAGGGTGGCAGGGGCGCATGGCGGTGCGCCCCTGCGGTTGACTGGCGCGGCCTACAGCGAATTAATCCACGCCTGATAATCGCGGAACACCTGCAAATTGTTGTCCGCCGGGATGCCGGCCACATTGGGCGAGACAAAAATGCGCTCCGGCGCGTGCCCCATCTTCACCAGCAGGCCGGTGGTTTCGGCCATCAGCGCCTGCGTCACGATCATGGCGATAATGGTGGAACTGCCGCCGACCTGCTCCGGGCGGCCTTCGACCGGCACGAGCGCGTCTTCCGGCGCGCAGCAGTTGTCAATCACAATGTCGGCAATATCCTGCAAAGCCTTGCCGGAGGAATGCGTCGGCTGGTTGATCTGGCGGTTTGCCAGCGACGATACGGCGATAACCGTCAGTCCCTGATCTTTGGCAGTCAGCGCCATCTCGACCGGCGCGGCGTTCAGCCCGCCGTGTGAGTAGATGAGGATGGAGTCCCGCGCGTCGAAGTTATACGACAGCAGCACCTGTTTAATATACCCTTCAGTGCGTTCCAGCCACAGCAGTTCACGCGCGCCGCCCGGCCCGGTCACATTGAACCACATCAGGCGGGGATCCATGATCGGATGCCAGCCGACATAAGAGCCGTAACGCGGGAACAGGTCCATCACCGGGATCACGGAGTGGCCGGAGCCAAAGGCGTGAACGGCGCGGCCCGCCGCAATCGAGCGGGCGCAGGCGGCGGCAGCGGCCTGAATCTTATCACCCTGGGTTGTTAAAACCTTTTCGATAATCTGGCCGATGGTTTGCATGTAGTACGAAGCAGACATTTCATTCTCCTGATTGAAGGCGTAACGAGGCGGCGTAAGCTGCGCCCAGCAGCCCGGCTTCCTCACCCAACACTGAACTGACAATCGGTAAATCGCGCCCGGAAATCGGCTGCGCCCAGCGGCGAGCGGCAGACTGCACCGCCGGCAGCAGCAGATCACCCTGCTGGCCGACGCTGCCGCCCAGCACCACGACTTCGGGGTTCGCCAGGCTGATGATGCTGGCGACCCCCTGCCCGATGAGGGCGGCGGTTTCGACGATAACCTGCGCGGCGAGCGCGTCCCCCTGCCGCGCGGCGTCAAAAACATCTCTGGCCGTCAGTCCGGCGGGCGGCAGGCTGGACGGCTGCCCGGACTGGATTAATCGCTGCGCGCGGCGGGCGATGGCCGGGCCGGATGCGAGATTTTCCCAGTGGTCGAGGCCGTCCGGCCCGTAGACCGGAAACCAGCCGACCGCCCCCGCCAGCCGGTCGCGCCCGCGCCACAGCCGTCCGTCCATGACGAACCCGCCGCCAATGCCCGTACCGATGATGACTGACGCCACGCTGCGATAGCCTTTGCCCGCGCCCTGCCACCATTCACCCAGTACGGCGGCATGGCCGTCGTATTCGATAAAGACCGGACAGCCCAGGCGCTCTTGCAGGATGTCGCGCAGCGGCACATCCTGCCAGCCGGCCAGGTTAGGCGTCCACAGAATGCGGTCGGTATCGTTTTCCAGCACGGCGGGCACACACACCCCAACGGCCTGAAACGAATGACCGGCGGCGAGCGCGGCAATATCTTCAACCAGCGACGCCGCGCCGGTCGGGTCGCTGGGCTGCTGGTATTTGGCGATAATCTGCCCGCCGTCTGTTACCAGCGCCAGCGCGACTTTGGTGCCGCCGATGTCCACCGCCAGCCAGGTCATCTTTACTCCGCCAGCAGCCCCGGCTGCCGCGTGAAACCGAGCAGGCTGCGCGGGCGCATCAGCGTGACAGCCTTGCTATAGCCGCCCAGCGCGCCGCGCGTCTGGCCGAGCGCCTCGTAGTAATCGTAATAACGGAAGCTGGCGTAACTTTCGCGCATCAGGGCGTGCGTTTTCAGCAGCTTCAGGTAATCATCAAACACGTCGGTGACATCGAGGTAGATGTCCGCCGAGTAACCTTCCATGTCCTCCCAGTTTTCCGAATACAGGACGGCGCGCGGGTAATGCGCCGGATGTTCGCGGCGGAAAGCGGGCAGGCCGGCCTTAAACAGCGCCGCCTTCACGATGTCATGGGTATAGTTGTGATCCTGATGGAAACTGCCGCGCCAGTGGGTAATCAGCACCGTTGGCCGGTACTTCCGAATCAGGTCGGCGACCAGCCAGGTGGCTTCTTCCGTCACCTGCAATTCACCGTCGAGATACGGCAGAATTTCCACGCTCGCGCCGATGAAGGCCGCCGAAGCGTGGGCATCGGCGTGGCGCATCTTGATGTATTCCTCCGGCGGCAGCGTCGGGTGGCCTTTTTCGCCCGCCGTGACATGCACGATGCTGATGTCCCACCCGGCGCGTTTGTGCTTCAGCATGACCGCGCCCGCCATATTTTCGGCGTCGGAGATGTGCGCACCGACGACCATTAAATGTCCTGCCATAACGCTGCTCCTTGTATTGTTGCCTGTTCACACGAATGATCGTGTTCCTGCTGCAAAATATAATCAGAAAGTTTTCCGCAGTACGGCGAACACCCGCCGCCGCCGGAAGCCGGCCAGCGAATACAGCCGCGCCGCATCTTCGCCTGTCCACAGGAAGTAAGCGTAAAAGACATGGCGCGCGCTCATCGCCTCCAGACAGCGGAACAGCAGCACGCGCCCCACGCCCAGATTGCGGCGGTCGGGGTTCACGCCGAACGGCCCGAAGCGTTCCCGGCGCTGCTGGCAGTAGCCGATGATTTCGCCGTGCTGGCGCGCCACCAGAAAACAGGTCTGGTGGGGGGTGTCGCCAAAGATTTCCAGCAGATAATCCTGCGCGTGGCGATACCAGTCCCAACCGAAATGCCGCACGATGAACGGCATCAGCTCCGGCAGATCGGCAGACGTAACCGGCAGCACCGTGACACCCTGCTCGCGTTCCAAACGCGCCTGCAAACCGGCAATCTCCGGCGGCACCTGAAAGCCGGTCAGGTCCGCGCCCATGCTGATGGCCTGGTACAGCGTCTTAAAACCCAGCGCGTTTTCCAGAAAGGTGATTGTGCCGGGATAGGCGGCCACATCCACCCCCGGCACGAAATAATTCGGCACGTAGGGGGACAGGTCAATCGTTTGACGCCCCTGCGCCTGAAAGCGTTCAAACAGATAACCAAACAGCGCCCGACCGATACCCCGGCGCTGGTAGTCCGGGTGGACGCCAAAGGCCGTTACCCACGCCTTGTCCGGCTCTAAGCCCTGCAAAAACAGTGGTGTCTGCCGCGTCAGCCCCAGCACGAAACCAATCACACGCCCATCCTCGATGGCGACGGGCAGGTTCTCCGGCTGGAAGTTAGGGTCAAGCAAAACCTTCGTGCGGAACAGGTCGTCACTCAGGCGGTCGTGTGTCATCGCGGCGCGCCACACGGCCAGCAGGTCGGCCTCGTCGCGCCCCTGATACGGTCGAATGTCCATGTTTATCCCTTCAATCCGGTCAGCGCGATGCCCCGGATAAAGTAACGCTGCAAGAAGATAAACAGGATCAGCGTCGGCAGTACCGAGAGCGTCGTGCCGGCCATTAACAAATCCAGATTGCGGGCTTCCGCCGCGAACAGGCGCAGCGAGTTCAGTCCCAGCGGCACGGTCATCAGGTCGCGGCTGTTGGTGACCAGCAGCGGCCACAGGAACGAATTCCACGAGCCGATGAATGTGAACGTGCCAAGCGTCGCCAGCGCCGGGCGAATCAGCGGCAGCACGATCTGAAAATAGATTTTGGGTTCGGATGCGCCGTCAATGCGGGCCGCGTCAAACAGTTCGTCCGGCAGCGTGCCGATGAACTGTCGCATCAGAAAGATACCGTAGGCGGAGGTCAGGCCAGGCACGATGATGCCCTGATAGCTGTCAATCCAGCCTAACTGGCGGATGATGTAAAACACCGGGATCAGCG
Organism: Aggregatilineales bacterium; assembly: GCA_029975765.1. Classification (GTDB taxonomy): domain Bacteria; phylum Chloroflexota; class Anaerolineae; order Aggregatilineales; family Phototrophicaceae; genus CFX2. The sequence continues at coordinate 7,636 of JARKOK010000334.1, forward strand.
TGACAAAAAACGGGATCATCATCGTCGCCAGAATGCAGTAGAACAGGATATTCTTACCGGGAAAGTCATACTTGGCGAAGGCGAAACCCGCCAGCGAACTGGTGAGCAGCACACCCGCGACCGTCGAGCAGGTGATGATGAGGCTGTTGAGGTACTGGCGGCCCAGCGGCACGGTTTCCAGCAGTTCGCTGTAATTGCTGAACTGCGGATCGGATGGCAGCCAGACCGGCGGCTGCGCCTGGATTTCGCCCGCCGTCATCAGCGAAGCGTTCACCATCCAGAAAAACGGCAGCAGCATAATGACCGCGCCCGCGATCAGAATGGCGTATTTGGTGCCGCCGCCCAGAGCGTTCCAGAGAAACCGGTTGTCATACATGGCGCGGCTGTCCTTCACTCATTGGTGCGGTCCCGCAGGAAACGAAGCTGGATGATCGTGATCGTCAGAATGATGGCGAACAGGATGAACGCCATCGCCGAAGCGCGCCCCATGCGCGAGAATTTAAACGCTGTGTTGTACATATGCAGCACGACCGTCATGGTGCTGTTGGCGGGGCCGCCGTTGGTGGTGGCGAACACCAGATCAAACACCTGAAGCGCGCCGATGGTGTTGGTCACGACGACAAACAGCGTCACCGGGCGCAGCAGCGGCAGCGTGATATGCCGGAAGCTCTGCCATTTGTTCGCGCCGTCCACGCTGGCCGCGTCGTAATAATCCTGCGGGATGCCCTGCAACCCGGCCAGATAGATCACGATATAGTAACCGACGTACTGGTACACGGCGATGATGATGACAACCAGCAGCGCCTGGCTGGGATGCCCCAGAAACGGCTGCCGGGGGATGCCGACCGTAACGAGCAGGTTGTTGATGACGCCGTAGTTGCGGTTGAACATGAAGCCGAAAATCACGCCCAGGGCCAGCGGCGCGGTCATCACCGGCAGGAAGTAAACCACCCGCCAGATGGTCTTGCCCACGATTCTGCCGTTGAGCAGCAGCGCGAAACCCAGCCCCAGCACCACGTTGCTGCCCACGCCGCCGATGGCGAACAAAAACGTATTCAGCAGCGCCTTCGGAAACACGCTGTCCTGGGTCAGCAGATAGATGTAGTTGTCCAGACCGGCCCAGGGCATTTCCGCCACCGGCGTGATCATGTTCCAGTTGTGCAGGCTGACCCAGCCGCTGAACACGATTGGCCCCAGGAAGAACACCAGCAGGCCGATGAGCGGCGCAGAAACGAACACATAAGCCCAGATGGTGCGCTGGCGCATGAGGCTGCCGCGCCCGGCACGCGGTGTCCCGGTGCGCAGCCAACCCTCGCCCTCTGTCCGGCGCATTTGGTTCATATGGCGACCCTTACAAATGTGACCCGTTTGGGTGAGTCAGGGGCACGGCACCCCGTGCCCCTACGGAAAAACGGAAAGTTACTGGTTCGCCATTTCCTGCAATACGGCGTCACCTTCCATCGCCGCTGTTTCCAGCGCCAGTGCCGGGTCTTGCAGGCCGTTCAGCACGGCTTCGATTTCGATCTGGAGTTTGGTTTTCACTTCCTGTCCACCAGCGACAACCGGTTCAGGCCGGGCAGTTTTGGTGGATTCGACATAGGCCGACAGGAAGAAGTCGCCCAGGTCGTCCGCGAACGCGGCCTGATCGGGCAGCAGGCTGGGGATCGCGCCCAGTTCGTTGACCAGGAAGTTGCCCATCGGCGAGCCTTCACCCTCGGCGCGCGGGGTGTTCATCCACTGGATAAGCTGCCACGCGGCTTCCTGATTGGGCGACCCGGCATCCACCGACCACAGCCAGTTGTAGGACAGGGTGGCCGATTCTTCGCCACTGGGGCCAACCGGCACCGGCACGACGCCAACTTCGGTATCGTAGTCAACGGCTTCCGAGGCTTGCAGCGTGGCACGCCACCAGTTCGCCATAACCGTCATACCGACCCTGCCGTTCGGGAAATCCCAGCCGGACACGCTCATATCCATACCGCCGTTTTCCAGCAGATCCACGTACAGTTGCAGGGTTTCAAGTCCCTGTTCGCTGTTAAACGCGGTCGCGGTGTGGTCGGCATTCAGGTACTCACCGCCGTTGGACAGCAGGAACGCGCCCCAGGGATGCACGATGCCGGAGTCCCAGCCGGGCAGCACGCCAAAACCAACCTGGGTCACCGCGCCGGTGTCGTCCTTCTTGGTAATGGCGGCGGCGATTTCCTTCAGTTCGTCCCAGTTCGCCGGCGGATTGTCGTACCCGGCTTCGGCCAGCAGCCGCTTGTTGTACAGCAGCAGGTAGGTGTTGACTTCGGTCGGGTAGCCCCAAATCTGGCCGTTAACGGTGATGCCGTCAATCACGGCCTGCGGCGAGTTGGCAACAATCTCGTCTACCATCGCCTGCGGCGGGGCGGCCAGCATCCCATTCGCGCCGGTGAAGTCCGGCAGCCACAGGTTGTACAGGTGATAAATGTCGGGGTTGGTGCCGGCGGTGCGCCCGGTGACGATCTTGGTCAGCAGGTCGTTAAACGGCACGGTCTGAAGTTCGATGGTGACGCCGGGGTTGGCCGCCATGTATTCATCAAACATTGCCTGCTGCGCGACGAGCAGCCGTTCCTCGCCCCAGTGGGTCAGGATCGTCAGTTTGATCGGGTCCTGCGCCGCTGCGGCCATCACGCTCAGCAGCAGGGCGAGCAGCGTCACAACTATGACAAAATACTTGCGAGACATATTTCCTCCTAAACAATAAACACATTCGAACTACTTCGCGGGTCAGTCCGTGTAGAGCAGAACGTTCGCCCGTAAGGCGCGGAACGCCTGTAACGCCTCCTCCCACTCACCAACCCAGTCCGCAACCGGGTGACCGGCGTCCAGATGCTGCCGCACCTGCGCGCCGCCGCTGAGTAAATCTATGGGATAGTGTCCCCCGTCCGTCCAGGGCGCGCGCCAGGCGAACTGGTCAGGGTACATCGCCTTGACGAGCGCCAGCAGGTGAAGCGCGGTTTCCACCGGGCGGAATGTATCCCGGTCGGTGACGTACAGGTGTACGCCCGCGCACAGTTCGCCCTGATACTTGCTGAAGGTGGGTACGAAGTACACCGGGCGAAAACGCGCGCCGGGCAGGTTGAGAGCGTTCAGCCGTCGGGCGAAGGCTTCCGCCTCGATCCAGGGCGCGCCGGTATATTCAAATGGTCGGGTGGTGCCCCGGCCTTCGGACAGATTCGTGCCTTCGACCAGGCACATGCCGGGGTAAACGGTGAGCGCCGCCAGCGTCGGCAGATTAGGCGAAGGCGGCACAAACGGCAGGCCGGTCTGGTCGAACCACAGACCGCGCTGCCAGCCGTCCATCTCGACGACGGTCAGATCACAGCCAATGCCAAAGGTGTCGTTCAACAGGCGCGCCATTTCCCCCGCCGTCATGCCATAACGAATCGGGAGGGGATACAGGCCGACGAACGACTGGTAGGCGGGGTCAAGCACCGGGCCTTCCACCGTCACCCCGTTGATAAACGCCGGGCGATCCAGCACGACCAGCGGCAGGTGGTGGGCGGCAGCGGCCTGCATGACGTAAGCCAGCGTGGAAAGATAGGTGTAAAAGCGCACGCCGCCGTCCTGCAGGTCGAACACCAGCACCTCCACATCGCGCAGCATGTCCGGCGTCGGTTGGTGGGTATCACCGTACAGGCTGTAGACGGTCAGGCCGGTGAGGGGGTCAACCTCGGTCGTGACGTGCTGCCCGGCCTGCGCCGCGCCGCGCAGGCCGTGTTCCGGCCCGAACAGCGCCGCTAACCGCACGCCGTCGCTGGTGGACAGCCGTTCGACGCTGCTGATAAGCTGGCTGTCCACGCTGCTGGGGGACGCGACCAGCCCGACACGTCGCCCCTCGATCAGATTCCGACGCCGCGTCAGCAGCACTTCCAGGCCAATACGGACCGTCATGACAGCCTCCGGGTGGAGTCCCGTACAATGAGTTCGGGCGGCAGGATAATCGAAGTGGTAGCCGGCTGCTGACCATCCAGCAAATCCAGCAGCAGCCCAAAAGCACTGCCGGCGATCTGGTCAAGCGGCTGGCGAATCGTCGTCAGCGGCGGGATGGTGTACTGGGCGGCTTCGATGTCGTCAAATCCAATGACGGACATATCATCCGGCACGCGCAGCCCGGCCTCGGCCAGCGCCCGGTACGCGCCGATTGCCATCTGATCGCCGGCGGCAAAAATCGCCGTCGGGCGCGGGCTGCCTTCCAGCAGCTTGCGGGTGGCGTAATAACCGGAACGGTAATCCCAGCGGTCGTTCAGGGGGGTGAGCATCTGCGGCTGGTGCAGGCCGTAATCTGCCAGCGCCTGCCGGTAGCCATCCGCCCGCTGGCGGGCGACTTCGAGGGTGAGCGCCCCGCACAGGTGCGCGATGTGGGTGTGGCCGAGTTCAATCGCGTGCTGCGTCGCCAGATAAGCCCCGCGAAAATTATCCACCGCGACGGAAGGGATGGTCGGCGTTTCCACACAGTCCACCAGCACGGTGGGAATCGTGGCTTCTTCCAGCAGCGCGAAGGTGTGCTGCCGGTCAACCGCGTTGACGATGATCATGCCATCGGCGCGGCGTTCTGCCACCGCTTCCAGAAAAGCCTGCTCGCGCCGCACATCCTGGCTGACGTTGTACAGCAGGACGTTGTACGACTGGTCGTAGGCGGCAGCTTCAACATTGCTGGCAATGGTCGAAAGCACCGGGTTGGTGATGTCCAGCACCAGCAGCGCGATCAGCCGGGTCTGCCGGGTACGCATACTGCGGGCGATAGGATCGCGGCGGTAGTTCAGTTGTTCAATCGCATGGAGAACGCGCAGGCGGGTTTCAGGGGAGATGCTGCCGGTATCATTCACGACACACGAAACGGTCTGGACGGATACGCCCGCGAGTTGAGCCACATCTTTCATGGTCGGAACTTTGACGGCCATGCTGCGTTCACTCCGGTGGTTGAACGTTCACGTGATCGTTCAACTTATCATAGGCAACTTTTTCATCATTGTCAAACCACTCTCATTTTGGCGGACTATGGTACAATCCCGCCGTCATCGATTCACACGCTCGACAGGGGATGGTTCATGAGCGACTGGAAACCGATCATCGGTCTGGAAATCCATGCCGAACTGCTGACGCAGAGCAAGATGTTCAGCGCGTGTCCGGTGGTGGACAGCGTGGAAGCCGCGCCAAATACCGCCGTTGACCCGGTATCGCTGGGGCTGCCCGGCACGCTGCCGGTCATCAACCAGCAGGCCATCGAGTTCGGCCTGATGGTGGGACTGGCGCTGCACTGCGACATTCCGCCGGTGAACCAGTTCGCCCGTAAAAATTACTTCTACCCCGATCTGCCTAAAGGCTACCAGATCAGCCAGTACGAACGCCCGCTGGCCGTCAATGGCTGGCTGGATATTGAGGTGACACCGGAGAACGGTGACGCTTACACCAAACGTATTCGCATCCGGCGGGCGCATCTGGAAGAAGATACTGGTAAGCTGACCCACATCGGCGGCGGCAGCAGCCTGGTGGACTACAACCGCGCCGGCGTGCCGCTGCTGGAAATCGTCACCGAGCCGGACATCAACAGCGCCGCCGAAGCCGAAGCCTTCGCCCGGACGCTGCGCGCGATTCTGGTATACCTGGGCGTGAACAACGGCGATATGTCCAAAGGCGTGCTGCGCGTCGAGCCGAACATCAGCGTGATGCATAAGGACGACACCGAGTTCCGCACGCGCACCGAGATCAAAAATCTGAACAGTATCCGCAACCTGTACCGCGCCACGCTGGTGGAGATTGACCGGCAGATTAAACTGTGGACGAGCGGCGACAGCGTGAAACAGGCCACGCTGGGCTGGGACGAAGCGCGGCAGCGGGTTGTCATTCAGCGTTACAAGGAACGCGCCGACGAATACCGCTACTTCCCGGAGCCGGACCTGCCCATCGTCGAAATCAGCCGCGAATGGGTGGAAGCCGTACGCGCCCGCCTGCCCGAACTGCCGGATGCCAAACGCCAGCGGTTCATCGAAACGTTTGGCCTGAGCGACTATGACGCGCGGCAGTTGGTAGCGGAGCAGGCCATCGCCCACTACTACGAAGCGGTGCTGGCCGCCGGCGCGAATCCCAAATCCGCCGCGAACTGGATTCTCGGCGGCCTGTTCACGCTGATGAACGAGCAGGGCGCGGAACGGGAAGCCATCGAACACACACACATCAGCGCGGCGCAGTTCGCGGAACTGGTGAAACTGGTGGACGCCGGCACGCTGAATAAAGGCACGGCGCAGACGGTACTGGCGGAGATGTGGGCGACCGGCAGCGACCCCGCGCAGATCGTTGCGGCGAAGGGACTGGCGCAGGTGTCGGACGAAAGCGCCATCCGCGAGGCCATCACCACCGTGCTGGCCGATAACGCCAGGATGGTGCAGGATTATCTGAGCGGTAAGGATAAGCTGTTTGGCGCGCTGATGGGACAGGTGATGAAGGCGATGGGTGGTAAAGCGAATGCTCAGGTCGTGACGGAACTGCTCCGGCAGCAGCTCGACGCGCGGCGTTAATGCATATTCGGGATAATGCCCAGGTTGTGCATCGTCCGGTTTAACTCGTCCAGGCGGAACGGTTTTGCCAGGAAGGCATTGGCGCCGTGCTCAAAAGCGGCGTCGCGGTAAGCCTGCGCGGTCATGGCCGTCAGTATCACCACCGGAATAGCAGACCATTCGACTTCCTGGCGCAGGGAATCCAAAAAAGCCATGCCATCCATCAATGGCATGAGCAGGTTACAGATAATCAGGTCGGGTTTAATGGGGGATTCCCCCAGCAAATGGAGACCTTCGCGCCCATTACGACCTGTCATCACCTGATACCCGCGCTGTTCCAATACCATGCGCAGCAGCGCCACGATATCGGCATTATCATCTAACACGAGAATCCGCGTCATCAGTCTCTCAGCAGGGCGTTTGCAATGTTTGTCATGTTCATTATATGGCTCATCCCTGGCTTATATTGCTCATTATGATCTGAATTTCCTGTTAAAAAAATGGGAAATTTATCACAAGTATACCGGCGCAGTTTGAGACTGGTCAAATGCATGGTTTCATGTTAGAATATATGTTCTTATTCTTGCGGGTGCGACTCAATGTAAACCGAAACCCAACGCCGGGCGGCAGTTCGTAATCCGCCTTTGTGTTAGGATAATGGGTAGTCATGGGCACATGCTGAAGGAGAAGCCTCATGTCTTGGCATCAAACGATTGTCATTGGCAATGTCGGACGTAACCCGGAACTGCGCTACTTACAAAGCGGTACTGCCGTCTGTGATTTCAGCGTGGCCGTATCGGAGTCCTGGACGGATAACGCCACCAACGAACGCCGCGAGAAAACGACCTGGTACCGGGTATCCGCGTGGGGGCGTTTAGGGGAAATCTGCAACCAGTATTTACAGAAGGGCCGTCAGGTCATGGTGGTGGGAACGGTGGAAGCCCGCGCGTATACCGATAAAAGCGGCCAGCCCGCCGCCAGCCTGGAACTGCGCGCCCGTGACGTGCGTTTCCTGGGCACCAAGGGCGACCGCGAGGGCGGTGGCAACGGTGGTTACGACGACTTTGCGCCCCCGCCGGACAACATGGGCGACATTCCGTTCTAAGGCAAAAATCAGCGCAAAAATGGTTGAATGCTGTAGGGGCAGACCGGTGTGTCTGCCCTGGGCGCACACGCCGGTGCGCCCCTACCTTCAACGTATATACTCTGAACCGGCTCTGAGTACAACCAAATTAGAAATGTCAGATGTAGGGGAGGGTCTCAGACCCTCCCCTACGAAAAACATCCGACGGAACTTATCTTGGTTGCACTTAGGAAGCAATCCATCAACCAGAAAGATCGGGGCGGCTGCTGCCGGCCGTCACGCCGACGCCAGCGGCAGCACCAGGCGAAAGGTGCTGCCGACGCCGGGCGTGCTGTCCACTTCGACGCGCCCGCCGTGCATTTCCACTACACGGTGAACAATCGTTAAACCCAGGCCGGAGCCAGTGTTGACGATTTCCCGCGCCTGCTGCGACCGGAAATAGCGGTTGAAGATATGCGGCAGGTCGTCCGGCTGGATGCCCATACCTTCGTCGGCAATCGTCATTGCCACCACCGTATCCTGCCGTTGCGTATGGACATGAATCGAACGGCCTTCGGGGGTGTAATTCACGGCATTCTCGATCAGGTTAGTCAGCGCGCGTCCCAGCGCCTCGCGGTCAGCACTCAGCGGCGGCAGGTCGGGGTCGAGGTGCAGAGACAGATGCAGGTGTTTCTTTTCGACCAGCGCGTGAAACTGCTCCTCAACCTGATGGATCAGGTCGTTCACATCTACCGTATCGCGGTTCAGCTCCGGCAGATAATCCAGCCGGGAAATCATCAGCAAATCCTGAATCATCCGGCTGAGGAGATTGATCTGCTCGCGGATCAGTTGAATTTTTTCCAGGCGGCGCTGCGGATCGGTGTATCGTTCAATTAAAAACAGGCTGGTCTGGATAACCGTGACGGGCGTTTTCAGATCGTGCGAAACATTGCTGATGAACGTCCGCATCCGGTCCAGGCGTTCTTTTTCAACGGCCAGTTCCACCCGGTGCTGTTCGGCGCGGAAGCGGTCGGACAGGTCCATCACCTGTCCCATCGAGCATAAGTTGCCCGCCGAATCGCGCACGACGGCAATCGCCATTTCAATCTGTTTGATCAGGCCGCTGCGAGAAATCACCTGGAGTTCGTAGCGCCAGGGCTGCGGCTCACCGCGCTGGCGGCTGAGATACCGTTCCGCGATAAAGTCGCGCTGGTGGTCAGCCAGCAAATTCCGAAAATCCATCCCGATCAGTTCTTCCGGCGCGTACTCCGTAATCCGGCAGATTTCATCGTTGACGTATACCAACCGGAAAGCATCGTCCACCAGGAACACCCCGGCAGGCGAATGATCCACCAGCAGACGGAAGCGTTCCTCGCTGCGTTCGAGCGCGGCCAGCGCCAGCCGCCGCTCGGTAATATCCATAAAAGTGGTTGCGACGCGGCCCGGCGCGGTCTGAAAGGCATTAATCTCGTAAATGCCCCGGATCGAACCGTGTTCGTAGACGAACTGTTCGGTTTTCCACACACCGCCAGCGGCGGCCAGCCGCCGGTAGACCGCCGGTATCTCGGTTTCGACCAGCCCCGGAAAGGCTTCTTCAATCGTCTTACCGATGAACTGACGGTGATCCATATTGAGAATTGTGTCTGCCGCCGGATTAGCGCCGGCGAAGAGCAGCCGTCCATCGGGTGACAGCTCGTACATATGCATTCCGACGGGCACCCGTTCGACAATGTTGCGAAACCGCGCCTCGCTCTCGCGCTGCGCCTCATGCGCCTTGCGGGCTTCCGTGACATCCCGGATGCTCATGATATACGCGGTCACTACGTCATGGTCTACTATCGGGCTGACCAGCGCGGCATACCAGCGGCCAGCCTCGTCGCCATACTCGAAATGTGCTGCTGTCTGGCTGTCGCGCGCCTGCTGAAACGCGCGGTGTTTGGCTTCCTGGTAGGGTTGAGGAATCAGGTTGGTAATGGGGTGAGCGACGATTTGCTCAAGGGTGTAACCGGGGGGCGGGCGGTTGGCACGACGCACAATACACGTCGTATCCAGTTCCAGAATCAGATCGGGCGTGTTCTGAATGAAACTCCGCCAGTGAGCTTCGGCACGGCGTGCGCCCCGGCGTGGGGTAAGTGGGCTGATCCGCCAATGAAGCAATCGTTTCATTGATTTTAACTTTATCAGCTAACAATGGACAAACATTATTATAGTCGAGAAAAATCCCTCCCGGCCAATCAAAACCTTAAGATTTTCCCTACACGACTAAAAACCCGCGCACAGGGGGAAAACGCCGGGGAGCGCCGGTGTGCGCTCCCCATTCTGCTTATGCTTTCTTTTCGGGCTGCAAACGCAGATAAATCATCCCTGAATCGAAGGCTTTCGCTTCAAGCACCTTCATCGTTCTGGTGAAGTGAGCGTCATCAAAAAGCCGCCGGCCAACCCCTAAAACAATCGGGCAAAGCATCAGGTGCAGCTCGTCCACGAGACCGGCTTCGATCAGCGAGCGGGTGAGCGTGCCGCTGCCCACGATGCTGATGTCCTTACCCGGCTGCTGCTTCAGCTTATTGAGTTCTGCGGCCACGTCTCCCCTGATCAGGTGCGAATTCTTCCATTCGGCCCGTTCCAGCGTGGTGGAAACCACATACTTGGGCTGGTTATTCATGAACTGCCCGAAGGGGTCGTCCGCCGGCGCCGCCGGCCAGTAGGCGGCAAAATCCTGATACGTCCGGCGGCCCAGCAGCATGGCATCGCTGTTCGCCATGCTGCCGGCGATCACCTGCTCAACCTCAGGATTCATAAACGGCATTGACCAGCCGCGCTGTTCAGGGGGTATTGTCTCTTCGCCACCCGGTGCTTCTACAACGCCATCTAACGTAATGAACAGTGCCGCGTTTATCTTCCTCATGTGGATGTCTCCTTACTATACACTTCGACAAGCATAGACCATCAGAAGGGCGGCGTCTTGAACAAAAACGACAGGAGCTTATCGGTCTTGCGGCTGATGATCTGCCGGGGGGTTTGTCCCATGAAGTGCCGGAGCGCGCGGGTCAGATGGGGTTGATCGGCGTAACCTGCCAGTTCGACCGTTTCAAGGATCGGTACGCCGTGTTTTAACAGGCTGGTCGCATGGCGGGCCCGCTGGATTTGAAATACATTGTTATGGGTCAATCCTGTCGCCTGCAAGAAGCGGCGCTGCAACGTGCGGCGGGACAGGAATGCCGGCTGTTCCCGCAGGGCCACATCAATGAGCGGGTCCTGGATAAGCAGTCCTTCACGCACCAGGCGGCTGACAAAGGTATCGGCATTTTCGAAATTGGGGAATTCCCAGGCTGAACTGTCCAGCCAGAAGGACTTACTTCCCGCCTGCGGCAGGTTCACATCGCGCCGGTCCATCACCATGCGCGCGGGAAATTGTGGCATGAAAGCGCCAAGCTTAAAGACAATCCCGGTAAACTCGGCGTCCGGCGGACAGTAGGCCTCCGTCGCCCGTGTTTCCGGGCCGCGCACGGTCAGCGTCGTGCTGCGCCGGGAGCGGGTGACGACGATTTCGCAGTGGCTTTCAGCCATCGAAATAAACGAACCGCCGCTGTCGCTGCGGCTGTGCCACACTCTTTCGATAAAGGGGGAGTCTGAGCGCCTCTCCTCGCCCGGCAGCGTAATGTCGCCATGTTGCAGGTGAGGCTCTCCATCAAAGTCAGCTTCTGGCTCAAACGTCAGCATCGTTACACACGCTCCTGCCCGGGGCGGCTCAATATGGTGACATTATGGCACAGAATGATACATTTGTTCTATTTCGAATGTGAGCTTATTCCTACTCTCGATTCGCCGGTGGTCGCGGCGTGGCGTGTCTCTAGGGAAGGGTTTACGGATAGATATAAGCGCAGGAGAAACCTGCCAACCGTGATTTTATGCGGCGGCCTGGCGGCTGCGTCAGCCGCGCAGTTGGTTGATGGCGTCCGATGCCAGCTTAAAAGCGTCACGCGCGGCCTGGGCGCTGGGTAACGCGCCGGCGGCTTCCGGCCCCAGCGTGCCGCGCGCGCAGGCGTCGGCAAAGGCGGCCCACCCGCCGCGCAGACCCATCAGGCCGGTGTTCACCGACGAGGCGGCCAGCCCCAGCGCGGGTACGGCCTGAGCGACATCTGCCGGCAGCAGGTAATCGTCCGGGATGACCGGCGGCGTTTCGCGGCAGCCGGTGGTTGTGCCGCCGCGCTGACCATCTTCCCAGTACTGCACCAGCAGCGTGGCCGCGCCGGTGCGGCTGTCGGTCACGCGGTCAATGATGGCTTGCAGCGCCACGACATGCGCCCGCACGTCTATGACCGCCGTCGCGGTGGGTACAACGTCGGGTTCTGCCGGAACATCGGTTGGCTGCGTCACATCACCCGACGCGGCGCTTAACTGCTGGTCAACCGCCAGCAGAGTCGTGCTGACCTGACCCAGTTCAGCCAGGCGGGGCGCAGCATCCGACACGGCCAGCGGCTCGCCAGCATTACAGGCCTGATCGAACGGCGCTCTGGCGGCAGTCAACTGCTGCTGCGCTCCGGCCAGTCCGTCGGCAATGACGGCCAGATCGGTCTGCGCGCGGCGGTCAGCTTCGGACAGACCGGCAGCCGGCGCAGCGAACGCGCGGGTACAGTCAAGCTGCTGGCCGCCCAGCACCTTCTGGTATTCCTGGCGCAGGGTTTCGGTATCGGCAGTAAGCTGCTGCCATTGAGCGCGCAGGTTTTGCAGCAGGGTATCGCGGTCGGTCACAACGCTGGACGCCGGGGGGGGACTGTCCGTACCGCCGCTCGTCCCCAGCACCATCGGCAGGACAAACGCCGCTGCCGCCACCAGCGCCGCCGCCAGCAGCAGACCCAGCACCAGCTTGACGACGGTACGCACCGGCACCGGCACGCGCCGGCCTAATCTGCCGTTCAGGGCGACATCTTCCAGCAGTTGGCCGACCAACTCCTGATCTACGTTCCAGGCTTCTTCCAGCGCGCGGAACATACCCAGCGCATAACGCGCGGTATTCCGTACCTGGGCATCCCGGTCGTTTTTATAGGCCAGCGTCAGCGCCGTGATCGCGTTCGGGTCGCCGGCTTCGCCCAGCCAGGCGGCGGCCTTGCGCCGCGCTTTCGCATTTTTGGAGGATGAGAGCGTTTTGATATTGGTTTTGACTTCGGCTTCAAAAACTTCCAGGTCAGGCATACGACCAGCTCCGGCGGGTTATCCAGAAGGCGGCGATAGGGACACGGCGGCGCGATGTCCTGATTTAATCATACGGCAAGAAGCGGGATTGCGAAAGTAAAACATGCCGGATGATTAAGGGGGTATACCAATGTGGACTGCAATGGTATTATATCATCCAGATGGGCATGATACAGTTAAAACAATACCTAATGCCATATCAGTCCACAGCTCTTGACGGAAACGCCGTATGTTTAATCCATCCAAACTCGCCATCTCGTTAGACCGCGAAGGCGAAGAACCAATCTACCGGCAGCTTATTCGCTACGTGCGGTCGCAGATCGAAAGCGGTGAACTGCCCCCCGGCACGCGCCTGCCCGCCAGCCGCGATCTCGCCAAGCAGTTAAACATCAGCCGGATCAGCGTGGTCAACGCCTACGCCGAACTGCGCGCGCAGGGTTTTTTGAGCGCGCACGCCGGGCGCGGCACGTTCATCGCCGGGGATAATCACAACAGCGGCGCGAACGGGAACGGCCATTCGCACGCGACTGAAACCCCGACCACACCGGATCGCTCAATCCGCGAGATGATGCGTATGGGGCGGAAACCGGGGGTGATCAGTTTCAGTCAGGGATCGCCGCCGGGGGATTTTTTCCCGGTGCGCCACCTGCGTGACGCCCTGAACGCGGTGCTGGATCGGGACGGCGCGCGGGCGCTGGGTTACGAGGTGGCGGAAGGTTTTGCCCCGCTGCGCGCTGCCGTGCGCGATTATGTCAGCGCGCTGGGTATTCGCTGCTCCGCCGATCAGGTGCTGATCACCGGCGGCACGCAGCAGGCGCTTGATCTGGTGGTACAGGCGCTGCTGTCGGAAAACGATATTCTGGTAACGGAAAACCCCACCTATCTGGGCATGATTGACATCGCTCGGACGCGGCGGGTACAGCTTCACGGCATCAGCCTGGATGAGGATGGCATCCGGCTGGATATGCTGGAAAACTTCATCCTCGACCACCACCCCAAGCTGATCTACGTCATGCCGACGTTTCAGAACCCGACCGGCACGGTCATGCCGCTGCACCGCCGCCGCCAACTGCTGAACCTGGCTAACGAGTACCATATCCCGGTGCTGGAAGACGGCGTGTACCATGAACTGCGGTTTGAAGGCGAGTCCCTGCCACCGCTGAAGGCGCTGGATGACAGCGGCATCGTGCTGCACGCCAGCGGCTTTACCAAGATGATGCTGCCGGGCATTCGCATCGGCTACCTGATTACGGATTCAGCGCATTATGAACGGCTGGTGCGGGTGAAGCAGGCCGCCGATGTCGCCACTTCCGGCCTGAACCAGCGTGCCATGCACCTGATGCTGGAACGCGGCGTGATGGCGCAGCAGTTGGAGCGCAACAACCGCGAGCTGGTGCGCCGCCGGGATGCGGCCTTGGTCGCGGCGGCCAAGTATCTGCCGCCGGGGTCCAAGTGGAACGTGCCGCAGGGCGGGCTGTACCTGTGGGCGCAGCTTCCCAAGAACGGCCCCACCGCCGCCGAACTGTACGTGTCCGCCGTTCATGCCGGCGTGGCTTACGCGATTGGCAGCGTGTTTTACACCAACGGCTGCGGCAGTCACCGGATACGCCTGAACTACGGCGCGCACAAACCGGCGGACATCGAAGAAGGTTTCAAGCGGCTGGGGCGTGCCTGGCGCGAACTGGCCTGCGACTACGCCGACATGGAAAAATCGCCGCTGCTGTAAAGTGGCAACCCGGAAATACACAGGCTCAGAGACCATTTGAGAAGTCCTTTTGCCCTCATCCCCCGGCCCCTTCCGCTTATGGAGAAGGGGAGAAAAGACCGCTTAAGCCCCTCGCCCTGAGGGAGAGGGGTTTGGGGTGAGGGCTTTTCAAACGGTTTCTCAAAGACACCGAGAATCCCGTGTCTCTGAGCCTTGGGGGAGCGCACACCGGCGCTCCCCGACAGTCCCCACCCTTCTTATCTGGTTGAGTGCAAAGTCAGCGTAAACGGGTTGAATTGCGGTAGGGGCAGACCTGTGTGTCTGCCCTGGGCGCACACGCAGGTGCGCCCCTACCTTCAACGGTTATGCTCTGAACAAGCATTGAGGTTACTATTCGTTCAGCAGTTCGCGCAGTTCGGCCTCATCAATCGGGTTCTCGCCCGCCGCCAGTTGGGTAATCCAGCGCAGGCGGCGTTCGATGTACGGCTCGTAATTCGCGCGGCCTTCCGCCCACGCCACGAACACGCGGAAATCCGCCAGCGCGCCGTCGAGATCGCCGGTCAGCGCCCGCGCCACCCCGCGCGAGTCGTACAGGTTG
>JARKOK010000336.1 GCA_029975765.1 Aggregatilineales bacterium
AAGATTTTGACTCGTATCACATCACTGGATATACTATCGCCGTCTTTTGACCGCCCGCTGGCGGCCTAAATTTTTAGGTTTTCTTGAAGGAGGGTTGGTGATGTTTCGCAAGTTGATTCTCGGAGTGTGCCTGCTGCTGGTACTGGCCGTGCCCGTACTGGCACAAGATGAAGCACCTGTCGTAACGGTAGCCGCCGATGGCACGGTTGTTGTCGGCCTGGGTGCCGCATTGACCGGCGAAGGTCTGGCGCCTCTGGGTGAGGACATCAAGCGCGGCGCTGAGCTGGCGCTGGAAGCGCGCCCGGTCGTGAAAGTTGGCGACAAGGAATTCCCGGTACGCCTTGATACGCAGGATGACCAGTGTGCGGCAGAAGGCGGCCAGGCAGTTGCCAGCCGGTTTGTTGCCGACCCCAGCATCGTTGCAGTGGTTGGCCCGATGTGTTCCAGCGCCTGCCGTGCGGCTGCGCCAGTGTTTGACGAAAATGGTTACTCGTCCATCAGCCCAAGCTGCACCGCCCCCGACCTGACCCGCAGCGAGTTCACCAGCTTCAACCGCGCGGTGACATCGGACGCCTTCCAGGGGCGCGTGATGGCGGAATATATTTATAACAACCTGGGCATCACCCGGATTGCTACCGTTCACGACGGCAGCCCCTACGGTGAAGGTCTGGTGAACGTGCTGTCCGAACGCTTTGCCGAACTGGGCGGCGAAGTGGTGGCGGCTGATGCTGTGAACGTCGGCGACACGGATTTCCGGGGGCTGCTGGATGACTTCGCGGCGCAAGACCCGGAACTGATTTATTTCGGTGGTTTCGCGGCGGAAGCGGCGCGTCTGGCGCAGCAGCGCGCGGATGCCGGGCTGGACGATGTGATTTTCATGGGCGCCGATGGTATCGTGACCGATGAATTTATTAAGCTGTCGGGTTCGGCTGCCGAAGGCGTATATGCTTCGTCGGCTATTCCGTCCGGTGGCAACGCCGATGCTGTCAATAAGATGCTGGAACGCTACCGTGAAAAATATGGCTTCGACCCGACCGGCCCGTACCACACCCAGGCCTATGACGCATTCAATATGATTCTGGATGCCGTCGAAGCGGTCGGTGAAGTAGACGATGCTGGCAATCTGACGGTTGACCGCGCCAAGCTGTCTGAGTACATTCGCTCGATTGAGGATTTCCAGGGTCTGAGCGGCGTCCTGAACTGTGATGGCACGGGCGAGTGTTCGGCGGCGGACATCGGCATCGTGCAGGTTCAGAATGGTGCATTCGCAGATGTGGCTCTGGGCAAACCGGCAGAAGACGGTTCAATTATCATCGAAGAAGCCGGTAGCTAACCCTCGTTCCAATATCTCCGGTTGGATAGATGGTTTCCAGTGCAGAGGCGGGGTCAGCCCGCCTCTGCCCATATCTCCAAAATAATCGGCTTTTATTGTTAGCTCAAAAATTTTAGCCGTCTGTTTGAGGGAAGTTATGGCATCCGATACATCACGACTGACCACTGCTGCGGGCCGGTCAGCGGGCCTGCTGAACCGCAGCCGCGACACGCTGTTAAGCAATCCGCTGCGGCTGGTCGGCCTCATCTTTGTCGCCCTGATTCTCTATGTTGCGATTGGCAACCTGCTGGCGGGTCAGCTAACCGTAGAGCGTCTTGTCCGCCAGATGATTTTTGGCCTGGCGCAGGGCAGCATCTATGCCCTGATTGCGCTGGGTTATACGCTGGTTTATGGCATTCTTTCAATGATTAATTTCGCCCACAGCGAAGTCTTCATGGCCGGTGCGTACATCGGCTTCTTCGCGATTAACGCGACGAATCAATCCGGGCTGCTGCAGGAGCAAACCGGGCTGGCACTGCTGATTACCCTGCTGGTCGGTACGCTGGCATCAGTCACGGTTGCGGTACTGCTGGAACGTATCGCTTACCGACCGCTGCGCGGCGCGCCCCGCCTGGTGCCCCTGATCACGGCCATCGGCGCGTCCATCGCGCTCCAGCAGTTGTTCCTGCGGCTGTTCGGCTCGCAGACTCGTGTCTACCCCGATGTGAAATTTTACGTCCTGCCAGGCATCTTCAATACGCTGGAGTGCAGCGAAGTGGACGGGGCGCAGCTTTGCCGGGGGATGGACCTGATCGGTGGCCGTTATAACGCGCAAATCCTGGGGCTGGAGCTGCAAATCCGCCCGATCTACTTCCTGGTGTTTTTTCTGGCGCTGATATTCATGGGCGCGCTGTGGTACATCGTGCGGCGCACGAAAATCGGCAAAGCCATGCGCGCCGTCGCCGAAGACAAAAAGACCGCCTCACTGATGGGTATCAATGTTGACCGGGTGATCGTGACGACCTTCGCCCTGGGGGCGGCGCTGGCTGGCGCGGCAGGGGTGCTGTTTGCGCTGTATAACACGCAGGTACAGCCTTTTATGGGGTTCACTCCCGGTATCAAAGCCTTTACCGCAGCCGTGATCGGCGGCATTGGTAACATCCCCGGCGCGATGTTCGGTGGTCTGTTCCTGGGGCTGACCGAATCCATTGCGCCGTCGCTGCTGGGCATCTCGCGTCAGCTTGAGGATGTGATCGTGTTTGGCCTGCTGGTGCTGGTGCTGATCTTCCGGCCAACAGGGATTTTCGGCGAAGTGCTGTCCGAGAAGAAGGCGTAACATGATCCTGAAAAATACCCTTCGTTATGGCTTCTACGCCGCCGTTGTCACGATCATTCTGGCGCTCACCGGCATCTTCGGCAAACTTGACGAACGGATGGTAATCGCCAGAACGATCAATCTGAGTTTCGTGCTGCTGGCGGTGGTACTGGTCGGCAGCGGCTCCCTTGCAGCAGCCCAGGCTAAGGGCAAAGGGCTGCCGGCCCTGTTCGTCAATGGCGTGATCGGCAGTGTCATTGTCGGCGGCGGGCTGGCGCTGCTGATGCTGCTGGAAAATTCCATCAACCTGACCTTTGTTTTCCCGGAACTGAATACTGACCCGATTACGCCGATTTTGACCTTCGGTCAGGAACTACTGCCGGGGTTGGCACTGCTGCTGGTCGTCAGTGTTCTGTTAGGCATAGTGAGCGCCCTGCTCTATCTCCTGCCAGCGCGCGGGAGACAAACCCTGATTCTCAGTCTGGGAATTACGGTTGTTATCGGTCTGCTGGAAACCCAGGTGAACCAGATCATCACCCTGGCCGATAGCCTGGCGCTGGCACTGGTGTTTGGCATCGCTTACGTGGCCGCGCTGCGTTTTGGCCGCGACTTACGCTCACGGCTGTTGATCGGTGGCATCGTGGGACTGGCTGCCGGCCTGGTACTCGGCTTAATCGCCGCTGCCGGCGGCCTCGAAGTGGGCGGTTTCCTGCGCGGCGCTGGTATCATGCCGCGTATTCTGGGAGTGGCAGGCGCTAACATTCTCGGCGTCATCCTCATCTTCGGTGTGGTTGGCGCGGTCGGCGCATTAATCAGCTCTGCCTCACCAGGAATTCATAACGGCGCGATTTACGGGTTGGCCGCGCTGGTCATGCTGGGTGTCTTAAACTGGCAAACCTCGATGACCTATGTTGCGGCGCTGCTGTCGGTTATGCTGCTGGCGGCGGCTTTCTGGTTCACACCGGAACTGAAACAGGGCGCCGAAGCGCGCCACACCGAGTTAGACCGCGACCAGCAGCGTACCGTCAGCCGGTTAAGCGCCCTTGTCGGTCTGCTGCTGCTGCTCGTCGCCCCCGCTTTCCTGGGGCAGTACATCACCAGCGTGTTCGATCTCGTCGGCCTGTACGTGATTATGGGCATCGGCCTGAACGTCATTGTCGGGTATGCCGGTCTGCTGAATCTGGGTTATGTGGCATTCTTTGCGCTGGGTGCGTACACCGTCGGCATCCTCACGACCCCCAGCCTGCTCACCTGCGGCGGCGCTGACCCGTTCAAAATTGCGCAGGCTGATGTACCAACACTCTGTACCGGCATGTTGACGTTCTGGCAGGCGTGGCCGTTTGCGATTCTGGTTTCCGCTCTGGCCGGGCTGCTGCTCGGCATCCCGGTGCTGCGGCTGCGCGGTGATTATCTGGCAATCGTGACCCTGGGCTTTGGCGAGATCATTCGCCTGTTAACGCTGTCGAACGATCTTAAACCTCTGCTCGGTGGTGCGCAGGGTATCGCTCGTATTCCCAGCCCGGTCATTGACCTGACGTTCATTAACCCGGCATGGCGGCTGCCTATGGGGAACGCCCTGAATATCTATTACGTGATTCTGGCGGCGGTGCTGGTCTCGGCTTTCATCGCGCTGCGCCTCAGCCAATCCCGTATGGGGCGTGCTTGGCGTGCGATCCGCGCCGACGAAGATGTCGCGCGGGCGATGGGCATCAACCTGGTACAGTCGAAACTGGCGGCGCTGGCAATCGGCACGGCCTTCGCGGGCATGGGCGGCGCGATTTTCGGCTCGTGGCTGCAAGGTATTTTCCCCAACAGTTTCACGCTGCTGGTCTCCATCAACGTCCTGAGTCTGATTATCATCGGCGGCCTGGGGTCCATTCCCGGCGTGGTACTGGGGGCGCTGGTGCTGCTGGGGCTGCCGGAAGTTCTGCGCGAATTGCAGGATTACCGGCTGCTGGCGTTCGGCGTGCTGCTGGTCGCCACCATGCTGATGAAACCTGATGGACTAATCCCACCGCCGGTACGCCAGTTGGCGGAAACAGCGGCAGCCCACCGGGCGAGACAGGAGGCTTAAACATGAGTGAGATTATCCTGGAAGCGCAGTTGGTGGTTAAACGCTTCGGCGGTCTGACCGCCGTGCGCGATATGAACTTGCAGGTGCCGCTCCGCTCAATTGCCAGCCTGATCGGCCCGAACGGCGCCGGCAAAACGACGTTCTTTAACTGCATAACCGGTTTCTACCTGCCGGACAGCGGCGGCATCTATTTCGAAGGCCAGCCGATCACCGGGCTGCCAACCGATCAGATCACGCGGCGCGGCATCGCCCGCACTTACCAGAACATCCGGCTGTTCACCGGCATGACTGTACTGGAAAACATCCTCGTGGGAATGCACCCCCGGCTGCGCAGCAACCCGATCGCGGCAGTGCTGGGGCTTCCATCCAACCGGCGCGAAGAAGCGCACGCGCTGGTGAAGGCGCTCGAACTGCTGGAATTTGTCGGGCTGGCGGGCGAAGGCGACCGGCTGGCGGAAAACCTGCCCTACGGAATGCAGCGCCGGCTGGAGGTCGCGCGCGCGCTGGCATCCGAACCCCGCCTGCTGCTGCTGGACGAACCTACCGCCGGGATGAACCCGCATGAAACCGACGACATGATGCACTTTATCCGCCGCCTGCGCGATGAACTCGGCCTGACAATTTTCCTGATCGAACACGATATGCGGCTGGTGATGAACGTTTCTGACCAGGTGAGCGTGATGGATCACGGCGAAAAAATTGCCGAAGGGCTGCCCGCCGACATCCAGCGCGACCCGCGTGTGATCGAAGCCTATCTTGGCACTAAACACGTTTCCATCACCACCGACCACCACCAGGAGGCAGCGCCATGAGCCTGCTGCACGTTGACAACATCCACACCTTCTACGGCAAAATTGAAGCACTGAAGGGCATCTCGCTCACGGTCGAACCCGGCCAGATCGTAACCTTGATCGGCGCGAACGGCGCGGGCAAAAGCACCACCCTCAACACCATCTGCGGGATTACACCCGCCGCTGCCGGCAGCATCATCCTGGAAGGGGAGAATATCACCCACCTGCCCCCGCACCAGATCGTCACCCGGGGTGTGGTGCAGTCGCCGGAGGGTCGCAAGATTTTCACACGGCTGACCGTGCGTGAAAATCTGGAAATGGGGGCGTTCACCCGCACCAGCAAAGCCGAAGTCGAGCGGGATATGGATTACATCTTCACCCGCCTGCCCCGGCTTAAGGAACGCGCCTGGCAGTTGGGCGGCACGCTCTCCGGCGGCGAACAGCAAATGCTGGCGATTGGCCGCGCCCTGATGGCAAAACCACGTATCCTGCTGCTGGACGAACCTTCCATGGGGCTGGCGCCGGTGATGGTCGAGGAGATTTTTACCATCATCAAACAGATCAACGACCAGGGCACAACGATTTTACTCGTAGAGCAGAACGCCAACGCCGCGCTGGAAGTGGCACACTACGGTTACATTCTGCAAAGCGGCTCGGTGATGCTGGCCGACAGCGCCGCCGCGCTGATGCACAACGACGACGTGCGGAAGCTGTACCTGGGCGCGAATTAAACGTTGGCGTTCGGTGCGTTCCTAACGCCATGCTGCGTAGGGGCGGGTTTCGAAACCTGCCCCTACTGTATATGACGGTAGGGATATGCAGTTGCGTATCCCCGCGTTTGTTGTTATGTCGGCTGCCTATCACCCTGTGCCAGCGGCCCGGCCAGCACCAGTTCAGGCGGGCAGCTGTCGGCAAACTTTTTGAAGTTGCCGATATACCGCGCCGCGAGCTGGCGATATTTGTCCCAGTAGTCGGCTTCGTCGTGCCATGCCTGCGACGGATACAGCACCTCATCCGGGATGCCGGGGCAGCTCTTCGGCACTTCAAACCCGAACACCGGGTCAACATAAAATTCCGCGTCATTCAATGCGCCGGACAGCGCCGCGTTCAGCAGCGCCCGCGTGTATCTGATGCTGATCCGCTTGCCCACGCCATAGGCGCCGCCCACCCAACCGGTGTTAATTAACCAGCAGGTCGCACCATAACGCAGGATTTTGTTCTTCAGCAGTTCGGCGTAGACCCAGGGATGATGCACCATGAACGGCGCGCCAAAACATGTGCTGAATGTGATTTCCGGCTGCGCCCCCACGCCCGCTTCCGTCCCGGCAATCTTTGAGGTATAGCCAGAAATGAAGTGATACAACGCCTGATCGGGCGACAGCCGTGCAATCGGGGGCATCACACCCTGCGCGTCACACGTCAGCAGCAGGATGTTCTTCGGATGGCCGCCCATCTTACTTGGCACGGCATTATCAATGTAATCCAGCGGGTACGACGCGCGTGTGTTTTCAGTGAAGCGGTCGTCATCCAGATCAATCTTGCGGGTGACCGGATCATACACCACATTTTCCAGCAGCGCGCCAAAACGGTGAATCGCGCTGTAAATCTGCGGCTCTGCGGTCGGTGATAATTGAATCACCTTTGCGTAACAGCCATTTTCGAAGTTAAACACCCCGTCGTCGCTCCAGCCATGTTCATCGTCGCCGATCAAGCCCCGCGATGGATCAGCGGAGAGCGTGGTCTTGCCCGTGCCGGACAGCCCGAAGAACAGCGCCGTATCACCATCGGGGCCGATATTGGCGGAGCAGTGCATACTCATCACGCCTTGCAGCGGCAGCAGATAATTCAGCACCGTGAATACGGATTTCTTGATTTCGCCGGCGTAGGCCGTTCCACCGATCAGACACAACCGTTGGTCGAAGTTCAGTACGATAAACGTGCCGGTGCGGGTCGAGTCAATCGGCTCGTAGGCTGTGAACGACGGCACGCAGATGACGGTGAAATCAGGAATATGCTGGCGGTATTCTTCCCGGCTTTGCGGCAGGATGAACATATTCCGCGTGAACAGGCTGTGCCACGCATACTCCGTAATGATGCGGATTGGCAGGCGATACTCCGGCTGGGCCCCGGCAAAACAGTCCTGCACGAACACATCCTTGCCTTGCAGAAAGCCCTGCATCCGGCTGTAAATCTCCGCGAACTTGTCCGCGCCAATCGGGCGGTTATATTCTCCCCACCACACATGATCTTCGGACGTGGCTTCGCGGGCAATGAATTTGTCCGCTGCTGCCCGCGAGGTGTGTTTGCCGGTGTTCAGCACAACCGGCCCCATATGGGCGATCTGTCCTTCGCGCCGGAAGGTGATTTCCTCGTACAGTGCCTCACTCGGCAGATTCCAGTATACGCAGTTCAGATTCGTCAGCCCATGATTCGCCAATCCGTAATCACTTTTTAACTCTCTGGCCTGATCTTCAGCCGGTGTCTTGATGTTCAGCAGGTTGTTGCTCATAACCAGTCCCTCACCATCCGGCGGTCGCCAATATAAATTTCGTTCGGGGCTTCGGGGTCAAGCGCCCAGCGAATCCGTTTAATCCCTTCGGTGATATCCTTCACCGCGCCGCAGTAACTTAACCGCAGGAAACCGTCCGCACCGAATTCTTTCCCCGGCACGGTCACCACCAGCGCCTTACTGAGCAGAAATGCCGCCAGTTCTTCCGAATTACTGTTAAAGGCGCGGAAGTCCGGCAGACAGTAAAACGTGCCGCAGGGCTTTGTCACCTTCACGCCGCTGAAAGTGCGGAGTTCATTCATCATCACGTCACGATTATTCTGGATGCTCAGGCGCAGGCTTTCGACCGTACTCTGCACCCCGGTGAGCGCCCCTTCCGCCGCCGCCATTGACAGCGTGGCCGGGCAGGAGGTCGTTTGCGCCTGGACGTTCTTCATCACCGCTACCAGCGCGCGGCTGGCAACCGCCCAGCCGATGCGGAAGCCGGTCATACCATACAGCTTGGAAATGCTGTTGATGACGATAATTTTAGTCGTTTCAATGTTTTTATCAGTAAAGGCATAGGGCGAAGGCGGGCGGATACCATCAAATACCAGCTTGTGGTAGATGTCATCCATAATGAGGTAAATGCCCTTCCGTTCGCACAGTTCCACCAGCGCGGCGATGAGGTCCGCCGAATACACCGTGCCGGATGGGTTATTCGGACTGTTGACAATAATGGCTTTAGTGTAGGAACTGACGGCGCGCTCAACCTCCTCCAGACTGGGCTGGAACGTGCCATCTTCCGGTTTCACGATCACCGGACGGCCGTACACCATCTTCACCATTTCAGGGTAGCTCACCCAGTATGGCGCGAGGATAATCACTTCATCCTGTGGATCAATGATCGAAACCAGTACGTTATACAGGGACTGCTTCGCCCCGGACGAGGCGATCACATTGTCCGGCGAAACGAGCCAGCCATAATTTTCTTCCGTGTAGCGAATGATGGCTTTTTTGAGCGACGACGTGCCATCGGTTGGAACATACTTCACATCGCCGGCGGTCAGCTTGGCAGCGGAACTGAGAACGGCGGTGATCGGGACCTTATTTTTAGGCTCTCCGCCGCCCAGGTGAATCACCGGCTGCCCCTGGTCGGCCAGCAGCTTGGCCCGCTCGTTGAGCTTAAGAGTGGCCGATTCTCCAATACTGCGTGCTAAGTGGCTGATGCTCATAGGCCGACTAGCGCCTCCCTTAAAAACTAAATTTAACTGTCGGGGCAGCACAACGCTGCGTGGTTATAACGATTGTAATCTCTCTTGATATTTGAAACTGCTGGTCATCTTCAGATCAGGGAACATGTCAGGCAAAAAGGATGCCGATTGTCATACTCGCTGGCTGTTCGACAGTGAGCCATGACTGAGAGGCTGGTTAAATCAGCGT
>JARKOK010000341.1 GCA_029975765.1 Aggregatilineales bacterium
CACCGATGATGTTGGCGGCCTGCTCGCCGCTGCCGACTGCGTGAAACATGTGCCGGTAAATTTCACGCAGTTTGAACATCATAATCACGTCCTTGAGGTCTTTGGGTTCATCAAACAGGTGCGCCAGCGCCTCGGCGTACAGCGTTTCCATCCGGTTTTCGATACCCTTGACCCGCACGGCATGGTCGCCGGCCACATTGGGATGATGCTCCAGCCGTTCCATCGCCAGATTGATCTCCTCGGCGCTGTTGTGCAGCAGTTCGGCCATCGCCCGCAGGTAATCGTTGGGCACGACATTGAGGATTTCCATCTCACTGGTGGTGGAGTAGGCATAGTCCAGCACATCATCAATCGCGCGGGACAGCGCGAACAGGTCTTCGCGGTCAATCGGCGTGACGAACGTGCGGTTGAGTTCATCAATCAGGATGCGGCGGACTTCATCGGCTTCTTTTTCCAGCGCCCGCACCCGCGCCGCGTTCTTTTTGCTAGGCTTCGCCATGTAATCAATCAGGGCTTCCGTACCATGCATGACGATCAGCGCCTGCTGATTCAGCCGTTCGATGAAGTGATTGGGTTTGCGCTGGAACAACTGCCGCACGCGGTCACGGATTGCGGTGAGGGGTTTGATCATGGGATAAATCCTTGTAACAGGGCGTAGAACGCCGCACCAACCAGCGCCGACGCGGGGATCGTCAGCACCCAACCGACGAGAATCTGCTGGACGATACCCCAGCGTACCTTACGGATGCGGTCGGCGCTGCCCGCGCCCACAATGGCGGACGTGACCACCTGCGAACCGCTGACCGGCCAGCCCAACACCCCCGCTCCCCAGATGACGAGGGTTGAAGCGACCTGCGCGCCGAAGCCGTGAATCGGTCGTATCTTATAGAATTTGCCACCCATCGTATGGATCAGCCGCCAGCCGCCCATGACTGTGCCCAGCCCGACGACCGCCGCGCAGAAGGCCACCACTTCCAGCGGCACGACATAACTGTGGGTGTAGCGGGCGCTGACCAGCCCCAGCACGATGATGCCCATGAGCTTCTGGCCGTCGTTGCTGCCAAACGACAGCGCCATAAAAAACGAAGCCAGCACCTGCCCGCGCTGAAACCAGCGGTTGAGGTGCGGCGTGGCCGACGCGCTGAGGGCATACGACAGCACAACGGCGGTATATCCAACCGCCAGCCCCAGCACCGGCGAGACAAACAGCCCCACCAGAATCTTAACCAGCCCGCCGCTCAGGATAGCGTCGCGCCCGAAACCCGCCCAGACCGCGCCGATCAGCCCGCCGATCAACGACTGCGAAATGCTGACCGGCAGCTTGAGCCACAGCGTCAGGCCGCACCACACAATCGCCCCGGCCAGCGCGGCGATGATGGCCGTTTCATCTATCGTATCACGGCGGATAAAATCGCTGCTGATGGTGGTCGCGACGGCAGTTCCCAGCACGAACGGCCCCAGAGACATGCCGACCGCTGCCAGCCACAGCGCCCGGCGCGGGCCGATGGAGCGCGAGGAGATCATGGTGGAGACAATGCTGGCCGAGCCGTACTGCCCGTTCAGGTAGCCATAGACGGCGGCCAGAATAAACACAATGACGATAGGAGCAGGCATCGCTGACCGTTCGTAAGTTTAAGGTTTCTTTAAGAATAGTTTAAAATTGTGAAGTGGGCAAGAGGTCAGTTGGCCCGTTAACCGTAGAAATGGTTACTCGCCGTTGGCTGTCCACGTTACATCGGCGATGCCCGCTTGCAGGTTTTCGTAGCGTGCCAGCGTGAACAGGAAATCGCTCAGGCGGTTGAGATAGACCAGCGCGTGATCGCCAATGGCTTCATATTCCTGTAACGCCACAACGAGGCGTTCGGCGCGGCGGCAGACCGTCCGCGCGACGTGAAGCTGCGCCGCCGCCAGGGACCCGCCTGGCAGGATGAAGCTGGTCAGCGGGGGCAGCGCCGCCGTCATTTCGTCAATGCGTGTTTCCAGCCAGGCGACGGTTGCCGCGTCCATGCGTACCACCCACTGGCTGCTGGCGTCCAGCGGCGTCGCCAGATCAGCGCCCAGATGGAACAACTGCCGCTGCACCTGTGACAGCCAGCCGTCCACCGCCGCCGACGGCTGGAACGCGCGCGCCAGCCCCAGCGCCGAATTCAGCTCATCTACCGTGCCGTAGGACTCGACGCGCAAGTTGGTTTTCGGTACGCGCCCGCCGGAAAACAGGCTGGTTGTGCCATCATCGCCCGTTTTGGTGTATATTTTCATACAGAGCTTTGCACCTTCAGAGTTGCGTTTTTAGAACGTCTGTGCTATCATTAAATAACCGAATTCACCCGACAGTTACTATAACAGGAAGCTGGAAAATTGGCAGACTCAGATTATAACGAACCCGATCTGTTTGAAGCTGGTGAGGACGACGCGCCCGCGCCGGCGGAAAAGAAGGGCAAGAAGACGGCCTCGAAGAAAAAAGACCGGGGGGATGACGGCGCTGCTGCCACCCCGTTGGAAGATCACGGGCGTGTGAAGGCGCTGGAAGCCACGCTGAACGACCTGACCAAACGGTTTGGCGATGGCACGATTGTCCGCCTGGGTGACGCTTCGCATATGGCGGTGGAAGTCATCCCCAGCGGCTCGCTGACGACCGACATCGCGTTGGGCGTGGGGGGTATCCCGCGCGGGCGTATCACTGAAATCTACGGGCCGGAAAGTTCCGGCAAAACCACGCTGTGCCTGCACGTCATCGCCGAGGCGCAGAAACGCGGCGGCCTGTGCGCCTTTGTGGACATGGAACACGCGCTGGATCCGGCTTACGCCGAACGCATCGGCGTGAATGTGGACACGCTGTACGTGTCGCAGCCGGATACGGGCGAGCAGGCGCTGGAGATTACCGAGTCGCTGGTACGTTCCGGGGCGCTGGATGTGATCGTGATGGACAGTGTGGCGGCGCTGGTGCCGCGCGCGGAAATCGAAGGTGAGATGGGCGACTCGTTCGTTGGCCTGCAGGCGCGCCTGATGAGCCAGGCGCTGCGCAAGCTTTCCGGCGCGATCAAGCAGTCAAATGTAGCCGTACTGTTCACCAATCAGTTAAGAGAGAAGATAGGGGTAATGTTCGGCTCACCCGAAACGACGAGCGGCGGGCGCGCGCTGAAGTTCTACGCCAGCGTGCGGATTGACATCCGGCGCATCCAGAGCATCAAACAGGGCGGCGAAAGCATCGGTAACCGCGTCAAGGTGCGCGTGACCAAGAACAAGGTCGCTGCGCCGTTCCGCGAGGCCGAGTTCGATATGATGTTCTACGAAGGCGGTATCAGCAAGGCCGGCGAAATCGTAGACCTGGGTGTGGAACTGGGCATCATTGACAAACGCGGCGCGTTCTTCCGTTATAACGACGGCCTGCTGGGGCAGGGGCGCGAAGCTGCCAAGAACTTCCTGGGACAGAATCCGGCGGTGTGCAGTGAGATCGAAGACGCGATTCGGCTGCACTTTGGGCTGCCGGCGGTCAGTTCGCTGCCGCGCTAATAGGTAAAAGGTGGGAATAACGGCCCACGTTATTCCCACATGTGTTATAATTGCGTTTATATTTAAGCGGCTTGATTGACTCGCTTAATAAGCAGTGCTATCATGATTTATGCAGGATTTCTCTTAAGATGAGGTGTAATTGTGCCCGAAGTAAAACCTGAATACGAAAACGCATTACATAAGCACCTGAAGGACGTGAAGGGCGCGCAGGCCGATAAAATGTTCGGCTATCCGGTCTATAAAGCCAATGACACAATGGCGGTGAGCGTTGTGAAAGACGGCATCATCGCCCGCGTGGGCGAGGCGCGCGCGAAGGAACTGATTGGCAAGGGCGGCGCCAAGGCTTACGAGCCGCAGCCGGGCCGCGTGTGGAAAGACTGGGTACTGCTGACCGGCGACTTTGACAAACACAAGGATGTGTTTAAACAGGCGATTGACAACACCGCCAAGCTGCCGAAGCAGGAAAAGGCCAGCGGTCGTAAGAAAGCTGCCAGCAAACCGGCAGCCAAGAAGCCCGCAGCCTCGAAGGCTGAAGATAAACCCAAGAAACGCACGACCAAGAAATAAACCCGTATCAGGCAGCAGGGACACCATACACCGTGTCCCTGCTGTTTTTATTTCACAGAATCCACTTTACCGCCTCGTACCAGATATCGTCCAACTGAGCTGCCAGTTCATCTTCCAGTTCCGTTCGCACCCAGTGCCAGGCTTCATCCGGGTCGAACTCGTTGTCAATCTCCACCAGCGCCGTGCCGCCTTCGTCCAGCAGCGTGACATGCTGCACACAGGCCAGGGTGCTGACAAAATCTATCAGATCCGTTTCCGAGGTAGAAAACCGAAACGCGTACCGCTCATACCCAATCTCGACCGGTTCAGTCATGGTAAACTTATCGTCTGATTTACCCATACGGCTGCATCCCTTTCACCTTAGAGCGCATCATAGCATATAATCCTTCGAGAAACGTATACATAAGGATGGTTTTGTGAACACTGACGACGACGTTCTGTACGACGATGATGACCCGGTAGAAGCCTACTGCGTGCGCTGCCGTGAAACGGTGGAGATGGAAAACCCGGAACCGGTCTGGACGCGGCGGGGGATGCCCGCCACACGCGGCGAGTGTCCGATCTGCGGCGGCGCGGTGTTCCGCATGGGGCGGACGGACGCCCACAGCGCCGAAGCGCGCCCGGCGGCGGTGCAGGTCGGCGGACGGACACGCGCCAAGCTGGCGCAGGATACGGCTTACGTTGTTTTTGCCGAGGCGGACGCGGCGCTGGCGGAACAGTTGGCCGAGGACTTGCAGAAAGCGGGCATCGCTACCTGGCTGCACGAGGCTGCGCCCACGAATGTTCACTGGGCGGGCGGCGTGCATCCCGCGCTGAAGGAATGCGCGCGGCTGGTGGTGGTGCTGTCGCCGGCGGCGGTGACGGATGCCGGCGTCGAAACGGTGTGGAAGTTTTTTAAGGAGAAGGGCAAACGGGTTGTGCTGGCGCAGGTGGCCGCCGTCGAACCACCGGACGCGCTGCGGCGCAGCCCGCGCTTTGACTTCACCGGCGAGTACCGGTCAGCCTTCCGCCAGATGGTCGGCGCGCTGGCGGGATAGGGACACGCCAGTGCGTGTCCCTGCGCTGCCAGCTACTCGTACAGCGTCGGGTCAAGCGCGTCGCGCAGGCCGTCGCCCAGGAAGTTAAAGCCCAGCACCGTGATCATGATCGTCAGGCCGGGGATGACGGCGTACCACCACTGGCCGGTAGGCAGGTAATTCTTGCCGAACTGCACCATCGTGCCCCAACTGGGTGTCGGAATCTGGATGCCCAGGCCGAGAAAACTCAGCGTCGCTTCGTACAGGATCACCCCGGCGATGCCGAGTGTTGCCAGCACGATCATCGGCGCGAGCGCGTTAGGCAGAATGTGCTGGAACATGATACGCCACGCCGGCGCGCCCAGCGCCCGCGCCGCCAGCACGTAATCCAGTTCCTTGATGCCGAGCACCTGGCTGCGCATCATGCGCGCTTCGCCCGGCCAGCCGATCAGACCGAGCGCCAGAAAGATGCTGATCGGCCCCGGCTCAAAAATCGTCACCCAGACGATGAGGAACATCAGCCCCGGTATCGCAAAAAATACATCGGTGATGCGCATGATAAGGTCATCCACCCAGCCGCCGTACCAGCCGGATACCATGCCCAGCAGCATCCCGATAGTCAGCGCCACACCCTGCGCGATGAAGCCGATTACCAGCGAGATGCGCGCGCCGTACAGCAGGCGGCTGAACAGATCGCGCCCCAGTTCATCTGTGCCAAGCAAAAATTCCCCGCTGGGCGGCTGAAGCCGCGACATGTAGTGCGGCTCAATCGGGTCGTAGGGCGCAATGTTCGGCGCGAAGATGGCGCCCAGTCCCAGCAGGATCACGATCACCAGCCCGGCCATCGCCACGCGGTTGCGGCGAAAAGCCAGCCAGAAGCGGGCGCGGTTGGAGATATAACGCGGTTCGGTCATCAGGCTGACCGGCGCGGCGGACTGCGTTTGTGTAGCGGCCATCGTTCCCCCTAGGCGTAGCGGATGCGCGGATTCACCAGCGCGTACAGCAAATCCGTCAGCAGATTGATGACGACAAACAGGAACGCGCCGAACACCAGAATCCCCAGAATCACGGGAGTATCCTGCCGCTGGATGGCGGGCACAATCGCCCGCCCCAACCCCGGCCAGTTAAAAATCGTTTCCGTCACAATCGAGCCGCCGAGCAGATAACCGATGTCCAGCGCGACGACGGTGATAATCGGGATGAGGGCGTTACGAAGCTGGTGGCGCAGCAGCACCGTGCGGTAGGCCAGCCCTTTGGCGTGGGCAGTGGTGACAAACGGCATACTCCGCACTTCCAGCATCGAGGAGCGGGTGACGCGCGCAATCGTCGCCGAGAGATTCGTGCCGAGGATGAGCGACGGCAGCACCATATGGATCAGGCTGCCCTGTTCGTAACCCGCGACCGGAAACAGCGCGATGCCGTATTTGTCCTGGGTGAATAACATCTGCCCCAGCAGCGCCAGCCAGAACACCGGCATGGACACGCCTAACAGCGCCACCACCATCAGCGCGTGGTCAATCCAGGTATACTGCTTTTCGGCGGCGATGATACCGGCGGGCAGGCCGATGATGAGCGCGACGAACATGCCGCCGGCCATCAGTTGCAGCGTGCGCGGCAGCCGGTAGCCGATGATCTCCCAGACATCCTGTTTGAGAATGAACGATTTGCCCAGGTCAAGCCGCGCCATCTGTCCCAGGAATTTGAAGTAGCGCACGAAAAACGGGTCGTTGAGTCCCAGTTCTTCGCGCACGGCCTCCACGACCGAGGGGTCAAGCCGTTTGTATTCTTCGCCCAGGACGGAGCGCACCGGATCGCCGGGCATCAGGAAGGCCAGAATGAACAGGACGGTGAAAATGCCGATCATGGTTGGGATGACCTGCACCAGCCGCCGGATGATGTAAAGCGTCAAAGCGGGTACTCCTGTGCTGCCGGGGGTTTAAACCCCCGGCCAGAGAAAAATGCCCGCTGAAGCGGGCGGCCACGCCGCCTTTCGGCCTGCTTCAGCAGGCTTATGAGGTTCAGCCGTAGGCTCAGGCCTACGGCGATGATAGACAGGATACGTGCTACTGCTTGATGCTGACGACCTTCAGCGGCGCGGTGTACGTGCCGCCGCCGCCGGGGTTGAAGTTCTCAATCCAGGGCTTTTGCAGCCAGGCGACTTTGCTGTAAGCCGAGACCACCCAGGGCGAGTCCGCCGTAATCAGGTCGTGCGCCTGCTGGTACAGGTCTTCCAGTTTGGCCGGGTCGGTTTCGGACATCGCCTGCCGCAGCAGGTCGTTCACCTGCGGGTTGTCATACTTGGTGTCGTCGCGCCCTTCCATGAACAGGAAGTTCAGCACGTCGGACGGGTCAACCACGCCGGCGCTCCACCCGCTGAGGAACATCAGCACGTCATCCTCGCCGATGTGCGTCCAGTAGGTCGAAGCGTCCTCCACCTTGATGTTGAGTGTCACGCCCAGCTTGCGCAGGTCTTCCTGGAAGACCGGCAGGGAGAGTTCATCCGCCGCCGAGGAGAACACGTACAGATCAATCGGCGGGATGCCTTCACCACCGGGGAAACCGGCTTCTTCGAGCAGCGCGGCGGCCTTGTCGAGATCGTAGTTGTAGATGTTGGCCGGCGTGGAACCGGGCATGGACGGCGGCATGTAACCGAGCGTGGCCGGGAAGCGCGCGCCTTCCATCAGTTCGTCCCACACCAGTTCGCGGTTGAAGGCATGGGCAAAGGCTTTACGCACCAGCGGATTTTCGGCGAAGAAGCCCTGATTCATCTTGAAGCCGAAGTAGCGCACGTTCAGGCCGGGTTCTTCACGATACTCGTCCTGATATTCTTCGATGGTCGCGGTGCGCTGGCCGGTGGGGAACCCCCACAGGAAATCGAGTTGATCCTGGCGGTACATGCCCAGCGCGGTATTAGCGTCCGGCACGTTGATGAAACGCACGCCGGCCAGTTGGGGCTGGCCTTCCGCCCAGTAGTCCGGGTTGGCTTCCAGCGTGATGTGGTCATCGCGCAGCCATTCAACAAAACGGAACGGGCCGGTGCCAACAGGCCGGTTATTAAAATTCTCGCCAAGCTGCTCGTAGGCTTCCTGCGGGACGACCACCGCGCCGGCTGGCCCCTGCAGGAAGAACAGCCGGTCGGGCTGCTTGAGCGTGATTTCGACCGTGTAATCATCTACCGCCTTGATGCCGGCGATGGTTTCCGCCGTGCCGTCGCGGAATTCGTCAATACCCACCACGTTGTCCATCAGTTCCGGGTGTGAGGACACCTTCTCGTCCGGCGAGGCGTGAATATGCGCCGACCATACCCAGTCACTGGCCTTCACTTCGCGGTCGCCGTTGTCGTAGACCACGCCGTCCATTTCATGAAACAGCACACCCTGGCGCAGCTTGAAGGTATAGGTGAGCTGGTCGTCCGAAATCGTCCAGCTTTCGGCCAGCGCCGGTACGGGCTGCGCGGTTTCATTGTCAATGCCCGTCAGCCCTTCATAGATGTTACGATTGATCGTGCTGATAGCAATCGTCGTCGCGGTGAAGGGGTTGAGGTGTTCCGGGTCGGGGTTGATCGGGTAGCGCAGCACATTGTCGGCGGGCTGCGCGCCAACGACCAGCGGCAGCAGCAGGCTGCCCAACGCGAGGACAAACAACAAAACGAGGCGTCTCTGAATCATAACGACTTCTCCTCCAGAATGCACTTTACGCGCGGGTCAAGGGGACACGCTCTTTTTATAACGAAGAATCTGGCGGGATGCAAACAACAGGGGCGAGTCTCAGACCCGCCCCTGCACGACAATCATTGTAAATGTTCGGACGTTACCCGCCGCTGGCAGCACCCTGAAGCCGGTCGCGGGCTTCCTTCGCCGGGGTGAAGTTCGGGTTCTGGTACAGCGCCTCGATGTAGTTGTTCAGGGCGCGGTCGCGTTCGCCCATTCCTTCGCGGGCGACACCGGCATAGTAGTAGGTTTCTTCGATGTGCTGCGACGTGCCGGGTTCATCCAGCAGAATCCGCGCTAGGTTAATCACATCCTGATAGCGCCCGACGGCGTTGTAGGCTTCGTATGGCCCGAACTGATACCACAACATGCGCCAGGGCAGGCCGATGTTCCGTGCCTGATCGTAAGCGGCGGCGGCGTATTCATAGGCTTTCGCGTCCACACCGGCCAGCGCCACGTAGTTCGTGCCCATGTTAAACCACACAAAGGCGTCGTTGGCATTTTGCAGCGCGGCCTGACGGTTCTTCTCCAGGGCGTTCAGGTAATTCTGGGTGACATCAGCGTCAGCGCCCAGCAGCGCCATCACATCCTGCTCGCGGTTGAAGTCGTACAGCACGATATAGGTGTTGTTGAAGTGCTTCCAGAATTCTTCGATATGGTCGTAGGTGTACCTGGTGTTCGGCCCCAGGTAGCTGTCCTGCGAATTAAACTGCTGTTTGCTGTCATCGTAACCGACCACCAGCAGATAATGTCCCATCCAGCCCAACCGCTGCGGTTCGGGGTCGTAGCCGGCCTCAATGATGACCGGGAAATCGTTCGCGATCAGGGTTTTCAGCATGGTCAGGTCGCCGCCCACGCGCATCAGCGCGCGCGTGGTGCCGGGGAGCTGCGTGTTCACGTATTCGACCATCTGCCAGGGGCTGACGTTGCCATCTTCGGTATTCGGCTTCAGCCAGTTGGCCGCCGGGGTCTGGTTAGCCGCCACGCCGAAATAGGTCAGGCCCATCGTCAGGGTGGCCGGGCCGCAGTTGTTCCAGTGCTGGGCGATGTGTGTGAAACCGGTGATTTCGTGCGCGGGGGGCGGCGCAGCCTGCGCCAGAGCGCCCGTGACCGGCAGCAGCAGCACGAAACCTAACAAAAACAGTGAGAGAGCGCGCATAGTTCAGATTCACCCCAACTCATTCATACACGCTGCATTATAATGGTTTACGCCCCATTTGAAAGATACACCTACGCTACGCCTGCCCCACGCTTGTCCGTTCGTAATGCAGGGTAACGAAATGTGGCGCTTCT
Organism: Aggregatilineales bacterium; assembly: GCA_029975765.1. GTDB lineage: Bacteria > Chloroflexota > Anaerolineae > Aggregatilineales > Phototrophicaceae > CFX2. The sequence continues at coordinate 10,100 of JARKOK010000341.1, forward strand.
GGTTTGAATCGCCTATACTTATGGGCGCGGCCGTCTGCCCGACGGCGGCCATCATCAGGAATGTATTATGCCTTACGATGATCTCATTGGCCGGCAAATTAATGATTTTGTGATTGAAGAACGCATCGGGCAGGGCGCGATGGCGGTGGTTTATCGTGCCTTCCAGCCGTCCATCAACCGGCATGTGGCGCTCAAGGTCATCCGTCTGACGGAAGGTCAGGGGCAGCATGAAGAATTCCGGCGGCGGTTCGCCTACGAAGCGGAGATCATCGCGCGGCTGGAACACATTCACATTCTGCCGATTTATGCCTACGGTATCACCGAGGAAATGGCGTATCTGGCGATGCGCTGGCTGCGCGGCGGCACGCTGGCCGACCTGATGCGCCGCGAACGCCCGCCGCTGGATCGGATCGCGGAACTCTTCAAACAGATCGCGCAGGGGCTGTCCTACGCGCACAGCAAGGGTATCATCCACCGCGACCTGAAGCCCAGCAACATCATGCTGGACGATGCCGGCAACGCCTATCTGACCGACTTCGGGCTGGCAAAGCTGGCGGAAAACTCGCTGGAGATCACCAAACCCGGCACGATTGTTGGCACGCCGGCCTATATGTCGCCGGAGCAGCTGCGCGGGGAAACGCTTGACCACCGCAGCGATGTGTACAGCCTGGGTGTGATTCTGTACAACATGGTCGTCGGGCGGCTGCCGTTTGATACCAGCAGCAGCGATCTGGTTTCGATCATCTACCAGCACCTCGAAAAGCAGCCCACGCCGCCGACGCACATCAACCCGGAGATCCCACTCGAAGTGGAGATGGTGATCCTGTGCGCGCTGCAAAAAGACCGCGACAAACGGTATGACAGCGCTACCGAAATGGCGCGGGCGCTTGATCTGGCGCTGGGGCGTCCGGTTGGCAGCAGCGACCATTTACCGGCGTCGCGCCCGTCGTCCCCGTCCATTCCGGTCGTGGCGCTTACCGGTGGTTCGCAGATTGTACAGCGCCGTCCGGGATTTTATCTGGCGGTGGGGGCGACGCTGGTCGTCACCATTCTGGCAATTCTGGTGCTGGTCTTCAGCAGCCTGTCAGCCAACCTCCAACTGGCAGCCACCGCCACCGCGCAGGCTGAAACCGCCGCCGCGCTGGAACTATCGCTCACCGAAACCGCCGTTGCCGCTTCCTGGACGCCCACACCCCCGCCGGCCCCTGACGTGTTAAGCGGCAGGCAGGGTACGGCGCTGGAGATGGTGCCCCGGCAGGCGGAAATCGCGGCGGCGCGGGCGCGCCTGGGCAGTCGGGGCTTCATCGCTTATGTGACCTGCACGCTGGAAAGCGAGTTTCATTCCGGGCTGGCGCGGGAAATTCGTGACCTCGCCACGCGCTACGGCCTCGAACTGCGCATCTATGACAGCGACACTGACCCCTACCAGCAGGTCACGCAGATCGAGCGCGCGCGCTCGGACAGCGCCACCGGGCTGATTATCTGCCCGCTCGATACCAGCCTGCTGGTGAATACGCTGGCCTCGGCGCAGGCGCAGAAGATTCCGATGGTCTTTTTTGGTGGGGATGCCCCCAGCTACGGCGGCGTGCTGGTCACGGGGGACAACTATGAGCTGGGTTTACAACCGGGACGGCTGGCGGGGAAGCTCATCCAACAGGAACTGCAAGGGCAGGCCAATGTGGTGATTCTCGATTACCCCGATCTGCCCGACCTGGTGCGCCGCGCCGATGGCATGGAAGCCGGGGTGAAGGAGTTCGCGCCGGACGCCCACATCGTCGGGCGGTATCTGGGGGCTACACGCGAAAATGGCCGCGCCTCGATTGAAGCCCTGCTGGCCGACGGCACAGCCTTTAACGTGATCGTCAGCATCAACGACGCCGGCGCGTTCGGCGCGATTGATGCCCTGAGCGCCGCCGGTGTTGCGCCGGATGCGGTGATGATCACCAGCGTGGACGCCGAACTGCGGGCGCAGCAGTATATCGCCAGCGGTTATTATATGCGCGGTTCGGTGCAGGCGTCGCGCATCGAAACCGCGCAAACGCTGGTCAATACTCTGGTCAAGATGCTGGCCGGCGCCAGCGTGCCGGAACGGGTCATAGTGCCGCCCGGTAAAATGATCACCCGCGATACCCTCGGCGTGCGGGAAGATTATCGCTCCGGCCCGGTGGTAACGGCGGAAGTGTCTGAGAATTAACGCGTACTGCCGCCGGTCAATATTCATTTTCAGGAGGAAACCAACGTGGAATACCGATTACTTGGCGGCTCAGGTTTTAGCGTACCGGCCCTCAGTTTTGGCACCGGGACGTTTGGGGGCAACCATCCGTTCTTTTCCAAGTGGGGCAGCAGCGATGTCGAAGACGCGCGCCGCCTGGTGGATATTTGTCTCGAAGCGGGTGCGAATCTGTTCGATACCGCCGATGTGTATTCGAACGGCCAGTCAGAAGAAATTCTGGGCGAGGCGATTAAAGGGCGGCGTGACCAGGTGCTCATTTCGACCAAAGCCACCTTCCGCATGAGTGACGACCCGAACGATGTCGGGCATTCGCGCTTTCATCTCATCCGGTCGTGTGAGGGCAGCCTGCGCCGGCTGGGTACGGATTACATTGACATTTACACCATGCACGGCTTCGACGCCCAGACCGATGTCGAAGAAACGCTCCGGGCGCTGGATACGCTGGTACAAAGCGGCAAGGTGCGCTACCTGGCCTGCTCGAACTTCTCCGGCTGGCACCTGATGAAATCCCTGGCGGTGTCGGAAAAGTATGGCTGGGCGCGTTACATGGCGCATCAGGCGCATTACTCGCTGCTCCGGCGGGAATACGAATGGGAACTGATGCCGCTGGCGCTTGACCAGCGCGTTGGCACGCTGGTCTGGGGGCCGCTGTCGCAGGGGCGGTTGAGCGGGAAATACCGCCGGAACGAACCCATGCCGGCCAATACGCGCGTGTCACTCGGCGCGGGCGAAGGGCCGGACATCCCCGACGACTGGTTCTACGGGGTGATGGATGTGCTGGATGCCATCAGCGCCGAAACCGGCAAAACGGTGGCGCAGGTGGCGCTGAACTGGCTGCTCCAGCGGCCAACCGTTTCCAGCGTGATTATCGGCGCGCGGCATGAAGCCCAACTGCACGAAAATCTGGGGGCGGTGGGCTGGAATCTGACCGCCGAGCAGGTCGCGCGGCTGGATGCGGTCAGCGAAACCGACACTATTTATCCCTACTGGCACCAGCGCGGTTTCACCGAGCGCAACCCGCTGCCGACGAAGCTCTATAAATAACCATCTTGATAAGAGGGACACGGCGGCAGGTCGTGTCCCTGTGGCAAGCCCCCTCCCTCCGGTCAGACCCAACCAGCGCCTATGGACATTCATGACAACTGACAGACGGGCAGTGTTGTGCGTTAATCTATTGCTCAGTCACCGTAATGTCGGTATCATCTCAGCGCAACGGGTGTTGACGCACCTTACTTACATTTTGTGTAGAGGGGATCAGAAACATCATGAACCGCAAGTCTTTCCTCTGGCTGTTGGTACTGGCGCTGCTGGTCGGCGCGGTTGTCCCGGCAGCCGCTCAGGGTAAGTCCATTACGATTTCGTTTACGCAGGAGCCGGATAACCTGCTGCCGATGTACACGACAATGACCTTTGCCGGGTATGTCAACCAGTTGTTCCTGGCGGGTGTCTGGGAGTTTGACGAGGATTATAACCCGGTGCCGGTGCTGGTATCCGAAATTCCCAGTGTGGATAACGGCGGCATCAGCGCCGATGGCCGCACGCTCACGTATAAACTGAAAGACGGGCTGACCTGGTCGGATGGCGACCCGCTGGATGCGGCGGACGTGCTGTTCACCTTCGATATGTGGGCGAACGAGGCTAACACCCCGCAGGGGCGGACGCCGTATGATCTGGTGGAAAGCATCGAAGCGCCGGACGCGACCACCGTCGTTGTCACCTTCAAAGAGCCATATGCCCCCTGGCTGGGCTTCAACTTCCGCCCGATGCCGGAACATATTCTGCGCCCCGAATTTGAAGCGGCGGGCACGCTGGACGGCGTCTTCTTTGGCAAGATGCCGAATGTCTCCAGCGGCGGGTACGTGCTGGCGGAATACGAAGTGGGCAACTACATGCGCTTCACCGCCAACGAGGCGTTCGCGCTGGGCAAACCGAAGATTGACACCATTGTTATCACCTTCATTCCTGATGATCAGGCCTATGTTGCCAGCCTGCAGGCCGGCGATACCGATATTGGCACCTTCTTCCCGGCCAGCGACGCGCAAGGTCTGACCGACGCCGGGCTGGATGTGCGGTTGATCCCGTCGGGTTATAACGAAGGTCTGTTCATGAACGCGGGCGACCGCGCCCACCCGGCGATGAGTGACGTGCGCGTGCGTAAGGCGCTGGCGCTGGCCTTCGACCGCTTCTCGATCTCCCGCGATCTGAACTACGGCGTGCTGCCTCCCGGCGCGAGCTACTGGGAAGATACCCCTTACGCCAATCCTGATCTCGAACCGGTGCCGTATGATCCGGCGCAGGCTGCCGCGCTGCTGGATGAGGCCGGCTGGGTGGACAGTGACGGTGATGGCATCCGCGATAAGGATGGTGTCAAGCTGGAACTGCGGTTCGCAGCCACCACGCGCAGCATCCGCCGTGATATGCAGGCGCTGGCGCAGCAGTGGTATCGTGATCTGGGTATCGAACTGAAGCTGGAAAACTATGAATCCGGCGTGTTCTTCAGCAGCTACAATGAGGGCGGCCCGATTGCGACCGGCCAGTATGATATCGCCACCTGGTCGTCCGCGCCGGGTTACTTCCCCGATCCTGACACGATCCGGTTTGACTGCGACCAGATTTACAGTGATGAAAACCCGGACGGGGCGAACGACAACTACTACTGCGATGAGAAGCTGACGGAACTGCTGAAACTTCAGCGCACGCAGGTTGACCCGGAAGAACGCATCGCGACGTTCCATGAGATTGACAAGATGATCTATGATGCCTATATCTGGGTCAGCACGTGGTTTGACGCCGACCTGTGGGCGGTCAGCGGACGGCTGCAAAACGTCCGGCTGAACGGCTCGACCCCCTACTTCGACGTACAGAACTGGGACGTGACCGGTTAAATCCTTATCGTTGCAGGGGCACGGCACGCCGTGCCCCTGGCGATCAGAACATCAGGATGTTTCATATCGCACCGCGTTCCGGCCATTGATGGTAGTTAGGCCATGACTCAATACATTATTCGCCGTTTGTTGCAGGCGATCCCCCTGCTGCTGCTGATCAGCATCATTCTGTTTGCGCTGATGCAGGCGTCAGGCGACCCGGTGGCGACGCTGGGCGGGCGGCAGCCGCCCAAACCCGAAGACCGGGAACGGCTGCGGCGTGCCTGGGGCCTCGATCAACCGCTGCTCACCCAGTATTTTATCTGGCTGGTCGGCAACGACTGGATGGTGGTAGACCCTGAAACCGGTGAAACCGGCACGCGCCAGGGGGTGCTGCGGGGCGACTTTGGTAATTCGTTTGTGACGCGCCAGCCGGCGATTGAGGTGATTATGCAGCGGCTGCCGAATACGCTGCTGCTGATGATTACCGCCGAACTGGTCATCCTTGTGCTGTCGCTCACCGTTGGCATCGTGTCGGCGGTCAAACAGTACAGCCTGCTCGATACGATTCTGACGGCGTTTTCCTTCATTACGTATTCCATCCCCGTCTTTCTGATGGCGCTCATCCTGATGTACATTTTTGCCGTGAACTTCCGCAAGTGGGGGCTGCCGTACCTGCCGATCAGCGGCATGTTCGACCCGGCCAAGGGGCGCACCTTTCAGGAAGTGGCCTGGCACATGGTGCTGCCGGTGACGACGATTGCGCTCATCAGCATCGCCGGTTACAGCCGCTACATCCGTTCAACCATGCTGGAAGTGATTAACTCCGATTACATCCGCACCGCGCGGTCGAAAGGGCTGTCGGAACGGCGGACGCTGTTTGTTCATGCGTTCAAGAATGCTTCGCTGCCGATTGTTACGCTGATCGGCCTGGACCTGCCGTTTCTGCTGGCGGGGGCCGTAGTGACGGAAACGATTTTCGCCTGGCCGGGGATGGGGCGGCTGTTCATTGACCATCTGGGGCGCTCCGATTACCCGGTGCTGATGGGTATCCTGATGCTGATCTCGGTGGCAGTCGTGGTCTTTCAACTGCTCACCGATCTGGTGTATACGTGGCTTGATCCGCGCATCCGGTATTCGTAGACGAGGTGGCATATGGCAACACAATCTGATGCGCGCCCGGTACGCCTGAATCGTGAAACAGCGGCAGCCGTCAACCTGTCCCGTTCTCGCCGGACTGTTAAACGCTTCCTGCGCCACCGTATCGCGGTCGTTGGCGTGCTGATCATGCTGGGCATCGTTCTGTTCGTGACAGTGGGGACGCTGTTCTACAGCGAAGCAGACGCGAACTACAACGATACCAGCCGCCGCCTGCGCGCGCCCAGCCAGGAATTTCCCTTCGGGACAGATACGATTGGCCGCAACATTCTGGCGCGCATTATTTACGGCGGGCAGATTTCGATACTGATCGGCATCACGGCGGTGACGGTGTCCGTCATCGTCGGCACGATTGTCGGCGTAGCGTCGGGGTATTTTGGCGGGCTGGTGGATTCGGTGCTGATGCGCCTGACCGAAGCCATGCTGAGCATCCCCTCGCTGCTGCTGCTGCTGGTGATGGCGAAGTTTCTCAGCGGGAAAATCCCCACACAGCAGTTGTTTGGCCGCAGTTTCAGCGGCAGCGTGATCGTGATCGTGGTGATTCTGGGGCTGACCAGTTGGATGACGCTGGCGCGTATCGTGCGCTCGGCGGTGCTGTCCATCCGGGAAAC
>JARKOK010000356.1 GCA_029975765.1 Aggregatilineales bacterium
TCGCGCTGGCTGCGCTTGACATCCTGATCCATCTGCCAGAGTTCGCAGGCGATGGACACTTCCAGAGCGTAGGGGTCGCCGGCGGCGAGGCGCTGCTGCCAGCGTTCGGCCAGCACCAGCGGCATGGTGGTGGGGTAGAGATCGAGCGGCTCGTCGGCATGGGCATCGTCCATCAACTGGGGATTTTCGGCCTCGAAGCGGGAGAGAAGGACTTCGGCATCTTCGTCAGAGATCAAGTCCTCGGCGGCAAAAAGGTGAGCGAAGGGGGATTGAGGGGTCATGGAAAATCCTTTCTATTTCGTGAAACCGGGCTAGGTGGTACATTTGCATACATCTTAGCAAAGAATTCTGGTTTTGTCAACGGAACGTTTACATAAAAACATTTAAAGTTTACAAACCGCCGTTAATCGTTTGACTTGCTACTAAATCCGATATACCATAGGTAGAAACGAGCGCAGGAGTTATGCCAGTGCGAAACCGTGTCGTACATTTGATGGGTGAGAAACAAGCGAAGGAAGGCCGCCCCATTACGGCCTCTGTAGTGGCGCGGGAAACCGGCCTCACCCGTGCGGCGATTTCCAAGTGGGTGCGCGGGGAAGTGGTTGAATTCCGCGAAGACATCATCGAACGGCTGTGCGTGTACTTCAATTGCGATATTGGCGACTTGCTATATCTGGAGCGCAGCAAACCACAAGGCGAAGGTACAAATTCACTAAACTGAATGGAAGAGTGCAAGACTGCGCAGCGTATCTTTGACATAAGCTGGCTCAAAAAGTCTTAAGATTAAGGCGTTTGTGGTCAGCATAGCAGCAAAGCGTACTCATATCGGATAACTGCATAGAAGTATGCAGAAGTCCCTTTACTGAGGGTCTCATGACGAAAGCGAAGCGCAAGCGGAAAGTTATTGTAGGCGCGGGGCGGTACCAACCGCTAAAGCAGACGTAGAAATCGCCCAGAAGTGCCCGAAGCTGGATCGCAATAACAACGGCGTAGCGTGTTACGGGAGTTAAAGGCGCGGCAGGTGCGGGATGGCGTGGAAACGACATCCCCCAGGTTCGAGTCCGGGGCGCGCATTGGCGCGGGTTAACCCGCGCGGGCAACTTAAAATAACCCCAAATGTTATCAATCGAGGCCGATAAGGGTCAGGGGTAATGGGGAATGCACAATAGTACGAGTTTTGTGCAAAAGCGTATGTGAAAGGAGAAGAAGGGGTATTGGGGCGCGGCAGTGACCGCGCCCCGGCAGGTTATTTAACGCAGGCTGCGCATAGCGTCGGGTTCGATCTCAACCTGTGCCCGGACCGTGTAACCGCGCCCGTGCCGCGATTGGATGATCTCCGGGCGTTCAGGGTCACTTTCCAGCTTGCGGCGCAGATTACGCACATGGTTGCGCACCAGCGCCGTATCACCCGTACCACGCGGGTACTGCCACACATCATTGAGCAGCGTCTGGGTTGAATGCAGTTGGTTCGGCGTGCTGCACAGGAACAGTAGCAGATCAAATTCGACCTGCGTCAGCAGCACCTTGCGGTCGTTCACAAATACGGTCAGGCTGTCCGGCACAATCCGCAACCGTGGGACATCGTCCTGTTTGGTTGCCACGCGGCGCAAATGCGCGCGAATACGCGCCGCCAGTTCGCGCAGGGCAAACGGCTTCCGCAGGTAATCATCGCCGCCCGCGCCCAGTGCATCGGCTACACCATACGGCGACTCACTGCTGTTCAGAAAAACAATGGGCGTTCTGGCGGTATGGGGCAGCGCCCGCAGCTTGCGGCACAGGGTCAGGCCATCCATACCGGACAGCGTCATACTGATAACCATCAGATCCGGCACCAGGCTGTCCACCAGACGCAGGACATCGTGACCAGAGGTGGCGCGATAGATACTATATCCTTCCCGCTTGAGTAACTGGTCTATCATCTCCAACGTTTCGGCATCGTTGTCTACCAGCAGGATTTTGTACATGTCAGCCCGTCACCTTGCTTTGATGTTCTTATATGCTCCCAGTATAGCCTGATAAGGGCGCTCATACTGTAGATACATATAAACTTTTCGTGAATTTCGTAGACGGCTGGCATACCTGTACTAAGCAGAGATCATGTATCCCACACCATGAATAGTACGAATGTACTTACGATCGCTGTTTTTTTCGATTTTTGCGCGCAGATTGCGAACATGCGCTCGCACCAGATCAGGATCGCCGGTATTGGGTGGGTATTCCCACACCACTTGCAGCAGATGCCCCGGCGACAGCGCCCGGTTCGGATTTTCCATCAGATACCGCAGCAGCCGGTGTTCCGTCGAGGTCAACTGAATCTTGAACCCCTTCACGAATACCTGATAGGTGTCAGAGTCGAGTTTCAGTTCGTGCAGTTGGATAACCGCGTCACTGCGAGTCTCCCGAACACTACGGCGCAGCAAAGCGTGGACACGCGCCCGCAGTTCAGCCAGTTCAAACGGCTTAATCACATAGTCGTCCGCGCCGGCGTCCAGCCCGTCCACACTATCATCGGTGCTGCCTTTCGCCGTCAGGAATAGAATCGGCAGCGCCGCAAACCGCGCATCACGGCGAAGGTGCTGGCAAAGCGTAATGCCGTCCATGCCCGGCATGATAATATCCAGGATCATCAAATCCGGGGTGCGCCCTTCAACAATGGCGAGCGCCTCGGCGCCTGACCGCGCCAGGCTGACTTCAAAAGCCTCTCGCTCCAGGACACGCCCCACCGTATCCAGCACTTCCGGGTCATCGTCAACAGCCACAACATATGGCATTAGGTAGCCCCTTTCTTCACAGGCAGCCGAACGAAAAACGTCGTCCCCACGCCGGGTGTACTTTTTACCCTGATGCTGCCGCCCACCCGTTCGGCAGTCTGGCGGCAGATGTGCAGTCCCAGGCCAGTCCCTTCGCCAACGGGCTTCGTTGTAAAGAAGGGCTGGAAAATTTTCTTAATCAGTTCCGGCGGAACGCCGGGGCCGTTGTCTGCCACCGTTACTTCCATCAGCTCATCGTCAGGCAGGTACTCCGCCCGCACCTGAATACGTGCATCTTCCTGTCCCATCAACGCATCGTGCGCGTTCATCACCAGATTCAGCCAGATATCATCAAGCTGCCCCGGCACCGCCCAGACCGACGGCAGCCGCGTCTCCGGCAGTTCGGCAATCACCTGAATGCGGTCACGCTCGATATGCGATTTCACCAGCGACAAAACACCTTCGATAGTATCCAGCACATCTATGGGCTGCGGCGGGCTGTCCGGACTGTTCGGACGGGCAATCGCCAGCAGCCGCCGCGCGACACCCGCCGCGCGTTTCCCGGCCCGATTGATCGCCTGAAGTGACCGGTAATTGCGCGACTCCTCCGGCTCATCCAGCAGCAGCATTTCTGAATCCACCATGATCGTCGTCAGTGGATTGTTAATCTGATGCGCGACCGCCGCCGCCAGTTCGCCCATTGCCGACAGCCGCGCCGTCTGCACCAGCCGATCCTGCGCATCACGCAGATCAATCAGGCTGCGTTCCAGATCATGCACCAGACGCGCATTTTCCAGCGCCGTCGCCGCCTGCGCGACCATCGTTCGCGCCATATCCACATCGCGTTGATTGAATATCCGGTTGCGCCGCGCATCCACAAACAGCACCAGCCCCTGAACCGTACCACGCTGCACCAGCGGCAGCCCCAGGATACTGCGCCCCTGAGTTGTATCCAGCAGCGCGCGGATACCTGCCGACATAATCTTGCTGTCCGCCTGTTTATTGATTGGCGTCTGAGCGCGCAGCGCCTCCAGCACATCGGGATAGGGCGACAGATCAAGTACCGGCTGAGGTGCGGTCAGCCATACCCCCTGCCCGACTGACAAATGTCCGGTAAGGGATTGTTTATCAGCTGCCAGCAGCGCCACCTCGCACCAATCCGCGCCGGTCAGCCGGTTAATCTCTTCCACCGCGCGGAAAACGCCTTGCAGCCGCGTAGGATTGGATTGATTCGACAGGGATACCAGAACTTCCAGGATAAGATGCTGGACACGCTGCACCAGTTCAGCTTCGGGCAGACGGGCCGGTTCCATCACATAATACAGGTGCGCCACACCGAGCATCTGGCTGCCGCCGACAATCGGTACGATCTGCGCCGCCGCCGCCCCGCTGCGGGCCAGATACTCTCGCTCCCCGGCTGGCAAACCCTCATCCGACCGGCGCACCGCTATCGCCTGGTTATCGAGCAGTGCCGCCTGCACGAGGATGCGGCTGCTGAGATCAATCACCGGCCCCTGCCCTGGCGGCCAGATCATATGTGAATAACGAGCCTGCGCGGCAAGGTGGCTGCGCTCCGGGCGCCATTCGTAAATTTCCGCCCGGTGTACATTCAGCACCAGCATCAATTGTTCACATACATTCGGCAGCGTTCGATCCAGCGAAACCGAAGCATTGACCGACTGGCTGGCTTCAACCAGCATTTGCAGTTCGCGCGCGTGTTCCAGCACTTCCTCGTGCGCGCGGGCGTTCTCAATGGCGATAGCGGCAAAGGTTGCCAGGCTCGCCAGCAATTCCTGGTGACGCGGGTTGAACACGGCCTCAGTGTTCTTGTTGTTAACACCCAGCACACCGATACATTCACCTTTGTAATTGATCGGCACGTACAGCAGCGCGTTTACCAGATATTCGGTCTTAACCTTCTGCGGGCCTTGCGCGCCGATCAGTACGGGCTTACCGCCGTGAAAGACATGCCCCGCCAGCGTGTCTTCGGTCTTGACGCGGAAGTTCCGCGCCACCTCCACATCAATACCCACTTTGGCGCGCAAATACAACTGCCCGGCGTCGTCATCCGGCAGTAAGATCATGCCTTCTTCAGCATTCGTCAGGCGGCGGGCCGCTTCCACCACGCGGTTAAGCACTTCCGTTAAATCCAGCACTTCGGTCAGTGATTTGCTCAAATCAAACAGGGTCTGGATTTCATCTGAAAACGGTATAACAGCCGCCGACTGCACCTCACGGCCAATGGGTATCCGCAGCGCCGCCGATAATCCCCGCTCAATAGCGATCTTGTCCAGCGGCGTAGGTGTCAGATTCGCCGGCAGTCGCGCCTTTTCCTTCCAGTCGCCATTATCGGTCAGCGCCAGTACCGGCAGTGACTCCCGCAGGCGCGCCAGCGCCAGCGCGGTCGTTTCGCCCGTGCGGTGATCACGCATCGCGGCCTCAACCAGCACCACATCAAATTCACCGTTCTCCACGCTGTACAGACCATCCATGTGGCTGTAGGCGGTTTGCACGGCAAAGCCTTCCGTATCCAGCACCTGACGTACCGTTTCGACCACAATGTAGTCGCTGGTGACAATTAAAATGCGTTTTGGTTCAGTATCAGACATCATTTATGGTGCTTTCGGTTTGCTCAATCGCTCCCGGCGGGCAGCCAGATCATCCTGAACATGTTGTTCATCGGCGGCCTGCTGCGCTTCCTCAACTGGCGATGGTGCCGTCACTTCCGTCTGGGCGTTGATCATATCGCCCATCCGGTTGATCTTTTCCTGCGCGTCACGCAGTACATCCGACAGGGACGGCAGACGCGGCGTCACCTGCGCGGACGGCGCTTCTTCGGCTGTATCCACCTCAACTGACGGCTTCTCGGCCTGTGCCCGGCGTGCATCAGCCACCACCGCTTCCAGCATGTTCACACGCTGAATCAGCTCCTGCGTGACCAACTGGTGTTCCCGCAGGTCAGCTTCAGCCATCGCCAGACGCTGCTGCGCCAACTGCATCTGCTCAACGGCACGCCGTGCCAGCACATCGTTCCCGGCTACGACCGCTTCATCTGCCTGCTGATCCCAACGGCTCACCTCATCCTGTAAGGACGTCACCCGCTGCTGCAAGCCATCCTCAAAAGCCAGCGCATCGTTAATACGGCTGCGTAACGTGGTGATTTCACGGTCAATATCCTTACCCAGCTTGTCCGGCGTAAGCGGCTGGCGGCGCGATTGACCGACCGCGTGTTCATCCCCCAGCACTTCGTTAATGCTGGCACGTACCAGTACGTTGAGTTTCTTGAATAAATCGTTCATAAACTCATTTTACCTTTTTCACAACCCAAAGCAACTTAAGGTTTAACCCGCGCAACTGCCGTTCCAGGCCAGATAGTACACCGCCATGTTTGGCCCGCCGGCTGCCGGAGAAGCCGTACCACCAGAGATAAACAGGGGGCACAGACGCGAGTCATCCGGGTTCTTACCGGGTATCTGGTCAGGGAAAGCCATAAGGTATTTCGCATCATTCTGGTAAAGCCAGTCCCACAGCCGGTTGCCGTCCGTGATGAACGGCACGATCTCCGGGCTGATCAGTCCCGCGAGATCCAGAATCGGGCGCGGCGCGAAGTAACCCACCGCGCCAATATCATGAACGGCGAGACGTTCCTCCGGCGGCACGTTGACCGCAATCCACTGCGCCGCCGCGACCATCTCTTCATCAATGATTTGCACGTCACGGCTGTAAATGCCCGCGCCGGCAGCCGCAAAATAAACGAATCCTAACGCCGAGGCAATCGCCAGCGACCGGCTGAGAACCCGCCCGGCCAGCGAGCGGCGGCCCACCGATACCAGCCAGGCCGTGCCGATTACGCCTGTCAGGACGAGTGCCGGCAGCGCCGGAATCACGTAGCGTCCATGCTGGTACGGCGCGGGCAGTCGTGCCGCGTACAGCGCGATCAACGCCAGCGCCCACACCAGCGGCAGCAGATACAGGATCGCTTTGCGGTTATGCCGCAGACGGCGCGACCAATGCAGCGCATAATAAACCATCCCCGGCACCAGCAGTATCTGCCCCCCCGCAAAGATCGGCTTGACCATTTCCCACAGCCGCGCCGGATAGGACAAACGCTCGACAATCAGGGCATATTCAGCCTGTTTGGCCGCCGCCGTATTCGGCAGCAAACCGCCGGTAAGCTGCCAGTTTAAGACCAGATACGGCGCGATCATTACCCCAAAGCCGACCGCCGCGCCTACCCCCCACCACACCAGACCGCGCCAGGTTGTCTGAGGCCGAACCAGCAGCAGCGCCAGCCCGATCAGCCCGGCCAGCAGCAGCCCTTCCGGTCGGGTCATCGTCGCCAGTGCCGCCGCTGCGCCAAAGACAAATCCCCGGCGTGCCACGCTGCCCGACGCCTCCGGCTCCCGCCACGCCATCGCCAGCAAAACGAGCGTCCACAGGCTGAATAGCATCGTTTCCATGCCGGATGCCGCCGCCCACACCAGATGCCAGGCCAGCACCAGCGCCAGCCCACCCAGAAGACCGATGTACTTCTGTTCCGGCAGCGCGCGCTGCGCCAGCCGCGCGCCAGCCATTGCCGCCAGCGCCAGCGCCAGTGCCCCCAGACCGTGTGTCCACAGCCTGAACGGTATATTCAGCGCATAGCCCAGTGCCAGCAGCACAGTATACAGCGGTGAGGTCGAGGCGGCGCTGGGTTCACCCGGCACAAACGCCCATTGCCCGGTGTGCGCCAGATTTCGCCCGTATACCTGATGAATCCAACTGTCATCCAGTGGGAAACCGCCGCTGGCCGCCAGCGCGTACAGCAGCACACCTGACGCAGCAGCAACGAGAAACAGGCCGTCGCCCGGTCGAAAGCGCCGCAGGCTGTTAGCGGTGGATAGCATATAACCTCACGCCCGGAACGTCTAGTTCCATTGGAGTCAAAAATGCCTGGGGTTCGGTCAGAATCGGCCACAATTTTGGTGATGCCGCCCCGGCGCGCCCATCAGCGGTGATGCCTTCCAGCAGCAGATAAGCCACATCGTACTGCCGCGCAATCGCCTGAATCGCTGCCGGGCTTTCATTCGGCAGGACCACACCGCCCAGGCCGGTGTAATAATACAACTGCGCCGGGTCATTGACCATCACCCGCGCCTCCGGCGGCAGGATGGCCTGCAGCCGGGAATAAAGCACCGGTATAGACGACGGCGCGGGACGATAGGGCGCGGTCAGCAGGCTTAAGCCTACCGCCACCGCCACCAACGCCGTTGAAAAGATGGCTTTCGCCGTTTTCGCGTTCCAGTGCCGCCGTTTTTTCGCCATCCAGTCTACTACACCGTCCAGCCCCACCACGCCCAGTGCTGCCCACCAGGGCACCAGCGCCGCCGCCGAGTGAAACAGCCCGCCGCGCAGCCCCGGATAGGAAAACACAAACGTCATGACTAGATGTACTCCCAGCGCGTACAGCCAGAATCCCCGCAGCAGCGGTTCGTGCCGCCGCAGCCATAAGCCGATGAGCATGAGCGGCGTCATCACCACCAGCCCTTCGACCGCGACAAACGTTCCCAGATTACCGGACAACAGACCGCCGCCAGTCAGCGCCTCCCAGCGTGTCCTGAGCAGCGTGCCGAGGCCATCCGCAAAAAATGTGGCCGGATTAGCATCCGGCGGGTAATTAAACAGGTCGTTATATTCGGTGAACCAGATAGCCTGCGACCCACCCAGCGGCAGCGGCGCGCCGGTAACCGTCAGATTGCGCGCCAACCAGGGCAGCATCACCAGCAGATAGACGGAAGTCATGACGATGGCACAGAGCAGACGTCTGCGTAAGAACACAAAAAAGTGTGTTCCACGGCTTCGATCCCAGGGCCATATAACAGCCGCCCACCCCACCGCCAGCAGCAGCACGCCATCGGCGCGGGTGAGATGCCCCAACCCGGCGAAGGCCCCGGCCAGCGCCGCATAAAGCAACCTCGTCGGAAAACGGCGTTCTTTTACACCCTTACCCTGAGTGAGAGCGGGCGGGCGGGGAGTGAGGGCTAACCCCAGCCACAGCAGACACAGCGCCCCGATCAGTGCATACGGCGCGAACGTATCTATCGCGCCCCAGAAGCGTGTATAGTATCCCGCGAACAGCGTCAGCAGCCCGGCAGTCCAGGCATGACGGCGCGCCCCGCCCAGGCATCCACCCAGCCAGAAGCCCGTATAAACCGTTCCCGCGAACAACAGCGCGAACGGCCACTGCGCGGCGGCATAATTCCCCGGCGCATTGAACAGCCCCATCCCCAGCGCGGCCAGCACCGATGTCAGCGGCATCCAGTACAGGTGCGATGGCGCGGGCAGTGTTTCCGGGGCGCCGATGTAGGTCCAGAGATAGGGATCGGTGAAACCCTGGCCGCTGACCAGCCGGTTAGCCGCATTCAGATGATAAAACGCATCGGTAAAATTCGGCGCAGGCGCGAAACTGTGGGTGATGAACCACGCGCCGCCAAGCGCAATCATAAGGAATATGAAGCGTTCTCTGGTCGAAAGTCTCACAAGGCTGTCTCTACAGGCCGCTCACCCGATAAATCGTCACGGCATCGGACACAAACACCGGCGTCAGATAGTTCGCGTTTGCCGGACTCCACCCGCCGGCAGCGGACGCATATTCATCATACCAGACGTAAGCCGCGCCGATGTCCTTAAGAAATGTTTTCCGCCACTCATCCAAGGTAACAGGATCATAAAAGCGCCGGACATTCATGACTTTTTCGATAAAATCAGCCGTTTCAATCCAGTGTCCCAGGTAGACCCGCTGCCCCACTGCCGCTACCAGCCGCCCGCCGCTGCCACGCCCGGATTCATCTGCCGTCGTCAGCACCAGTTCATCATATTGCGCCAGTTCGTTCAGCCAGGCAAAGGCCCGGAGTTCGGCTGGATTATAAAACACATCGGTATGGGTATAGGGTTCGGACAATGAAATCGCATTTATGACTATCATGCCGATGATCGCTACCGACGCCACACCCAGATAGAGGAACGTCACCAGCGGACGCAGCCGCATGGCTAAACGGGGCAGTATCCCCCGTGACCAGCCATACGCGGCCAGCACCGCCAGCGGCGTTTGTACCCCCAGAAGGTACCGCCGCTGCGTCGGAAACGGCGCGTACAGCAACACCGCCACCAGCGCCACCCAGATAATCGGCAGCCACCAGCGATCATCCGGTTTATCGAGTAAAAATACCCGCAGCCCAAACGCCATCGGCAGGGTAAACGGCAGATAACCCAACAGATAATAAGTCACCACCGGCGACAGCGTTTGATTCTGCGCTGTGAAACTACTCCATACCGGATGGCTGTTCAACGCTGCGACCTGATACCCCACCAGCGCCGCATAGACCGCCAGCGGAACGATTAACCCCGTTGCCCGGCGCAGTGTCAGTCGCCGCGTCGAGAAAATATGATACCCTGCCAGAATCACCAGCAGCGGCCCAAACAGCAGCGCGGCATACGGCTGCACGATGGCCTGCGCTGCCAGCGCCAGCGTAAGCAGCAGCAGAGATACACCTGCTTCCCTTTCTCTGTGTAGGTGGATCGAGACGGAAGTTCGCACCCACCTTTCAAACGCCAGCACAATCACGATTTGCAGAATAATCGCCGCCGCAAAATGTGGCATTACGAATGCACCCAGCAGATTGAACGCATCCGTCAGCCAGAATTCTATCGGAGACAACTGCGCTGTCATGGCTGGATCAAGCGCCAGCAGCAGCCAGCTCCACCCGCCGGCAATGGTGCCAAAACCTAGAGCCAACCAGCGTTCACCGGTCTTCTCAAAGAAATGACAGACAAACACCCACAGCGCCAGCACAACACCGGCAGTCAGAACGAACCGCGCCAGATGATAGACGGCTGGCAGACTGAACGGGGTAAGCTTCGCCAGCGCGCCCAGCGCGACATAAAAGCCCTGTACCAATGGCAGGCCGGGATGGGCTTCATGCGTAAACAGCAGTTGATAATCCCATTGACCACGACTGCCCTGCCACATCTTCGCCAGATGGCTGTTAAAGTCCACCTGCGCGCCGACCGGAACGGCTGCCGCTCCACTGTAATCCCAGCCAGCGGGGGCGCTCCAGGCACCTGCCAGATACGGCAGCGAAGTGAACGCCGCCAGCGCCAGCGCCGCCAACCATACTGACAGCGGAAAACGCCTCATCCCGCCCGCTCCCACCACCACCGCCGCGTCAGCCACAGCAGCACCAGCAGGCCGAATGGTACGGGCAGATATACCGTTGGGTGTTCAAATTCGCCGGCGACGGTTGCCACAAAATGCAGCCAGGGGATGATAAGCAGCGCCAGCAGCGCCAGTACCACCCACCTACCACCGCGCCGTATCCGGCTCATCTGCCGCAGATAAAACACCAGCGGCAGCAGGAACACCACATAATGCGGTGTGGCCGTGCGCGGCGCGATCAGGTGCGTAACCGTCAGTGTTAAAGCGACTGCCCACAAGAATCGTTCCATTCGCTGCCGGATGATCACGCTGTACCACGCCCACAGCAGCGCCGCCAGCAGCCCGCCCGCAGTCACCCATTCGGCTGCATCACCCAGGCCGAGGTAATACTGTGTCACGATCCAGACCGGCGAACCCAACGCGGTGTATGACGGGTAAAGTCCCAACTGCGCCAGCCAATCGCCGACCCACGTCGGCACCAGAATGAAGGATACCAGCAGCAGCCCGGCCATCACCGCCGCGAACCCCACCACGAAACGCCAGCGCCGTGTGTACAGCCCCCACACCAGCAGCAGCGGCACGATCAGAAAGCCCATTTGCGGTTTGATCGTAGACAGCGCCAGCGCCACAGCCGCCAGACCATCCCGCCGTTTTACCAGCGCCCACACGCTTAAAATCTCCAGCGCGGCCACTAACATCCCCGGCTGCCCCAGAATAAACCCGCGCGCCGAGAAATACATCAGGAGCGACCACAGAATGAGCAGCGCCAGCAGCGGCGGCGATGGTTTCCAGTGAAACAGGTCAAATAGCAGGAACAGCGTGACGATGACACTGGCCGCCAGCACTACCATCCAGATGGCCGATGCCCAGGCATACGGTAAATAGACAAGCGGCCACACCAGCAGCAGCGTGTAGGCCGGATATGCGAAATAACCGGGGTCTTCACCCTCAATGACGGCGCGGCCATAAATGCGCTGCTGGATGTTCAGGCTGGCGGTGTCGCCATAAGGGTTCAGGCCGTCCACCCAGAACGAGCGCGCTCCCTCCCATCGGGACATAAAATCATTCAGGCCGGGGAACGGCGCGGTAAACACGTTATGCGTGACGATCACCATCCCGGCGAAAACCGCCGCCGCGAGTACCAGCAAAAACAGCCGCTGCGTTTGGGTCATGGTGCAGTCTCGTCACGTGTATACAGGATCACCACCAGATCATTCAGCATCCACCGTCCAGTTTCAGAATAATGATCGTCCAGCCATGCCAGCGCCTCCACCAGTTCAGGCCGACCGGCTGCGGCATACTGGCGTTCAGCAAAGTCAAACATAACCCACCACACCCGCTGTGCATCGGCTGCCGCCTGTTCGACCGACTCATCGGCCAGCAGCTTCAGCATTTCCTGCGTCGGCAGCGCCAGCGTATCATCGCTGCTGCCCGGCAGATCACGCAGGTAGCGCTGGTTGAGGTCACGGTCATAGTAAACCATCGGCAGCGCGGAGAGTTTGTCCTGATGCACCACCACATCCCCCACCCGCCACTGCGCGCGTATGGCCGCGACCGCCTCTGGAAATGGTGAGTTAGGGAACGTTGCCCAGGTGTACTGGTTATACAGCCCTATTCCCGTGAGTACCAGACCCACGAGTCCAATCACGGCGGCCACCGGACGTGGCAGTCCGCCGCGCGCAACCAACCAGCCGAGCGCCACGTACAGCAGCAGCGCCGACGGCAGCAGCGCGCGAATCAGATAGACGGGCTGCACCTGCGACACCAGCCACATCAACACCACCGGCGCGGCTGCCAGCCATAGAACCAAACCAAGCGGCTGACGATCAGCCCGCCGCCGACCGCGCAGCCCAATGACCACCTGTACCACCAGAAATGTGAGCAAAAACAGCGAACCGAGAAAGGTAATCATTGACAACGGCGCCGGAATATCCAGCGCCCCGACCAGGAACGACCGTGCCGTGAGCAGCAGTTGGCCCACATTCGGCGGGGACAGCCAGTAATACGAACGCACTTTGTCTAACTGGCCGGGCAGGTTAACCAACCAGGGCAGATACAGCAGCAGCGCCACCAGCGCGCCCGGCAGCACGCGGCGGAATATATCCCACCGCCGCGACAGCACCGGCGCCAGTCCCAGCGCGGCCAGATAAAACGCCGCCAACTGCTGCGTGTACATCGCCAGCGCCGCCAGCACACCAAACGCCAGCCACCAGCTCCACTTGCCCCGGCTAGTAGTCGGCAGTTGTTCTCCCCCTCGCTGTGAACGGGGGTTGCCCCGCACAAAACACCACGTTGCCAGCGCCAGCAGCAGCCCAAGCAGCGCGTACATCCGTGTTTCCTGCGAGTACTGCACGTGGAACGGCGCAACCGCCGTTACCAGCGCCGCCGCCAGCCCGGTACGCCGGTCGAACAGATCGCGCGCCAGCAGATAAATCACGCCGACCGTCGCTACACCAAGCAGCACGCTCCACAGCCGGACGGCGAACGGACTCTGTCCAGACAGCGCCATCCAGACGTTGAGGGTGCTGTAGTACAGCAGGGGATGAATATCTGCCGCGCCACCCGCGACCGGTGTAAGCGTGCCATACAGCATCGCGCCCAGCCCTTTTTCGCTGAACAACACGGCAAACGCCTCGTCATACCACAGGGGACGCACCCCCAGATTGACCAGGCGTAAGGCCAGCGCCGCCAGTAAAATCAGCGGCAGATAAATGCGATTATGGGCTGATAACTGCCGGACTATTGATCCCAGACCTCAACCTTCCTGTTTTCCAGCACAGCGCCCTGTCTCTTGAGAATGTAAACCGTCATTTCGTCTTTACTGTCGAAACCAATCAGCTCCCAGCTTTCGCGTCCTAATTCGTTCAGCGCGTAAAATATGGGCTGGTCTTTCCAGTCGGGCATGGCGCTGCCATTAAAGCGATACTGCGTACCATAGGAACGTTTGACCTCCAGCGCCGCGTACTGCCACCCGGCGGAATGGCTACCGTTGCCATTGCCATTCAGTCTCTGGATCGGTTTCGGCGCCATTTCCTCCAGTTTGTCCAGCCACTTCTGCGCAGTCGGATCGTCCGATGCTTTTTGCAATATCATTCGCGCGCGGTCAAACTGCTTTTCTTCGATCAACTGTCGGGCAATTTCCAGTTCGGGTCGCATGGGTCGTCCTCTTTCCAAACACTATTCATACCTTATCACCCGACAGTCGTAAGCTACGCTAAAGAAAGTATAAACAAATTGTGAATCACGTTAAACTGGCTCCTGTCGCAGCTTTTGATACAGCGCCACACACAACCCGATCAGGATCGCGGTGCGCGCCAGCACCAGCACCACAAACGGCATCATCAGCGCGCCGGTGATTTCGCCGCCGGTATCGCCGGTGCGCAGGAACAGGAACGGGTACTCGGTAAACGTGACCGCGCTCAGAATCACGACGATCAGCACGCCGTTGCGATTTGGGAAACACAGCAGCACCAGCGGCACGATCTGGGATAACCACTGTGGACTCCAGCCCTGCGACTGCAAAAAGAAGATCAGCAGGGTGATCGTCACAAACGCCACTAACCCGCGATCATCAAAGCGCCGTGTCCGCGCAAAGACCAGCAGCCCAATGGCCCCCGCCGCGATCAGCCGCAGCCAGCCGGGCACAACCGCTGGGTTGCCCTGAGTGACCGCCGCTTTCGCCGGGTCAGCACGGTCATCCAGCGGGCCAAAATTGCCGGTGCGATAGTTACCATCCAGCAGCGCCCAGGCCGACTGGTACGAGGCTTTGTTAAACTGCGCCGTCAGCGAGGGCAGCGTCATGGCAGCGTTCTGGGCCAGCAGCGGCAGGTAAGCCAGCACGAACAGGCCGATCAAAATCGCTGTATAACGTGCCGCATGACGGGTTTCCCGAAAGCGCCAGACCGCGCCTAACAGCAGCGCCGGGGTGAACTTGGTCAGCGCGCCCACCGCCGCCGCCACCGCTGACGGCATATCCTGCCCGCGCAGCAGCCACCACAGCCCCAGCAGCAGCCAGAACGCCACCAGCGGCTCAAATGTCCAGAACGTGAACGCCAGCGGCGCGAGTAACACGGCATAAATCCACGCCAGCGCCATGCCCGTATTGGCCCCATGCAGCCGCGTAGCGATGTTCCGCACCAGCACCAGGTTGCCGGCATCAAACGCGCCCATCACCAGACCCAGCAGAAATGCATAACTGGCATAAGTGGCATTCGTCGCCTGATAGATGAACACGGACAGGAACGTCCAGGCGGGCGGGAACTCGCTCCACCACTCGCGGAACGGCGCGCCCAGACTGTCCGACAGGGACGCGATATTAAAGTACGTCTGGTAATCGCCGCCGGTGGTGATACCACGCTCACCGCCTTCCAGGAGGAGCGGCTGGTAGGCCATCAGCAGCATCATCCGCAAAGCGATAAACAGAATCAGCAGCAGCCGGAAATCACCGAGCAATCCACGCAGACTTCCCCCCTCTCCCTGAGGGGACAGGGGTGAGGGCTTTGGGGTGAGGGCTTTTGTCATGACACTGCCTCCCGTGTGAACACCACCGCCTGTTTATCCTCGTATTGCAGCGTCCAGTCCGTCGCATCATGCAGCCGCCGCGCCAGCCCACTGTTGGCCTCCACCACGACCAGCCGGACGCCGTACTGGTTCAGCACATCCTGCCAGCCTTCACCGCCGGTGGCCGTCTTAAAATAGGTGTTGGTCAGAAAATCATCACCATACAGATCGGTGCGGCCATCCACAAACACCGGCTCGTCGGGCAGCGCGAACATCAGGTAGCCGCCCCAGTTGTAGCTGTTAAACATCGGCCCGGCGGGACGCTCCGCCTGTAAATACTCCGTCACTTTAACCGGCAAAAAGTCTTCCTGTGCCTGCTGCACCGTTTTGGTATCCAGCACCAGCAGCACCTTGAGCGCCGCACCAAGCACAATCACAGCGACCAGTATCGCGTTTAAGCGCGCCATACCGGGTGTGACCCGGCGTACCGGCTGCACGACCCAGCCGCGTTCGGTCAGCAGCGCGTCCAGGTGATCGGTCAGAATCGGCGTGGCGACCACCGCGAACACGGCGATATTCCGCCCGGCCAGCAGCGCCATAAACGCTGTACCGGACGCCAGTACGAAATCTGTCCAGTCCAGCCGCTTTTTGCTCCCGCCCGCCGCGCCGAACAAGCCCAGCAGCAGCGCGATAAACGGCCACGTTGAACGGTCGTGGAAGTTGGGCGAATTCCATTCCTGGATGAAGTTTTGCAGCGCGCCAATGCTTACCGTCTGGAACGGCACGGCCAGCATTTGCAGGCCATACGGATTAATCACCAACGCCGCCGCCGAAACAACCGTCACCAGCGCCAGCTTACGAATCCCACGCCAGCCGACGATATTTTCCGCCGCTGGGCGAAACAGATTATTCAGCACTTCCCCCGCGATGAAGCCCAGCAGAAAGATGAAGGCAATCGAAAATCCGGCGTGCAGGTTGCCCCAGACGCCGATAATGACCGGAATTAGCCACAGCCGATCTATGGCACGCCGTTTGAACAAATACAGCAGGTACAGCACAACGGCGCTGAGGGCGAACGACAGCATTTGTGGCCGCGCTGACCAGAACACCGCCGCCGCCGCCGCGCCGATCACCAGCGTGAACGCCCGCAGATACACGCTTCCCGGCGACATTTTGTAGACGAAGGCCATACCCACTGTCGCCAGCGCCGCCACGTACACCGCCAGCCCGAAGTTGTCCGCCAGTTTCCAGACGGCATACAGAATAATCTGCCCGCCCCAGCTATGGTTAATCCAGGGTTCACCCGCCTTCGGGAACGAAAACGGATCGGCGTAGATCATGCCGTGTGTCAGCGTGTATTCGCCGCTGCGGATGTGCCACCACGTATCCGTATCCGTTGGAATCCGCGCGGCCAGCGCGAACAGCAGCGCGAACAGGATGATGACGGCGGCGCGTTCAATCGTCAGTTGCCGCATAAGTCCTCAGAAAAAGATAAAGAATAAAAGCATAACACGGAGGCTCGGAGACACAGAGGGACAGAGCATTGTATTATCCCTGTGTCTCTGAACCTCTGAGTCTCTGTGTTAAGTATTTTCAATCATATACACCAGAACCGGGTTATCTACTGGATAATACACCTGCGGCAGGAACCAGCGCGGAATCGCCAGCCGCAAGAACTGCGCGTAGGCGATATTGAGCGCATCCTCGTCGTCGTTGTCAAGCGGTTTCCGTTGCAGCACTTCCCGCGCTGCATTCAGTTCTTCCTCAGCCAGCGCGTCGTTGCCATCGTAACGTGCCACCCGCGCCCGCCCCAGATGTACCCACGCCTGTTCCGCATTGGTTACGGCGCGGCGCTCCATTGATAACAGCCGTTCGAGGGCGCTGTCCCGGTCGCGGCCTTCCAGCGCCAGCACCAGTTCAACGCCATCATTCTGTATCGAATCCGGGAGCGTGCTTTCCGTCCAGACCCGCCGCGCATTGTCTATTCGCCCACTTTCTAACTGAAATACCGTCATAGCTCGTGGGCTGACCTTCAGCGCGTACACATCCGTGATGCGCTCGCGCAGCGGCGATTGTCTCCACTCAGGATACAGCACAATGTCAGGATACACCGTTAACGCCCGTTGATATGCGGCTTCTGCCACCTCAGCATTACCCATCGCTTCCGTGTACATACCCAGATTCACCGAATACTGCCAGATTTCCGGGTCAAGTTCGACAGCGCGCGACATCGCTTCGACTGCGCTTTCACGCTCGTCAAGCTGCCAGCGCAGCGCGGCCAGATTCGCCCAGGCCAGCGCATAGCCGGGGTCAAAATCGAGGAAACGCTGATAAGCAGCAACAGCTTCCCGCGCTGCGTCCATATCCCCATCGTTCGCGGCCATGCCATACAAAAAGCCCTGCTGGAGATGGTACAGGCTCAAATTCGGATCGGCCTCGATGACCGGCTGCAAGCGTTCCGCCCCACCCCGGTAATCGCCGGTGTCTGCCGCGTGTTTCAGGGCCGCGTAATATGCTTCGTAGACCTGACCACTCCACCAGCCCAGCAGCAGCAATACCGCCCATAAGCCGATGACAGCCGCCGGCTGACTGACACGCCGCCACCTCGCCGTCACCGGCTGCGGCGCAGCGGGCGCGACCACCAGCACCAGCGCGATCAACCCTGTGAGCGCGATAGCAGGCATCATCGCCGGCACATCGGTCAGCTGGTGAACGGCGAACGCGACCACCGCTGCCATCGCCCCGGCCAGCATGACTCTATCGTGTACCCGTTTCGACCCCCTCCTAACCTCCCCCGTCAACGGGGGAGGAACTGGCGTAACACTGGTATTTTGCCCCCTCCCTGCTGGCGGGGAGGGATGGGGAGGGGTCAAAAGCGCCTGCCAGTTCCGCCTGCCCGCCCTCACAATCACCATCATCGTCACCACCAGCACCGCCAGACCCACCAATCCCAGTTCGGCGGCCACTTGCAGCGGGATGTTATGCGCGTGGCTGTGCGGTTTGTCCGGTTCAATCCCCGGCAGGCGTACCAGTTCGCGCCCGTAGGTGAACAGGCCGTGTCCGGTGATGGGCTTCTCGACGAACATCTGTACCGCTGCCAGATAGAGTTCCGTCCGCAGCCCCGTATCCCGTCCGGCCACACTGAACGACCGCACGAACACCACCCCAACACCGGCGGCGGCGATCAGGCCAATCACACACGCCGCCACCAGCGCAGCCTTGACCGATTCGCGCCGGGTTTGCCACCACTCCCGCCAGTAGCGAAGCGATAGCCGCCCCTGCGCCGCCAGCAGCAGGCCGGCTAACACCACCCCACCGGCCAGTGTGCCCAGCCATGCCCCCCGTGAGTTGGACAGCGCCAGCAGCACCAGCCCCAGCAGCACATACAGCGCCAGCAGCCCTTGCACGAAGCGGCTGCGACCTGCGACCGCGCGGGCCAACGCCAGCGGCAGCAGCACCGTCAGAAACGCGCCGAGGAAATTGGGGTTGCCAAACACACTGACCGGACGCGGCAGACGACTCCAGCCATACTCGGCGGCCCAGTTCAGCAGCTGGATGTAACCGAAGGCATAGACCACCACGCCGGTGATCAGCAGGGCATCCACCAGTTGTTCACGTTTGAGCCGCCGGTTCGCCAGCGCGTCCAGCAGCAGATACCACACACCGATATACACCCCGGCGTACCACAGACCGATCAGGCTGCGCCGCGCCGCGTCGGCATTGACCAGCAGCGACAGCCCGAACGCCAGCGCCCACAGCAGAAAAACACCATCGAGCGGCGTCTGATGCCACACCCAGCCGCGCCACCAGCGCACCACCTGCCATACCACCACTACCAGCAGGGTCAGCGCCAGCGTCAGCATACCCAGGCCGGGGTTCAGCACGCCGTTGAAGGTCGCGCCGATGGTCACCACCACGCTGCATACAATGATGACTGCCGCGCGGGTGAGCAGTTCGGAGGTTTTTCTCACAGGCCAGAACCTTGTAGTAGAATCAATCTGCTGAAAGGATACACCGAATGCTTAAGACTCGCATCCGTCCCTGGCATATTGTGACTGTGTTATGTCTGCTGTACATCGTGATCGTCCTGCTGCGCAGCGGCGGCGACCCGCTGGCGCTGGTCACGCTCGGCACGCGCTTCGACCAGGGCGACCCGCACGGCACGGAAGGTTATGATGGGCAGTTCGTATATTACATCGCCCGCGACCCGACCACCGCCGCCGCTTTCATTGATGTCCCGGCTTATCGTTTCCAGCGAATTTTGCTGCCCATTCTGGGACAGGTACTGGCATTGGGACAAACGCCGTTGATTCCCTGGACGCTGCTGGTTATCAATCTGGTTTCGCTGGCGGTGGGCACGGCGCTGCTGGAACACCTGCTGGCACAGCAGAAAATCAGCCGGTGGTACGCGCTCACTTACGGCCTGACTATCGGCACATTTGGCGCGGTGCGGCTCAGCCTGCCCGAACCGCTGGCCTACGCGCTGGTACTCGGCGGAATCATCCTGGCGCAGCACGAACGCTGGTTGTGGAGTGCCGTCCTGTTCGCGCTGGCGGCGCTGGCGCGGGAAACCACGCTGCTGTTTCCCTTCGCTTACGGCCTGTATATGCTGTCACGCCGCCATGTCAGAACAGCGTCCGTATTCGGCGCAGTCACACTCTTACCCTTTGCGGTCTGGCAGATGGTGTTGTATCAGCATTTTGGCACGCTGGGCATCAACAGCGGCGGCGCGATGGCAACCCCGTTTGAAATCATCCCGTTTGCCGGTGTAGTTCGCATCTTTACCGAGTCCCCACCGGACGCGCGCCTCGGCCTGCTGGCAGTTTACGGCGCGGTGCTCGTGCCGTTTATCCTGGTGCCAGCATTATGGGCTTTGTGGTGCTGCTGGAAAGACTGGCCGAACTGGTCAGCCTGTACGTTTCTGTTGTTTGCCAACGCAGCCATCATGCCATTTGTGCCATTTTCGACCTACCGCGAACCGCTTGGCATCCTGCGGTTTATCGTCGGCTTGCAGCTTGCCGTTATCCTGTACGCGGCAGAACGGCGGCGGGGACGCGCGTTACGCAACAGCACGATCTGGATTCTCACCCTGCTGTTTGCGTTTACCCTGTTACAGACCTAAACGCCGCTCATCCTGATGACTTTGCCAATCGTTCGCACCATGATGTTTAAATCCAGCGCCAGCGATTGATGACGGATGTAATACAGATCATATTGCAGTTTAACCAGCGCATCCTCATCGGTCGAGCCATAGCTGTAGCGCACCTGCGCCCAGCCGGTCAGCCCGGGACGGATAACGTGCCGCGTCCGGTAAAAGGGGATTTTTTCGACCAGACGGCGGACATGTTCCGGGCGTTCCGGTCGCGGGCCAACAATGCTCATATCGCCCCGCAGCACGTTCACCAACTGCGGCAGTTCATCCAGCCGCGTTTTTCGCATCACCCGCCCCACGCGGGTAACACGCGGGTCGCCCTGCTGGCTGAACACCGCGCCGGTAGCAGCCTCGGCATCGCTGCGCATGGAACGAAACTTGTAGATGCGGAAGATGCGGCCATTCAGGCCGACACGCTCCTGCGAGTAGAAAATGCCGCCCGGCGAATCCAGTTTGATCAGCAGCGCCAGCAGCGGCAGCAGCAGCAGAAACACGGCAAAGCCCATCAGCACCAGCACGACATCCAGCAGCCGTTTGAACAACTGATAAGGATTGAAGATCGAACCACCTTCAATCGGCAGCACGACCGACCAGTTCTGCATCACATACTCAACCGGCACCTGGCCGGTAATACGCTCATACAGCAGCGGCATCGGCACGACCGTCAGCCCCGCTTCGTAAGCGTCCATTACCCCCTGGAACATTTCGTCAGACAGAGCATGGGTCGCGGTGACGATAATTTCGCTCACGCCTTCCTGCCGCGCCAGCCGCAGCAGATTTTTCCCTGACCCACGCACCGGTACGCCATCCACCTCGCTCACAGCCCCATTTCCGATCACGCCGCGAATGTCATAGGCCGGTTGGGCGTAACGCGCAATCGCGCCAATGATCGCCGCCGTTGCAGCATCCGTTCCCACAATCAGAACGCGCCGCCGCGCGCTCGCCCACCGCGCCAGTGCCGGGTTCAGCAGGCGAAACAGCGCGATCAGGATGAACGATGCGCCGCCATAGTACAGAATGAACAGGCGTGGCAGCCGCAGCGACCCGGCCAAAAAGAACACGACCAGATAAATCACCAGCATTTGCAGCGTAATCACAATCAAATGCTGTATGGTAACAGCGCGGCTGGCCGATACCCGCAGATCATAAAAATCATTGGCGCTGGCGAGCAGCAGCCACAGACCAACCAGCACGACAAACCAGTAACTACGCGGCAGGATGAAATCCAGCGTGAAGCGATAACGCCCGACAACCGACCAGACAAACAACGCGATCAGGACGGCGATCAGGACGGCCAGCACATCGCCGGCCATCAGCAGCCAGCGCCGTTCGGACAGGCGCAGTTGCAGCCGCCGACCAGTAGGAACCGGCGAAAAAATCATAACGAACCTTCTCGCTCTGGCGACTGCGCCCGGAACAAAACCAGCAGCCCCACCAGCGACAGCAGGCTGATGAGCGTTCCCGGCAGCAGCCACCAGGGACGGTAATCCAACCGGACTTCAGTCGTCCTGGCAGGCACTTCAACGGCCATAAACGCCAGATTCGCCCGCAGAATACGCGCTGGCTGGCTGTCCACAAATGCCTGCCAGCCGGGATAATACGTGTATGGAATGTAGAGCAGGCCACCTGTATCGGTCTTCACCTCAAACTGAGACGACAGCGCGCTCAGTTGCCGGTCGAGCACCTGAGAATCTGACGAGATGGCATCCGGTACGGGCGGGCACGCCCCTATTCCGATCAGGTGAACCTGTTGCAGCGCGGGCCATTCCGAACTCAGCAGAGCGGCTTTCAACGAATGGTCATCCTCATGCCAGCAGACCGAGTCCGCAAAATTCACCCACTGCTGAAGTTCCGAATTCGACGCTGTAAGCTGGCCGTTCGCATCGTAAACGGCCGTCACCCGCGCCGCCATCAGCAGCTTTGACGGGTCTTCGCTCTGCTCAAGCAGCCTCAGATAATCGGCAAAATGGCCGATCAGAAGTGGGTCGAAATTGTTCAGCAGCTTTTCGCCATCCATAAGATTGAGGTTCGGCAGGCTGCTGTCCCGCGCCAATCGTGACTGATCTACCGCCACCCGATAATCATCGAACCGGAACAGACGATCATACATCAGGGCTTCCTGTGCGGCTTCCGGCCAGTAGGCGCGGTATTCACGGATGATCCCCGAATCGCGTTCGTCAAAAAACGACGCCGGCAGTGTGGGGTTCAGACCGCGCCCTGCCAGTCCGAGATCAACGGCCACTACGACCAGCACAGCCAGCGACCACCAGCGATACCGGCGGCTGTTCACTTCAGGCTGGATGAGCGTCAGATCACCGGCCAGTGCCCCCATCAGACCAGTAAAAATCACCGCTTGCATCAAAACCCGAACGCCGTCATTCTGCGCCACCTCCGGCGGCAGCCAGCGCGGCGCAAGCAGCGCCAGCACAACCGCCCCCAGACAGGCCGCCGTCAGCAGCCGCGTTCCAAACAGCAGCCACTTGCCGCGACCCCACGCCCCCACGCCAATGCCGGCCAGCACGCTCAGGCCAAACACCGTCCATAGATGCCAGCGTTCAGGTGCCTGAAACAGATCGAACGTAGGAATGTGCTGGTAGAGGAACGGAAAGATCGGTGTGTAGTTACCCAGCGCGAACACCACCCCGACCACCACAACAGCCAGCCAGAACGGTACGCTGGCATAATACGCCGGTCGCGCGGTGCGGCGTACTTTCCACCATACCCATGAAAGCGCCGCCGCCAGCGCCGAGACCAGCGGCAGCAGGCCAATATATACGGCATCCTCAAAAAAAGCGCCCTTCGTAAAATATGACCCGTCAGCCGGCGTGCCAAACACATTCGGCGATAGTAAGTTCAGAATCCGCGACGGCGCGTAGCTGAAATTCATGGCGAAGTCCATTTCCACGCCGTCCGAACGCTGTGATTGCAGCAGCAGTTCGCCGGTTGCCAGCAGTTGCAGCGCCGCCACACCCGCCCCTAACAGCAGCGCCCCGGCGATCAGCGCCAGCCGCCGCCAGTTCGTCGGTCGGCGCGCGAACATCTGCCACAGCCCAAACCCACCGACCAGCAGCAGACTGTACCATGCCGTCTGCGCGTGACCGGCCAGCAGTTGCAGCGCCGTGAACAGCGCCAGCCATGCCAGATCACGGCGGTGGTTACGCGACAGCACACCCAGCACCGCCCACAGCAGCCAGGGCAGCCACGCCGCCGCGCTGATCGTTGGATACGTCCCAAGACGCGCGACCAGATAGCCGGTCAGCCCAAAGGCCAACGTGCTCAGGCCGCGCCCCAGTTCGGGTACGCCCAGCCGTCCAGTGAAGGCCCACATCCCCCAGCCGGCGATAAACAGATGCAGCACCGCCGTCACGCTCATCTGCCACGCCAGCGGCAGCACCAGCCCGGCCCAGTTCAGGGGGTACAGCAGCGCCGATTGATAGTTGGCGAACAGCGGCGCGCCGCCGCCGTTATAGGGATTCCACAGTGGCAGCACCCCATCCCGCAGCAAATCCCAGGCGAACTGCCGCCAGGGGACAAATTGCAGCGCGGGCAGCCCCCAGAAGAACACCTCTCCGATCAGCAGGCGGTAAAATAAAAACAGCAGCGTAACCGCCAGCAGGGTGAGCGGCAGCCAGGAGGCATGGGCAGATTTCAATCGGTGGTTGTCCATCATCGGTTTTCAGCTTTTAACCAATCTGGTATAACGCCAGGAAAGGAATTTCTGGATGACTGCCGCCGCCACAACCAACCACGCCGCGCCCGAAACCAGCGCCGCCGTCAGCGTCAGTTGGTTCAGCCGTTCGACGGTGGCGGCATCGGGCAGACCCGGCCAGTCCAGCGGCCATGCTGGAACAGCCGCCATCCGGGAGACAGGGGTATAATCACGGTTGCGGTACACATACACACCGTTGATTGTAGCGGCATACTCCAGACCTGGGGCAGTCATCGGATAGGCCGCTGCAACATGGCTCACGTCCCATGCCGCTAACACCTGCGTGTCAGGTATTGCATCCTGGTTTGCCGCAGACAGGTCATCACCCCTTGCGCCAACTGCTGCCGGCAAAATGACGCTGTAGCCGGGCGCTATGACACCGCTGCCCTGCTCAACAGCCTCTACCACGCCGCTGAGTTGAAACGGATCAATCCCACCAAACAGCCGCAAACCATAGGCTTCCGCCGCCTGCTGTTCCAGGCTGTAGGTTGGTGAATACACCCGCGCCGCGCCATCGGCGATCAGAGCTTCGGCTAATGGACGTTGGGGGTCTAACCATTCATCTGCCCCGCGCCACTTCACCCAGTGGACTCCTACCCACCACAGGTCAATCATCACAAGCGTGACCAACACCCATCCGAGCCGCTGCGGCGCAAGACGGCCCGTGAGTCCCAGCAGCAGCGCCGTACCCAACACGCCCCCCACAAAAACCGCGCCGGCACCGATCACGTCCGGTATTTCCAATACCAGCAGCGCGAACAGACCAAACCCAACCATGCCCGCCGCAAACGCAGCCGCCGCCAGCCGACCGGCACGCAGGCCATTGATCGTTTCGCCATTACGCAGGTGTTCCACCAGTCCGATCAATCGCTGCCAGCCGTATCCTGCCAGCAGCGGCGCGCATACAGCCACGATCAGCCAGGCGCGCGCCGGTACCCGAAACCACAACAAACCGGGAACCAGTTGCGTCAGCAGCGGCCACAGCGGCCCGTTCGGCCCCAGGGCATACAGGAGAATGACCAGCAGCGCGGCTGCACCAGCCCACCGGTAGCGGAACGTCCACAAACCGGTCACAGCCAGTACCAGCACCGGCAGCCCAACATAGGTCACTGTTTCCACACCCGGAGGTACACCGAACAGCAGCAGGCCAAATAAATGTCCCGGTTGCAGCGCCAGCGTCCCAGCGTCGGCGGGTGTCAGGGCGGCGCGGCTAAGATACGGACTCCAGGCCAGCAGCGGTACGGTCAGGGCGGCAGTCAACCATAAAAACAGGCCGCCGGCCAGCCCCAGCGACAATGCCTGTCGCCCGATTGCCGCGCGGCGCAGGCCGTAAACTGCATATCCCCCTGCCATTAGAAAAGCAAACAGGCTGACACGCACATCCGCCAGAAACAGCAGCGCGGTGCTGAC
This sequence comes from Aggregatilineales bacterium, assembly GCA_029975765.1. GTDB lineage: Bacteria > Chloroflexota > Anaerolineae > Aggregatilineales > Phototrophicaceae > CFX2. Next base: position 25,716 of record JARKOK010000356.1, read on the forward strand.
CGCTAACAGCAACCGAGGCCCGCGCCCGCCAACCCCCAGGACTCGCCGCACCGCCAGCATCAGCCAGGGCCACCAGGCCAGCGCGTATAATATATCCACATGTCCGGCGCCGACATGCGCCAGCAGCACTGGCGACAGCGTATAAGCCACCGTGCTCACAATGGCGGCCACCCCGACTAAACCGACCGCGCGCGCCCAGGCGCCCATGCCGATACCGGCCAGCAGCAGATGCCCGACAATCAGCAGATTCAAATGCGCAGCAGGTGGCAGCAGCAGCGCCAGCCATTGAAATGGATAGGCGGTCTTATTTAAGGGGTTGGCCGCGAAGGGCTGACCGGCCATGATCGTCTCACGCCAGAGCGGAAACGCACCATGCTCCAGCACTGACTGGCGCAGATATAAGGCGTTCGGCCAGTGGGAAACAACCGCATCCGAGTAACGGGCGTCATCGTTAAAGTACGGCAGCAGCGCCGGATGAAAACCCGCCAGAAGCAGCAGCACGCCCGCTGCCAGCGCCACCCACAGGCTAATACGCCGCATACACCGTTACACTGCCAGAACGCGCCACCGGGCGGAGGGTCTCAAGACAATCAGTAGGACTGCCCAGGCTTTCCTCCAGCGGGCCGTAAATCACATAGCGCACGTGATACCGGTCAAGCAGTTCACTACACTCGACCCGGCCACCATACCAGTCACGCACCGCCTGGCGTTTGGTCGCCGCATCCAGCGTTTCAAATGGATGACCATACACGACCCGCGCGCCTGACCAGCCCGGCACCCAGATGCTCACTTCCTCCGAGGCCAGGATAACATCACTGGCCTGCGTGCGGTCGTGCAGCCATTGCAGCGCCCCGGCATAATCACGCGGTAAAAACGGTCCGGTGCTTACCCGCAGGTTAATCATCAGCAGCAGGGCATAACTCAGCGTCATAACCGGTATCACCACAAACAGCAGCCGGTAGCGCCAGCGCCGGCTGACATAGTGAAACCAGAAATCTTCTAACGACCGGGTGGCAAAATACGCAATCGGTATCATCATCCCAACAGCAAAACGCCGCTGGATGGTGGTCGGCAGATAAATCATTACCAGAATGACCAGCAGCCAGATCAGCATAAACTGGTCGCCATCCGGCTCGAAGCGCCGCACCGCGCGATAAATGCCCGGCAGCGCCATCAGGAGTGGTACACCCAGCCCCAGTGCCAGTACCAGCGGCGATGGTGCAGCGGTGACATTCTGGCGCGTCCACTCGCTCAGGGCGCTGTTATAGGTTACGACGGCATAATAATAGGCAGCCATCGGCACTGCTGGCAGTACAATCACCAGCACCCAGCGCAGTTCACGAGTCGTAATCGCGCGCCGCCGCAGCCAGTACACAGCCACAAAAATGGCAATCGCGCCCCCAATCGGCAGCAGTGATTGAGGGTACAGCAGTGCCAGTAGAAAACTTAAGATGGCGACCAGCAGACCGCCGTTGTTAACTGCCGGGTCTTCAGTCGCTCCGGGGCGAAAAGCGACAATGACCACCCCCGCGATCAGCGCCAGACACGCCAGGGTCAGCGGGAAATGCACGTTAACCAGGCTGCTGTAAAACGGATAAATTTCCGGTACGGTCAGATCGGGAAAGCTGGCGTCACCAGTCCAGGGGTAAAATAACCAGCCCAGACCCGAACCCAGCGCGGCCACCATGAAAAAAATACGGCGAGTCCTCAGGCGGACCCACACGCTCGCGCCAAACTGGTACAGTGCCATGTACATCACAAACGAAGCGACGACCCGCGCCGCATGAAACAGCGCAATCGGCTGCAATCCAACCAACCGGGCAACATGACCCAGTGCCGGATAAATCACCTGAATGAAAGCGCCGTTGTATGTTTCGGGCGTATGACGAAACGACACCAACCATAGCCCTTCCATGCCCTGCTGCATTTTGGAAAGGTAGGTCGCGCCATCGCGGTAATTGTTAAGAACACCCATAAACTGCCATTGTGTGCCAGCAGCCCCACTCAGGGCTACCCACAAGAATGGCAAAAATGCCAGCGCCACCAGCGCCCCGCCAAAAACGACAACCCAGCGCCATTCGGCAGGGGTAATGTGAATGGCTTCCCGTGATTGCATTCAGACCACCTTCATCTTCATTGAGGAGGCTTGCCACACGATTCTAGCAGCGTGTATAATCGTTGATACATAAACGATAACTCAATTATCGTTTATGGGCGATTAAGGTCTACTGCCCATTTTACCCTGTCTGGGAACACACGCCAGCGAAAGCAGACCCGTATGTCACAGGCGCAAGCATTATACCGGCTTCAAGAAATTGAATTAAACCTTCTGCGAGGGCAGAAACGTCTGAACGAAATTACGGCCATCCTGGCGGACAGCCGCGCCGTCCTGGAAGCGCGAGACCGTGTGAAGACGGCTCAGCAGGCGCTCAGCCCGCTGCATACCCGCGCGCGTAACCTGGAACTGGAAATTCAGTCCAATGCTGATAAAGCCCGTACCACCGATGAGCAGCTCTACAGCGGCAGGGTGCGAAATCCCAAAGAATTACAGGATATGCAGCAGGAAATCCAGTCGTTGAAAAAACGCAGCACCGCGCTGGAAGACACGCTGCTGGAAGTGATGCTGGCGGTCGAGGAGGCCGAAGCCAGGTTAGCGCAGGCCGAAGCCGACCTGCGCGCTGTAACCGCCGATTGGGAAAATCAGAACCACCTGCTGCTCGATGAACAGAACCGCCTGAAAAGCGATCAGGAGCGACTGCTTGAGCAGCGCAAACAGGCGCTGGTTAACGTCAACGCAGACAGTCTGGCCGCCTACAACGCGCTCAAACCGCGCAAACAGAACCAACCAGTTGCCGTACTGGAAGGTGACAGCTGCGCGGCCTGCGGCGTTGAGCAGACGCGGGCTATTATCAGCGAAACCGATCGGGGCGCAACGCTGCCCCGGTGCTTAAGCTGCGGACGTATCCTTGTTCGTAAGCCGGGAAGGGGATAAACGATGGGATTTGATGTCGAAAATTTCGGTCTCGGTTTGCTGACCGGCTGGGCGACGGCCTACGGCGTTTACCGCGCGCGCCACCGGATCGGCGCGGCGGTGCGCGCCGTGCGGGGACAGGTACAATCCGCCCAGAGTTTCGCCACCCAGAACGCCGACAACCGCTATGTCACCGATATGGTACGCTGGGCTGAAAACAGCCATCTGGCCGGGCGCTTTGCCAATCTGTCCGATCTGCTGGTAGAGCCGCGTTTTATCGCCCCCCCACCCCTGATTCAACCGCCTAATGAAGACTTTATGCATGATGTGTTTCACGTCGTGCCGCTCATCCACGATCATCCTTATCTGCACGCGCCCTACAATCTGGAAACGCTGTCACTGGACGATCTGGGGGCTGGCGACCGGATGATCGCCCTGCTTGGCCGCCCCGGCAGCGGACGAACAACGGCCCTGATCGCCCTGCTGTTACGCAGCCTGGGGCAAATTCATTTCGAGCAGCCCGTTGACCGGGTACAGCAGCGGAGTGATGATGAGGATGCGGCGCTGACGGACAAACAGCGGGCCGTGCGCGTCAAGGAACGCCTCACGATTGAGCAGCGCGCAAAAGAACGTCTCGCCGAAGAACGCGGCACTGCGTTTGATGGTGCGGAAACTCAGGCGGGCGTGCCGCTGCTGAACCGCCTGATGCCGGTTTATGTCCACCTCGCTGACCTTGATCCCGCTGCGGCGGAGTTTGGCAAAACGATTGACCCGGCTGAACCCCTGCTGCGCGCCGTACAGCGGCAGGTGGGGCGGGTTACCGCCAGCACCATTCCGCGCCGACTGTACGAACGGCTGGAACGCGGGCAGGCGCTCCTGCTGGTGGATGGTTATGACGACCTCCCGGAAGCGGAACGTGCCGCCAGGCTGGTCTGGTTACAGGCGCTGCTGCACGAATATCCGCAGAATTTCTACGTTGTGGTTGGGCCGGTGGCGGGTTATGGATCGCTGACACGGCTGGGTCTCACACCTGTATTCCTACGTCCCTGGACGGATCTGGACTGCCAGCGCGCCGCCGACAACTGGGCGCGTGCCTGGCCGCGCCTGGCCGCTAAAGGCCGGCAGGCAGCACCCGAAGTAGACGCGGCCATCATTGAACGCGCGAAAAACAACAACCGCGCGCTGCTGCCGTTTGACCTGACGCTGAAAATCTGGAGCAACTATGCCAGTGATGCCGCAGTCCCTGGCACCGAAGGCTGGCTGCGAGGTCTGCTGACCCGTCACTTACCGGCTGACCAATCCCTCGATTCGATCCTCAAGCCGTTGACGCAGACGGCAGCCCTGGAACTCGACACCGGATATATCACCCCGGCGCAGGTTGAGGCGTTCTTTGCCGGTCAGCCAGCGGCGATCATCAGCGACAGTGACGAGGAACTTGAAGCCGAACCGGATGAACCGGCGGCAAAAGGCAAACCGGCACGTAAGGGCGACGGCGATAAAGACAAAAAAGAAGAGATCAGCGCAGCGACCAGATTTTTGAACCTGCTGCGGCGCAGCAGATTACTGGTACGCTGCGCCGGTGGCCGCTACCGTTTTGCTCATCCCTTCATCACCGCTTATCTGGGCAGTCTGGCAGTCAAAGACAGTCCCAATCTGCTGACTGAAAAAGCCGCGCTGCCGGCCTGGAATCAGGCAATCGCGTATGCGGCGCTGCACACACCGGTCGAGGCAGCCGCGCGCGCACGATTGGCCTCGCCGCCGGATATCCTGCACGCTCATGCGCTGGATATCGCTCACTGGCTGGCCTATGCCGGGGCGGACGCCTCCTGGCGGGTTCCTTATCTTAAATATCTTGGCAACCTGCTGATTGCCCCCTCGCAGTTCCCGCATCTCCGCGAACGCGCGGCGGCGGCACTGCTGACGACCCGCGACCGCAACGCTATTGTTGTGTTCCGCCAGGCACTCCGCAGCCCCGAACCACACTTGCGCCAGCTTGCCGCGCTCGGTCTGGGTGCGATTGGTGACCCTGATACAGTCACCGATATTACTCCTCTGCTGGACGACGATGACGCCGACACACAGTTGGCCGCTGGTCTGGCGTTAGGCGCTGTTGGCACGGACACGGCTTTAGAAGCTCTGGTAGATGCCTTCACTCAGGGATCAGAACAACTCCGGCAGGCCGTTGCCGAAACCTTTGCCGCTATCCCGGAGGAAGGTTATCCCATCCTGTACGACGCCATCCAGGATCAGGACATGATGCTGCGCCGCGCCGCCGTGTTCGGGCTGCGCCGCGTGAAAACCGGATGGGCGCTCATTGCCATCTACCGGGCATTTCTGGAAGATACACAGTGGTATGTGCGCTCCGCCGCACAAATCGCCTTTCAGGAACTGCAATACGGCGGCGATGTGGGTATAAAAAGTTATCCCCCGGTGGATCATTTACCCTGGCTGGCGGAATGGGCGGCACAGCGCGGTGAAAATCTGCCCGCCGGTGAAGGGGCGCATCAAATGCTGATGCGCGCGCTGCAAGAGGGTGAACCGGAGATACGCGAACTGGCGGCGGCAGTCATCGGCCAGATGGGGCTGGCATCGGTCAGTACGGCGCTGTACGGCGCGCTGCGCGATCCGCAGGCTCACATTCGCAGCATCGTCCACCGGGCGCTGTCGAATCTGGAATTACAGATGGGGAAACCGCTGCCCGCGCCGGCCTAACCAGCCGGCGGCGGTTACATGCTGAAAGCATTATTCCGCGTCGGGTAATTGTTCGCTGCTGGCATCGCAGGGCAGCACCCGGTCAAAATCGCTGTGGAAGATATATTCGCGGTCGCCTGCCGCCAGCACAATCCGGTAGCCGTCAATCTGTACCGGCGTATAGGTCTGCCCCGGCAGGGGACAGCCCAGGCTGCTGTCCGGCCAGCGCACCGGCATCACATCCACCAC
>JARKOK010000022.1 GCA_029975765.1 Aggregatilineales bacterium
CTCCAGCCCGGCCAGACCGAGGACGACGTTCAGGCCGCTCTGGCCCATCACATCTTCCATCGCCTGAAAGTAAAACCGGGCGATGCGATTGGGATAATACAGCCCACTGGGTGCGCGCACGGGTGTTGTCACATGGGTTACACAAGCTGTTCCAGCGCATCAACGGTACGGGTCACGTCCAGGAAGATCAAACCAAGCTTGGCTTCCTTGCGGGCCAGCACGGTCAGCACGGCTTCTTCGCCGACGGCGGTGAGGATGACATAGCCGTTTTCGCCCTTGACCATCACCTGTTCGAGCATCCCGCGTCCCAGTTCGGTCGAGATACGTTCGCCCAGTGACAGCATGGCGGCGGACATCGCGCTCACCCGGTCTTCTTCGATGTGTCCCGGCAGTGATGACGCCATACTCAGGCCGTCCACGCTCACGATGGCGGCGGCTTCAACATCGCCGGAACTGGCCTGCAAATCCCGCAGGCGCTCTACCAGTTGTTCGGTACGTGACTTCGCCACGAGAGGACTCCCCTTGTACTGTTAACACTTATTAAATGAATGGAGGCGCGGCAGATGCGCTCCAACGGTTGTGTCGGTTGACCACTTAGGATTGTAACACGATTTGCGTCCACTATACATCAAGGAAAATGGAGACGCAAAGCCGCCGACTGAGGACTGGCTTACGGGCCGCTGTAGTAGGCGCTGCGTACCTTCGTATCCGAAAAATCGGGATAGTGGTAATGGGTGATGAGATCGTGCAGGGTGACTTCCTTCATCTGGTGCATCCCCAGCAGCAGATCGCTTAATACGATGTCCACCACCAGCAGCAGCCGTCCGAAGTTTTCATACTGGCCTTGCAGCGCGGTGAACAGGACAGCAAATACCCGTTCGCGCAGGTCGGTATCAATAATGCCGCTGCCCGGCCAGCTCACCGGCCACTGGTCGTGATACGTGCCAATCCGCAGAATATCCACCCGGAGCTGCGCTAACTGGGCGATGGCGGCTTTACGATCCTGAGCATCCACCAGGCGGCTGGTGCCGCGATACGGTGCGTTGGGAAGCTGCTGGTACAACTGGCCCGGCGGTGTGAGTTCCACCAACCGGAAGACGCTGCGCCCTTTCAGCCCCAGCCCTTCGGCCAGCGACAGCGCGCACCGGCGGTAGTAGGCCACTCTGGCCGATTCATCGGCGTGTTTGTCCAGCCGCCACAGCAGCGACAGGTAATCTCCAAAGTCCATCGGCAGGCGCGGTGGTTCATCCGGCCCATAGGTCGAGGTCAGTTGGCTGATACGGGTGCGTTCCAGACGGCTTGACATGGCATCCACATACGGTTAATCGGCGGTGTTGAGGAAATTATAGCGCGGTGAGGCCGTTTGAAAAGAAGATGGACAGCAAACAGCATCGTAAGGGCGAACCGGCAGTTCGCCCCTGGACGGCAGACCATGCTGAATGGCAGTCAACAACTGCGGCTGGCATCAGCCGCTTAACTCGAATACGCGGTTGTCCGGCGGCTCTGCGGCGTGAGGGTGTGATGCCGCCACATGACCTGCCATACTCGCGCCGCTGCTTCGATCTGGATGCGTATGTCCATCTTGGACTGGCCGAGTTTGCGGTCGGGGAAGTAGATCGGAATTTCGCCGACGCGGAAACCGAGACGGCTGGCGACATAGGCCATCTCCACCTGGAAGATATAGCCGTTGGAGCGAATCCGGTCAAGATCGAGGCCGATGAGGGTGGCCCGCCGCCAGATGCGGTAGCCGCCGGTGGCATCGTAGACCTGGATGCCCAGAATCAGCGGGGTATAAATACGGTTGGCAAACCAACTGAGCAGCTTGCGGTAGAAGCTCCAGGTTTCATCCACGCTGCCGCCTTTGGCAAACCGCGAGGCGATGATGAGGTCCTGGGTTTCAATCGCTTTCAGCAGTTCGGGGATGTATTTGGGCTGGTGCGAGAAATCGGCGTCCATCTGGATGATGTAATCCGCGCCCAGCCGCAGCGCCTCTTTAAAACCGGCAATATAGGCCGGGCCAAGACCAGCTTTCTGGGTGCGGTGCAGGACAAACAGCCGCCCCGGATGTGCGGCGGCCAGTTCATCCGCCAGCCGCCCAGTGCCGTCCGGCGAATTGTCATCCACCACCAGAATATTCAGATCGTCTACCGGCAGTTCAAATAAAGCTTTGACGATCAATGGTAAGTTCTCAATCTCGTTATAGGTTGGCATCACAACCATTGTCTTGGGCATGGCGCATTTTCCTACGCTATAGACTTCGCGGTTAACTTAAGTCTAGGTTAATGCTGCTTTCCTTACAAGCGCAAAAAACCCTACCTTGCAGGCTATCAAGATTGTGTAAAAATTACGCAGGAATGGTCATATTGTGACCCATCTGTCTGTCCCCTATAATTAACGCTTCCGGTTGCCAGAGGGAAGGACTCGACACTTTGACTGCAAGATCAATCAATCGTGCTGACCTGATGATGGTCGGCCTGGCTTATGCTGGTTTCATCGTGATGGGCGTACCCGGCACGCTGCTGAATATCGCCTGGTCGCCTTACATGCGTGAGGAATTTACGCTGTCGCTGGACGCGCTGGGCACGCTGCTGATCGCCGGGACGGTGGGGTATTTTATCGCCAGTTTCAGCAGCGGGCGCATCATCAGCCGGTTAGGCATCGGGATACTGCTGCTGATTGGCAGCCTGTCATCCGTTGCCGGGCTGCTGGGGTACGCGCTGCTGCAAAACTGGGTGGCGCTGCACGCCTTCGCGGTGCTGGCCGGGATCGGCAGCGGCTTAATGGACGGCGGTCTGAATATCTACTTCGCGGCGCACTACGGCCCGCGCCTGATGAACTGGCTGCACGCCTGTTTCGGCGTGGGCGCGACGCTGGGGCCGCTGGTGATGACGGCCATCGTCAACAACAGCCAGTCGTGGCGCTGGGGCTACGCGCTGACGGCGGTGCTGTACGGCGTGCTGGCGGTAGCCTTCGTGCTGACGCGCAATCGCTGGCGCACCGCGCCGCCGCCCTCGACTGCGGCGGACGCGCCGCCGGCGCCGCGCGGACGCGCCATTCTGTTCATGCCGGCGGTCTGGCTGGGCGTGATTATGTTTTTTACCTACGGCGGCCTGGAAGTGACGGGCGGCCAGTGGTCGTATACGCTGTTTACCGAAGCGCGCGGCGTTACCCCGGAAGTGGCCGGCGCGTGGGTCGGCTTCTACTGGGGCAGTTTCACCATCGGGCGCTTTCTGTTTGGCGCGTTTGCCAACCGGCTGAAAGTGACGACCGTCATCCGGCTGTGTATGCTGGGCGCGGTGATCGGCGGCGGACTGATGTGGTGGAGTCCGGCGGTGGGGGTGGGCTTCTTCGGCCTGGCGCTGCTGGGCTTCGTGCAGGCGCCGGTCTTCCCGCTGCTGGTGACGGATACACAGACGCGACTGGGGCCGGCGCTGGCGCCGCACGCCATCGGCTTCCAGATCGCGGCGGCCAGCGTGGGTATCGCGCTGGTGCCGGGGCTGGCGGGGGTGCTGGCGCAGAACGTGGGCGTGAGCAGCATCGCGCCGTTTATCGTGGCGGTCGCCGTATTGTTAGTGGTGCTGTATGAAATCAGCCTGCGCTCGGTGCGCACCGAACGCTCACCTGAACCGGTTCCGGCGGCGGACTAGATGACACCTGATGGCTCACCTGCCACCGCCGGGTCCCGACCGGCCCGCTTTGGCCCGGCGCTGCTGCTGGCGGTGCTGCTGCTGTGGGGGTCGGAGGTGCTGGTGTGGACGAACCCGCCAGGACGTGAGCCGCTGGACTGGGCGCTGATGCTGCTGGCCTACGGCGTGGTCGCGGTGCTGCTGCTGGACTGGCTGGTGCGCTACCGCGTGCGGGATTTGTTCGGGGCGCTGCTGCTGGCGGGGGTGTACAGCCTGATCGCCAGCCTGACGCTCAACCCGGAGTCGCTGCTGGCCGATCTGCCGCGCACGCTGGTCACGCGCATAATGGGCGCGCACGCGCTGCTGGCGCTGGAAATGATCGGGCTGTTGCTGGCGCTGACCGGCGGCCTGCCGCGCGCACAGCAGCGTCGTCTGCTGGCGGGCAGTGTGATCGTCGGGCTGGCGTGGGGTATCTGGGTACGCTGGTTTCCGGCAGATGTGGGTTATCCGGCGGTTTCGCTGGAAACGATGCTGCTCTACGGCGGCGGCTGTGTGGTGGTGATCGCGGCGCTGGCGGCGGCGCTGCCGCGCTGGACGGCCAGCCTGACGCCAGACGATCTGCGCCTGCCGCGCCAGGGTGTAATCATCGTGCTGCTGGTCGTGATCGGAATCGCGGCCTGGCGCGCGCTGGATGGCACGCTGCCGCCGGACGCGCTGTGGATGGTACTGCCGGTGCTGGCACTGTGCTGGGTGATTCTGTGGTTTCGCGGGCGGGCGCGCGGGCGCACGCTGCTTGATAACCACCTGCCCGCGCAGCCGCCGGCCTGGCGCTGGCTGATTGCGGCGGCGGCGCTGTTCTTCGGCGCGGCGGTCGTTGGTTATGGCCTGCCGCTGTTACAGGTAGGTGAGTTTAACCAGCTTACGCTGATCGGCGTGGGTTTCACCGCGTATGGGCTGGCATGGCTCCCAACGGTGTCGCTGGTGCTGGGGGTGCAGGCTTACCTGCGCCAGTTCCAGGCCACCCAATAATGCACTACCGAAGATCGCGGGGGCAGGTTGCGCAACCCGCCCCCGTTAATGACCTTACGCCGGTTTGTAAGCCGTGATGCGGGCGCTGTAGATACGCGGCATTCCGTCACGGCGTTCGATGATCGCTTCGGCGCTCACCTTATCCACGACCTGAATATCCACGAAACCCGCTTCGCGCATCAGGCCGGTGTATTCGGCGGCGTCAATCGCGCCGGTCACACATTCCGCCCATTTCTCCGCGTCGGCACGCATCTCCGCCGTAAAGTCGCCTTCGGTTACGATGTCGCTGATGCTGACCCGCCCGCCCGGCTTCAACACCCGAAACGCTTCGCGGAACACGGCGCGTTTGTCCGGTGACAGGTTAATGACGCAGTTGGACATAATCACGTCCACCGTATTACTGTCCACCGGCAGCGCCTCAATCTGCCCCTTACGAAACTCGACATTGGTGACGCCCATCCGCGCTTTGTTGGCGTTGGCCTTGTCCAGCATGGCGGGGGTCATATCCACGCCGATGACCAGCCCGGACGGTCCAACCTGGCGCGCGGCCAGAAAGGAGTCTATGCCGCCGCCGCTCCCCAGATCAACCACCGTTTCGCCGGGCTTCAGACTGGCAATACTCACCGGGTCGCCGCAGCCGAGGCTCAGGCTGGTGACATCCACCGGCAGGCCGTCCAGCAGCGTCGTATCGTACAGCAGGGTGTTAGGGCTGGCCGAGCCGCAGCAGTCGGACGCGCTGCCGCAGCAGGACGAACTCTGCCCGCTGGCAATCGCGCCGTAGCGTTCCCGGACGGCTTCGTGGATCGGGTCGTTGGTCGTCATAACGGTCTTCTCCTGAATGGTTGTTCGTTCTGCTGTATAAGACGGAACGAGAACGCCAAAGGACGCAAACAGCCCGTTCAAAACTGGATTGGTAAACGATAGAGGCGCACCGCCGTGCGCCTCTGCTAGGATATCTGCTATCAGAATACGTCTCAGCTCGCGCAAGAATCTTCGGCACAGCAGGCGCATTGGGGGTAAAAATCAATCACTTTGCCGCGCCGGTCGTATTCAAAATGGCAGCAGGCGAACAGCATTTCGCGCAGCAGCTTACGCCCGCGCTGCACCCGCGATTTCGCGCCGGACAGCGAAATACCCAGCCGTTCCGCCAGTTCTTTCTGCGTCAGGCCGCCGTATTCGGTCAGCAGCAGCGCCTCGCGGTAGTCGTCCGGCAGCAGTTCGATCATGCCGCGCACGCTGGCTGCCAGCCGGTCGGTTACGTCGTCCACCATGTCGTCCGTATCGGATTCGGCGATAGTCTCGGTAATTTCGTCGGTTGGTTTCTCCGCCCGGTAATAATCGTACACGGCGTTGCGGGCGATCTGGTACACCCATGCCTGCAGGCGGTCATCGTCGCGCAGCGTATCGAGGTGGGTGTGAATCTTCAGATACACTTCTTGCAGCACGTCATCGGCGGCCTGCGCGTCCGGCAGGCGTTTGCGGACGAAGCGTTCCAGCGGGGTATTAAACTGTTCCCAGATGGTTTCAATTGGTGTGTCCATGGTTGTTATTACCTTCGGGCATCATTCGTGTCGGCAGGGGCGGAACCGCCCCTACCATCTATTGACGGAAACCCACTCCAAAAGGACGCAAACTCACCGCCGGAACCGGTTCAGACATACAATCGCGGCGGGCGCGATGAGCGGCAGCAGGGACGCGCTGCCCCCCGGCGGCAGACGCAGCGGCTGCGTGACTTCCGCCGGCGACAGCGGCGCGGGCACGAAAATCAGCACAAAAACCACCAGCGACAGAACCGCGACAGCCCGCCGCCGGTTGTCCAGCGGCGTGATGGAGTCGAGCGGCGTGGCGTGCATCCGCCCGAAGATGAGCAGCAGCAGCACCCAGAACAGCCAGACATCGGTTACGAACACCAGCGCGATCATCACCGCCAGCAGCGGAAAATACAGCTTGCGGGCGTGGTCGCCGATGAGCGCATACAGCACATGACCGCCGTCCAGTTGGCCGATAGGAATCAGATTAAGCGCCGTCACCAGCAGACCCGTCCAGCCCGCCCAGGCCAGTTGGCTGCAATTGATGCACACATCCACCCGGCCATCCGGCACGAAGCGCCCATAGGTGATGGTTTTGGCTGCCGCGTACAGCAGCGAGTCGCCTTCGTACAGGCCGCCGGGGGTGATCGGTTGAAGCGGCGCCTGCGCCAGCCCTATGAACAGAATCGGAATGGCAAACAGCAGCCCCGCCAGCGGCCCCGCCGCGCCTACATCCAGCAGCATCTTCCGGTTGCGCATCGGCTGGCGCAGTTGGATGAACGCGCCCATCGTGCCAAACAGGCTGATGAACGGCAGCGGGATGAAATACGGCAGCGTCACCGCCAGCCGGTGCCGCCGCGCCGCGAAGTAGTGGCCCAGTTCGTGCGATCCGAGGATCAGCAGGATGCCCAGCGCGTAGGGCAGGCCGCGCCACAGCTCCGTGAGAAAGTTGTTGCTCAGGCGAATCGCCAGCAGCGGGCTGACCCGCGCTATTTCCTGAATCGCCAGATCGGTGCCAACGATCAACACGCTGAACAGCGTCGCCAGAAACAGCAGCAGATTCGGCCACCAGGGGCGCGGCTTCGGGTTAATCCGCCCGCTGACGATCTGGACGACATGCGGCCCGGCGGTTTCGTCCCGGCGCGGGTTCGCCTTGCGGAAGATGGCGAAATGATTAATCCCCGCCAACTGCCCGTCCAGCCGGTCATAAGCGGCTTCTGAGTCCAGCAGCAGGCGGCCTTCAAAAGTAGCGATCAGCCGGTTTTCGAGCAGCGCGGGCGGCAGGCTGTCCGGCGCGGCGCGCTCCTCGGTAGTAAAGGTTTCCTTCTCAATCATGAATACATCCGCGACCATCTGGCGGATGTCATTGACGATCAGTTCTTCTTTCGAAACGGGCGGCAGATTCAGCCGCGCTACCGGCTGGTCATCGCGGGAAATCGCGGGTTCGTTAAACATCCATCACTCCTGGCTGTCTGCTGCCAGTTAACCACAGGTGGGGTTCAAAATCCATTAGAACTTGCCTATAAATCATCCGGGGTGTACCGGACGCTGCGAAACGGCTGATGAATCAGATGGGCGGCTGTTCGGGAATCCGGGTGACGGACAGGCACACCGGCGTGAAGTACTTCGGCCAGAAGGCGGCAGCCTCCGGGTTAAAGGACTCAAAATCCACCGAGCAGCGCGTGAACCCCTGCGCCGCATAATGTCGCAGCCCGGCGTCCAGCAGATGCGGCGCGGCTCTCCGTCCCCGGTAGGCCGGACGCACATAAGCGCCGGTCACGGCGATCTGATCGGGCGCGGCCACCACCGCCGCCGCGCCGTCGCCATCATTTTCGAACCGGATGAAACCGGCATAATCGCTGCCGTCCAGCGCCAGCCAGATGGTGTTATGCTCGCCGGAGATGAACGCCGCCAGCGCGTCCATGCTGTGTCCCTCATAGGCTGCCATTTGCACCGGCGGTTCGGCATAATGCCGCGTGTGTTCGGCTTCCAGCGCGACCAGCCCCGGCAGATCGTCTGGCGTGGCGCGGCGCACGGTCAGCCCGGAGTCTGCCGGCGTATCCAGCGGCTGCATCGGGCGAATGGCGTCCACCACCGTCAGGCCGAAGTTGTTCCAGAACCACACCTGCTGCGCGGCGGTGTCGTGCGCCAGCAGCGAGATGGCATGAACGCCGCAGCCGGCTGCGGCCCAGTCCGCTGCCGCCGCGCGGTACAAGGCGCGATAGATGGCGGCGGTGCTGCCCCTCGCGGCATGACCCCATTCCGGGCAGTAGGCGCCGGTGCGCGGCGTGCCGCGAAATTCCGGCACGATGAACCAGCCGAGATAACCCACCGGCTGCGCGCCATCCCAGGCGACCACGCCGCCCTTGAGCCAGGCTAACTGCTCGACTACGCGCGCTGGCGCGGCCAGCGTGTCCGGCAGCACCGGCACGGCAGCGCGCAGTTGTTGAAACTTCGCCACGAACATTTGCGCCAGCGCGGGGAAAATATCCGGCTGAAGCGGTGTGAGGTGCATCGGGACTATCCTTGTTTACGGCGGCGCGATGATCTGCCAGCCGGCACCGCCCGGCAGCAGTTGCAGCACCGTACCGTCGGCGCTGTTCAGGTACAGATTTTCGGTTTCGTCACTCGCGCCCGCCGTCTGGAGGAATCCTTCATAGGTGATGTCCTCCGCAATACCCAGCCCCAGCCGGTTGCGGACGAGATCGTTGCCGCGCCACAGGAAACCCAGCGCGCGTTTGGGCTGGACGAAACCGGGCGGCAGCGAACGCTCAAAATTTTCGTCGAGTTCGGGATGCACCGCCGGATTATAACGATTGTCGAACGCCACCCATGCCGGGTCAAGGCCGTCGTTAAACAGCGTGTACAGCCGGTTTAGCGCCTGTACGTAGACGATGCGCCCGCGCTCAAACGGCTGCTCGACCAGCGTGGTGGGCTGCGACGGCCCGCGCGGGCAGGCGTCCGGCGGCGGCTGGAAGAACCAGGTATCCGGGCAGGTGAGCGCCACCGTCAGGCGCTGTTCGGTGTTCAGTGCGCCGTCGCCCACGCTCAGGACAAAACTCACCTGTCCCCGGTCGGCGCGGCGGGTGGGAACGGTCAGGTTGCCGTCCGGCGCCACATTCCAGAGCTGGTTGCGCTCGCCGTGCTGGTCAAGGCGGTAAATCACCGCGCCGTTCGCGCCGCGTGTAGACCAGAACAGCGTTACCGAACTGCCCGGCGCGACGGCCAGCGTGTCGGATGTAAAGAACTCGATGCGCGGCGCGTTCGGGTTGACGACGCGCGTGGCAGTCGCCAGCGCGGCGGGCGGCTGGGTGGGGCCAAACAGCGGCGTTGGGGATGGGCCAAAGGTCGCCTCGCGCGCGGCGAGTGTAGGGGACGGCAGCACGACCCCGGCGCCGGGGGTGCGGGTGGGTGTTTCGGTAAACGTCGC
>JARKOK010000361.1 GCA_029975765.1 Aggregatilineales bacterium
CACCACTCGCTGCGGCAGTATCTGCTGGAAGAGACTTATGAAGTGCTGGAGGCGCTGGACGCGGGCGACGCCGAGGCGCTGGCGGGTGAACTGGGTGACCTGTTCCTGCAAATCGGCCTGCACGCGCAGATCGCCACCGAGGACGGCGAATTCCAGATGGCGGACGTCCTCAGCCGCATCAACCGCAAGCTGATTTTCCGCCACCCGCATGTGTGGGGTGAAGTGAACGTGTCGGGCGCGGACGAGGTAGTTACGAACTGGGAGCAGCTTAAACAACAGGAACATGCCGAACAGGGCGTGCGGCGCGAGTCGCTGCTGGACGGCGTGCCGAAAGGGCTGCCCGCGCTGCTGCAAGCCTACCAGTATCAGGCCAAGGCCGCCAAGCCGGGCTTCGACTGGGAGCGGGTGGAGGACGTGATCGCCAAAGCGCGTGAAGAACTGGATGAACTGTTCGCCGCGACGGACGAAGCCCACCGCGCCGAGGAATACGGCGACCTGCTGTTTGTGCTGGTGAACCTGGCGCGCTGGTGGAAGATCGAGCCGGAAACGGCGCTGCGCGAGGCGAACGCCAAGTTCTACCGCCGCTTCCACTACATCGAGGAACAGGTGGCCGCCAACGGTAAGGTGCTGGATAACCACACGCTGGCGGAACTGGACGCGCTGTGGAACGAGGCAAAAACGAAGGGATTGTAAGCCGTCGCCGTTGCAGGCGGTTTACCGCCTGTCCGGCAGGTGGCAGGTGCCGCCGTCGCACCAGTCAGCGCCGAACAGGCGGTTGATCTGGTAGCGGCGGCGGGCGATGCTGGCGTACAGCTTCGGCCCCAGCCAGTTCATGCCGGGCAGATGCAGCGCCAGCCACAGCGGGTAACCAAGCGGCAGATCGCGCAGCAGGCGGCGCATCCCGGCAAAACCGCGCAGCAGCGTGCCGTCGCCCGCGTCGACATGAATTTCCCCCATGACCGCCGCAAACGCCAACTGCGGATAACGCGCCTGTACCGTCTTCCAGTCATGAATGTCCATAAATTCGACGCGCCCGCCCCAGTCCAGCGCCGTCACTATCCGGCGGGTCTGGTTACACAGCACGCAGTTGCCATCATAAAGCGCGGTGGTCATCGTCCTGTTATCACTCCACTGCCAGATCGTCAGACTACGAAACCTCGTATCGCTGCCAATCGTATACTAATAAGCTTAAGCTACAATGAGATGGTTCATGTATGTCCGCCGGTATGGCAGAAAGGTCTGGTAATGCTGCGTTTACTTGGCGCGCTGGCGCTGTTCGGGCTGGGGGTGGTGGTGGGCGTGCTGCTGAGCAGCGGCCTCGGCCTGCTGCTGAACCCTACCCCGACCCTGTCCTCCACGATCATCCTCGACCGTATCCAGGCGCTGTCGGAACTGACCGCTGTCCGGTATAACTTCACCGGCGTGATCAGCAGCGAAGTGCAGATGCCGGGTATGCTGGCCGCGCTGTACGGCCAGCGCCAATCGCTGATGGCCGTCGGCCACATCAACGCCGGCATTGACCTGAATCAGCTTACGCCGGCAGATGTGACGCTGGACGCCACGACGCTGACGGTGCGACTGCCGCCGCCGCGTTTGCAGGACTGTTTTCTGAACGAGCAGGAGTCCTACGTGGTGGCGCGCGATACGGGTATCTTTGCCAGGGGCGCGCCGAATCTGGATACCGACGCTCGCCGCTACGCGGTGCATCAGTTCCGCGATCAGGCGTTAGAGGCCGGAATCCTGGACGACGCGCAGGCGCAGGCGCAGCAGGTAATTACCGAACTGACCGCCGCCCTCAACCCGGACAGCACGCTGACGGTCAACATCATCCCGACCGCGCCCGATCCGGCCAGTTCGCCGCTGCCGGACACCTGCCAGTAGAACGGCATCAATCCTCGGCCAGCCGCAGCAGGTGCGGGATGATCTGCTGCGCGGCCTGTCCCCGGTGGCTGATGCGGTTTTTATCATCGAGCGGCACGCGGCTCCAGGGAATATCATATCCCACCGGGATAAAGATCGCGTCGTAACCGAAGCCATGTTCGCCTTCGGCTTCCTCATGGGCGATGCGCCCTTCACATACCCCTTCAACCGTGATACTGCCGCCGGTGCGTGGGTCGGCCAGCACGATGGCGCAGGTAAAGCGGGCGGTGCGCCGTTCGTCCGGCAGCCCGGCCAGCTTCGCCAGCAGCCGCGCGCGGCGCTGCGGCATGGTCAGCCCCGGCCCGCCGTAACGCGCCGCGTACACCCCCGGCTCGCCGTTCAGCGCGTCCACCATCAGGCCGGTGTCGTCGGCCAGCGTCGGCAGGCCGCTGGCTTCAGCGTAAGCCAGCGCCTTGATCTGCGCGTTGGCCGCCACCGTGTCGCCAGATTCGTCTACGTCCAGATGGGCTAAACCAACATCATGCAGGTTCAGCAGGCGCAGGGGCACGCGCGCCAGCAGGGCGCGGTATTCATTGAGTTTCCCGGCATTGCCCGTTCCGATCAGCAGTTCACGCACTGGTCACATACCCTTTCACTGAATCGGGTTTATTATGCAGAAATGCGTCGTGTTTATCCAGTCGCAGCCGCGCGGCGGCTGGCGGCTGCGACTTGCCAGATTAGAACAAATAAGCTATCCTGTCAGAAAGGAAGCAGAAGGGAAAACGCGAAGATGGATGCCCCGCGATTCAAAACCATAGATGAGTATATCAGCACCTTTCCCGAAGATGTCCAGGAAATGCTGCAACAACTGCGGCAAACCATCCGGCAGGCAGCGCCGGACGCCGAAGAAGCCATCAGCTACCAGATGCCCACCTTCAAATTACACGGTAATCTGGTGCATTTTGCGGCCTTCAGGAATCACATCGGCTTCTATCCCGCCCCATCCGGCATTGAAGCCTT
>JARKOK010000383.1 GCA_029975765.1 Aggregatilineales bacterium
CAACAAAAAACGACGCATTCGTCCACATCCGTCTCTCACTGAGACTCAGCGTAACAAATGCGGCGTGTTCAACCGCTGTAGGATTACACTTTTAGCCCGTCAATTTTGGCAAATCGCGCGGAAAAATTACATCAGGCTTCCGTCGGGGCAAACCCCTCAGCCACTGCCCGGCTGATGAGGTGTTCGTTGGTGGTCGCGCCGAAACGCTGCTTCAGCTTGTAGCGCAGGAAGTAGGCGCGGCGCATGGGGATGTCGAGCTGACGGGCAATGTCGGCGATCGGTAGTCCCTGCATCAGCAGCCGCAGCATGGCGCGGGCTTCGGTGTCCAGCTGCCAGTCGCGCAATGGTGACTGCATCGCCACCAGATAGGCGCTGTTGGCGGTTGGGGAGAGATACGGACGATTTTGCGCGACGGCGCTCACGGCGGGCAGCAGATGATCTTTCAGATCATCCCCTTCGAACAGGTACGCCAGCACCCCGCAGGCAAACAAATCCCGGATCAGAAGCCCTTCCGCCAGCCCGCCCAGAATCATCAGCCGCGCGTGGGGTGTCACCTGCTTCAGCCGTTCAACCAGCGCCAGCACATCGACCAGCGCATCCAGCTGCTCATTCAGCAGAATGACCTCCGGGCGCATCTGTTTGCAGGTTTCCAGCAGTTCGCTGGCGCTGCGGGCGGTTGCCACCACCTCGCAGGCGGGATTATCTTTCAGGATCGTCTGGATGCCGACCAGCATCAGGTCGGCTTCATCGGCGATCAGGATGCGTCGCTTCATGCGATGGTCCTCGTCCCATTCAGTGTGATTTCAGCCTAACATAAAACAACATCTCTGTGGGCGAGAAAAAAAGACAATCGGCGCGAGAAAATGGGACAACCGCGCCGGAATTTTGCTCAGTCATGGGGGAAATTTACCGTCAGGGGTTCAGCAGCCGCCAATCAATCTTTACGTTCCAGCAGTCCCTGCCGGCGGGCGGCATCCACGAGGTTCTCATTGTTGTTGACACCCAGGATTTCTTTCAACTTATCCCGCACCCGGTACACCGTTCGCCGCGAGATGCCCAGTTCGGCCCCAATCGCTTTCGCCCGCAGTCCCTGCTCGGTCAGCCGCAGCACATCCCAGTCCTGGGTATCCAGCGTCAGCGCCGAACTGCTGTTGATGATTTTGAGTGCCTCTGGCGAAATGAAGGGGTATTTGTTGGTCATCAGCTGGAGCGCCTTGAGCAGCTGCTCTGGCGCATCCCCGTTTTTCAGAATGAAGCTGGAATTGCCGCGCCGCATCACACTCTGGATGTACTCCCGATTGCGCCGCTGACTGAGGATAATCAGCCCGGTCTCTGGCTTGCTCTGATAGCAGCCGGTCACTAAGCCCGTCACTTCGCCCGGATGAATCGTCTGATCATCCACGACAATGACCTCGACCGCCTGCTCCTTCAAATAGCGATCCGCATCGCGCAGGCGAGCAAAAGCGGCGGCGGCTTGAAAAGGCTCGCCGATGTCGCCGATGATGCTCTCCACGCCTTTACGAGTAATATCATTACGGTCAATCACCACCACCCGGATCGGTCTCATGCTTTTTTCTTGACCTCCTCAAGACTGATGCGACCTCTCCGTTGGTCGCCCTGAACCGAAAAATAAAACGGATGTTCTATGCTCCAACTCTTCATGATATTACAAATTTCAAACAGTGCAAGGTCATAGCCGGTTATAACTGCTTACGAACTGGGTATAGATTTCGTTTGTACACAGCCCCTGTCCGTTTTTCCCATCAGGCTGTCCATTTTTGTCCAGCCAAGTGGCAGTTTTTACACGCCGATTGTCCACTTTTTCCGCACACAAGTTCTACTTTTTCGCCTATCCTGAAAGCATCAGGATGACGAAAGGACACCAGCGTGATGAATCAGGAACCTTTTTCGGAACGGGTCGCGTTCCGTCTGACAGCGACGACGCGGCGCAAACTGGAGCAGTGGGCCAAAGAGCAGCATCGTCCGCTTGCCAACCTCATTTTTATCCTGGTGGTGCAGGCGCTGGAGGCGGAAGAGCAGCGGCGCGGCCAGCCCTTTGCAGCGCCGGAGCGTGAAACGTTATGACCGCCACCTTCAATCTCTCTCCACAGGATGCCTACGGACTGGCGCGGGCGCTGGTGGGCATGTCCTGGGACAGCCTGCAACTTAGCCCCGCTGTCGGACTGCTGCTGGCGCACCTCGACCCGAATGTGCCGGATGACCTGCGCTTTCTGCGGAAAGTGCTGGGACAGGAACTCTTACGGGCGGTGCTGGCGGTAGACCCCAATGCGCCGCCGCCACCGCTGCCGCAGCGTGCCGCCGATCTCAACATCGTGCCGGAACTGCCTGCATCGGCAAAACTGACGGATGCTCAGATGCAACAGGCGGCAGGGGTCGGGCAGTGGCTGAATGACTACATCCGCTGGGCAGGCAGCGCTGCCAATGAAACGCCGCTGGCTTTTCATCTCGGCGCGGGTCTGTATCTGGCTGCCATCGCCGTCGGACGCAGGCTCTACATTCACACGCCCTGGCGGCAGCAGGTCTTTCCTAACCTGTATCTGATGGTGGTCGCCGTCTCAACCTACTACCGCAAATCGGCAGGCTTGAGCCTCGCCTCGGAGGTCGCTCGGTTAGCAATCCCGCACATGCTCATGCCGCAACCTGGCTCACCGGAAAACTTCATGTCGATGCTGGGTGGCATTCTTCCGCCCAATTTCGCGGATATTCCGCAGCAGGATCGAGCGCGGTTGGAGAAGGGCAACCGCTATGCCGCGCAGCGTGGTTTGCTGCGCGACGAGCTTTCCGGGCTGTTCAAGTCGATGGGCAGGGACTACATGGCGGGTCTGAAAGAACTCATCATGACCCTCTACGACTGCCCGCCCTATCTGGACAGCAATACCAACAACAAAGGGCTGGTCGTCATCCGCGATGCGGCGCTGTCCATTCTCGGCGCGGCGACCCCGGCGGAATTGGCAACGGCACTGTCCTCATCTGACTGGTTCAATGGCAATCTTGCCCGATTTGGTCTGCTCACCCCAGAACCGGATTATAAGGAACGGGCTGCTCCCAAAGACAGCCAGACCCCCACCGAACTGGCGAGCCGTTTGCGGAGCTTGCATGAACGCCTGCCAGAGCCGCCGCTGCCGGATGCGCTCGGTGAGAAGAAGACCAGCGAAGCCTGGTCGCTCTCGGCAGACATCTGGACCGCCTGCCATGCCTACGAACAGGCGCTGCGGGCGATGACTGCGCCAAGTTCGTCGCTAGATGATCGCCTCCGCGCCGTTTACGGGCGCTTGCACGTGCAGGCGATTAAGGTGGCGACGCTGCTGGCAGCAATGGACTGGGCGGACGACGATGGCGGGCTACCGCATCCGAAGGTGACAGCCGCGCACTGGTATCGCGCCCAGCAGATCGTCGAGGACTGGCGGGCTTCCGCGCACCGCCTGCTGGCGGATTTAGGCGAGAACGAAGAGGGACGACTCGAAAATCGTATTCTCAGCTTTTTGCGTGCCTGCGGTGGCGTGGCAACGGTGCGGGACATCTATCGAGCGCTCCGTTCGCCACGTAAGCCGGTGATTGAGGCGCTGCGGGCGCTGGAAGAAGACGGCTGCATTGAGCGGGTCGAACTCCCGCCGAAACCGGGCGTGAAGTCCGAGGCATACCGGCTGACCGATTCGGGAATTGTCGTGGGTCGTGACAATCGCCAGTAATTGTCAATTGTCAATTGTCACAGCGCGTGTCAATTAGAGAGCCAGAGGAAGAAGACGTGACCGATACACAACACTTGAAAGAACGATGCGACCTGCGCCTCCTGGTCGAGCAGGATTTGGGACCTGCCCCGCTGCGCGGTGGACGCGCTTATTTATGGAAATGCCCTTTCCATAACGAACACAAGGGCTTCAGCCTGGCAGTCTGGGCCAACGGCTACCGCTGTTTTGGCGCATGTGATACCAGCGGCGATGCGCTGGACTGGCTCATGAACTACCGCCGTTTGAGCTTTATAGAGGCGCTGCGGGTGTTAGGCGAACCGGTTGAGAATTTCAGCCCTGCGGAGCGCAAGTGCCTGAAATCCCCAGCCGAACCCCCGGAATGGGATTGGCAGCACGCGGCGGAACGGATTGTCAGCCAGGCGGAAGAAACGCTCTGGTCAGAAGCCGGTGAACCTGCCCTGAATTACCTCACCGGCAGAGGGTTGACCACCCGCACGATTCGGGCAGCGCGGTTGGGCTATGTGCCGGGCGATTTCCGCGAATGGCGCACGCTCGAAGGCATGGATGTTCCCTGTGGCATTACCATCCCCTGGTTTGCGGCTGACGCGCTCTGGGCAGTGAAAGTCCGCCGCGCCTATGGCACACCGAAATATCAGCAGGTGAAAGGCGGCAATGCTAACGGACTGTACGGCGCTAACCATCTGGCAGAACACGAGATCGCGCTCTTCTGTGAGGGAGAATTCGATACCCTGCTGGCGAGTCAAGAAGCAGGCAGTCTGGCGGCAGCAGTCGCCCTGAGCAGTGCCACTACAATGTTGAACACGCGCTGGTACGCGGAACTCACCCACTGTCACACCATTCTGGTCGCTTATGACCGCGATGCAGCGGGCGAAAAAGGGGCGAAGCGTCTGTTATCCCTCTCGCCGCGTTTTCGCAGTATCCAACTTCCCTATGGCAAGGACATTACCGAGTATCACTTACAAGGTGGGGATGTCTATACGTGGATTGAACGGGCATTGCAAGAGCGCGAGGTACTGGAGCAATGACCAATGTGCAAACAACAACTCACAATGATGAGGATTCAAATCATATCGCAGCACGCGAGATGTACAGGCGGCTGATGACGGTTGCCGAACTGCTCAAGAAATCCACGCATGAACATACCGGCACTCTAGAAACCGTGCAGCTAGAGCGCGAAAAAACACAGGAATCCAAAGCTGTTGTATCGTGATTTCTAGGCTGATCCCATAACGAATGGTAGCGTATGGCACGACGTAAAAACAAAGCGGCTCCCGCACAGCGCGGTTGGGCGATCTATCTGCGAACCAGCGACGAAGAAGCCCAGAATCCTGAAGCATCCCAGGCACGGCAGCGTTTTATCATTGAGCGGGCGGTTCTCGAACGCTCAGATATGCCCGTTATTGAGGAATATAAGGATGTCTTGACCGGCAGAACACCGCTGCGGACGGACTATCAGCGAATGCTGGAAGATGCGCGGTTGGGCAAGTTTTCGCATGTGGTGGTGGAGCGAGCAGATCGTTTCGGGCGCAACGATACCGAAGCGCTGCGAGCGATTGATGAAATGGACGAATTTGGTGTCGCGGTGCGCTTCGCCAATCATCCTGATCTCGATCCGATGGACCCGGATGACCGGGTGATTGTGGCGCTGTCGTTCACGTTGGCTCGACGCGAGTCGATTCTTTCGGGACTTCGCATCAAGGGTGCTGGTGAAGCCAAACGTAAAAATGGTGGCTATCTTGGACTTCATCCTGATGGCTACCGGAGTGTTGAGGACGAACAGCCAGGACGCAAAACTTACATGAAGAAAGGACACCATCTTGAACAAGACCCTGAGCGCGCTCCACTCTGGCGTTTAGCCTGGGATTTGCTGCTGGAAGATCGGTTGACGCTGGCAGAAATCGCGGAAGAATTGCACGCCAGAGGCTACCGCTATCGCAGTGGTCGCCCCTTTGTCGAAGTGAAAGCCAATGGGAAGCGCAAAGCCAATTACAACACAATGGCGGACAATTTTCATAACTGGACCTACGCAGGGTGGATCGTCAGTGAGGAAGCGGGTATCCCGCCGAAAACACTACGGGGAAATTGGGAGCCTATCGTTACGACGGAGGAATTTGAGCGCGGGTTAGAGATTTTGGCAAAGCGGGCGCGGATTAAATCGACCAAGCGGAAACATGATTACCTGTTAAGGGGGTTATTGTATCTGTCTGGCTCTCAAAAAGACCCCCTTCTCCCTGGAGATAAGCTGTACCGATTGCAGTGTTCCACCTCAAACACGAAGCGATCAGGAGGTGGAACCGCGCATTACCGCCTGGAACGGTATCCGATTCACTTTCTTTGCGGCGAGGTCGAGGAACAGCTCGCCTGTCATCTTCAGCGCGTCCAGGTTGATGACCAGCTTGTGCCGCGAATCCGTGAATACTACATCGAGGAAGTGGCCGATAAGCTGGGACGGCTGCGCCCTGATGAACGCACTGAAATCGAGCGTTCGCTGAAACAGATTGATGAGGAAGAAGCGCGGGTGCTGAGGTTGTACGCATCGAGCATGGTGACAGAGGAAAATTGGCGCGATTTGTGGGCCGAGTGGCAGGACAAACGCCAGCGCCTGCGGGGAAGTTTGGCACTTTTAGATCAGCGCTGCGAGACGTACATCAACGACCTTGATGACGCCCTGAACATAATTGCAAAATTGGGTATACTGTATGAAACGTTACCGCGTCCTGACCAAAAAGAGTTACTGCGGAACGTTGTTGAGAGGGTTGTCTTGAACCCTGAGGGAAATGTTATACGTGTGGATTTGCTTCCGCCCTTCGCTTACCTGCAAGAGGTTTCTGAAAAGGTGAGGGGGCGAAGCGGAAATACCTCGGAGTACCCCGCTGAGAATCAAACATCCGGCGTAGATGCCGGATGTTCGAGTGGTGTCCTAGATTGTGGGCAATATAGGACTCGAACCTATAACCCCTCCCACGTCAAAGGAGTGCTCTGCCAATTGAGCTAATTGCCCGTGTGAGAATGAGTATACCCCATTCTCAGCATTTTTCAAGAGGCAGCCCGCACGTTTATAAAGCAAGCCCTTTAGAGATCGGCTCATCCTGTACCTGAGCCGGTGGCGACTCCCTCTTTATCATCCCCTTCCGCGCTTTCGACTATAATTTTCCATAGGGGGTGCACCACCGATGGAAAAACAGAAGCCGAAAGTCAAATCCAAATCCCGCTCGCTCGAAACCAATCTGATGGCTGCTCTCAACTTTACGGAAGCCGATTTAGATGCCAACCGGGACGGCCAACTCAGCGAGGAACAGAGAGCGCGTCTATACGGCAAACGAATCTATTGGCTGCTCGCAATAGCAGGGGTGGTTGCATTCGTATTTTTAATCAATTTACCCGGCGTGTTCATCGTCTTCAGCAGCGGTGATTATCCGCCGCCCGCCGACATGCTGATATTTATCGGCTTTATTTTGGGGTGCATCGGAATTCTGGTTTTACTGTATACTCGGTCAGACTTGCGGGCGATTACGGCCGATTTGCAGGAAAAAACCGTCGAATCCGTACAGGGGCTTATTGCGCTGGAGACATTCGGCCAGGACAAGATGAAGGTGCATATCCATGATCGAGCATTCACCGTCAACAATAAAGCTGGCCTCGCCTTCAAAAACGGCGACCCGTACTGCCTGTACTACGCGCCACACAGCAAAACCCTTCTCTCCGCCGAATGGCTGCGCGAGGATTGAACGATGGAAAAAGAAAAGTCAAAAGCCAAATCCAAAACTCTCTCGCTCGAAAACGATCTGATGTCTGTTCTCAAATTCACACAGGACGACTTAGATTCGAATCGCAATGGCCTACTGAGCGAGAAACAGCAGCAGAAATTTGCCGAAGACTATAACGCATTAACAATTAGCACAGTGATCGCCGGACTCGTTGGAGGAGTTCTTCTACCATTGATGATATATCTTATAGACCACAATTCTCCGGCTGGCGATGGCTCTATTCTTGTCGTATTCGTAATTTTAGTGCTTGCGGGCGCTGTTTATGCCTGGTGGAAAAAGGGTGCTGTCGGAGCAGACCTTAATGGCAAACAAGTTGAGGCGATACAAGGGCGTATAAAACTGAGTGTAACGGGCGGCAGCAAAGGCTCCAACTTTAAGATTACTCTCGGAGACCAAAGCTGGACGGTGGAAAATAATATTTTCCTCGCCTTCAAAAATGGCGACCCGTACTGCCTGTACTACGCGCCACACAGCAAAACCTTGCTCTCCGCCGAATGGCTGCGCGAGGATTGACCACAATAAAATCGGCGGCATATCTCCTGTTAAGCCGCCGATCCCCTTTGCGTCCCTGCCCCTTCGCGCCCTTGCGTTACGCTTTTCTCATTTCCCTCTGTGCCTCCGTGTTACGCCTTTCTCTGCTTTCCCCTACGCCTCAATCGTGTGTTCTTCCCTCGGCGCGCCGAGAAACGCCCGTTCGCGCTCCACGATTTCCGGTTCGAGCTTGACAATCAGCGGCGTGGGTTCGCGCAGGACCTGCCCCGGCTTCAGCGCGCTTTTCTCCCATTTGCCAATCGCCGCGCTGCCGTCGTAGACCAGCCCTTCGTGATTGCGCGTGGACTCGGCGTAGTCCACGATCTTCAGCTCACCAAACAACTGCCCATCGTAGCCCAGATATTCATGCAGCTTTTGCGACGTGAACGGGATAAACGGCGCGAGCAGCACCTTCAGATTATCAATCACGCGTAGTACGGCGTACACCGAACGCGCCGCGTCCGCCGGGTCTTCCTTGATCGTCTTCCAGGGGGCGCGTTTGTCGAGGAAACCGTTCGCGTCCCGCGCCAGCGCCATCGCGGCTTGCAGCGCGTCACGCAGCCTGACCGCTTCGATCAGCCCGCCAATGCGCTCAAACGCGGCCTCGCTCTGCGCGATAATCGCCTCATCGTCTGCCGTCAGCATGTCATAGACCGGCACTTTACCGTCAAAACGTTTGTAGGCAAAACTCAGCATCCGGTTTGCCAGATTGCCCCACGCCGCCAGCAGTTCGCCGTTCACACGGTTGAGGAAACCCTCCCACGAAAAATCGGAGTCGGATGTTTCGGGGAACGTGGCCGCGACGTAATACCGCACCGCGTCCGGCTGGTAGCGGTCGAGGATGTCCGGCAGCCAGATCGCCCAGTTGCGGCTCTTGGAAAACTTGTCCCCCTCGATGTTCATGAACTCATTGGCCGGCACATCATACGGCAATTGTAGGGACGAGGCATACCTCGTCCCTACAGAATCGTCGTTATAAATCCCATTCACGCCCAGCAGTTCCGCCGGCCAGATGATGCTGTGAAACGGGATGTTATCCTTACCGATGAAGTTATAAATCTCGGCTTCGGGGTTATACCACCAGTCTTTCCACGCGTCCGGCTGGCCGGTGTTCTTCGCCCATTCGACGCTGGCGGAGAAGTAGCCGATGACCGCCTCGAACCACACATACAGCTTTTTGTCGTCCCAGCCTTCCAGCGGCACGTTGATGCCCCAGTCAATATCACGCGTGATCGGGCGGCCTTGCAGCCCATCAGCGATAAAGTTGCGGCTGAAGCGCACCACGTTTGGCCGCCAGTGATGTTCGTGCTGGCCGATGTATGCCAGCAGTTCCGGCTCGAAGCGCGACAGGTCGAGGAAGTAGTGCTCGCTTTCCCGGATCGTCAGTTTATCGGACGGGTTGCCCTTGTTGTGCGGGTTAATCAGCAGCGTCGCGTCCAGCAGATTGCCGCAGTTGTCGCACTGGTCACCGCGCGCGCCCTGGTAGTGGCAGAGGTAACACTCGCCTTCGACGTAACGATCCGGCAGGAAGCGTTTTTCCAGTTCGCTGTACATCAGCTTTTGCTGTTCCTTGTACAGGTGGCCTTGTTCCAGCAGCTTCAGGAAAAAGTCCTGCGACACCTGATGGTGATTTTCCGTGTCGGTATGCGTGAACAGATCGTAGCTGATGCCGATTTTCTGCTGCGTCTGCAAGAAGCGCCGGTGATAATGTTCGAACACCTGCCGCGCCGGGATGCCGCGTTTATCGGCCTCGACCGAAATCGGCGTGCCGTGACTGTCCGACCCCGACACCATCAGCACGCGGTTGCCCTTCAGCCGGTGATAGCGCGCGAAAATGTCCGCCGGCAGGTACGCGCCCGCCAGATGGCCGACGTGTAAATCGCCGTTGGCATACGGCCAGGCGACGGATACGTGAATGTGTTTCGGCATAATCGTGATCGCTCCTTATCAGCGCGTCGGTTGTCGGTCTACTTTACCTTAATTCCCAAGTCCTGAGTACTGAGTGCTGAGTGCTGAGAAAAAGACAAAACTCAGTACTTTGAACTCAGTACTCAGTACTCAATAAAAAACCGCCTGCCCACGTTCGGGACAGACGGCTTGCTGGCTGCTCTGGCTTCACAGATCAGGCATGGCACAGCGCCCAACGTCTATCCCGACGCGGGTAACGCATGGACATCATGCCCAGAGAGTAGTGGAAAAGTCGTTTCGTATGCATATGGGACAGTATAGGAAAGGTTGGTGAGGGAGTCAAGAGGTCAGAAGCAAGCCGCAGAGACACAGTGTATGATGTCCCTGCGAACGTACTTCGATCCAAATCCCTGCTTTACCGGAAAATTCGACCCGTTCAACATGCGCTCTTGGCTGGAAACTACCTCTAGCCGCTGCCCATCTTCCACTGGCCGCTGGTCTGTCCCTGCCCCATCAGGCTTGCCATCTGGCGGCAGGACTCGGCGCAGCGGCGGCACATATCAGCACATTGCTTCATCATCGGGTCGCCGGGGTCAATCCGGTCGCAGTCGTCGGCGCAGCGGGCGCATACTTCGGCGCATACGCCGCAGGTCAGGCCGTGAAATTCCGAGCCGCGAATCATGAAATCGGCGCTGGTGTGGCAAATCTGCGCGCAGTCCAGCAGCAGGCGAATGTGGCCCGGTTCGGCATGTTTGCCACCCATTTGCAGGCAGTGCTGCGCGGTTTCCAGACAGATTCGGTGGCAGTCCTCGCAGTTCTGAATACACGCCTGCATCTCGGCGCTGCGGTGCTGGCTCATCATCTTGGCTTCTCCTTCCACGATACCTTACGGTCTGTCTATCATAGGGCCGGTGCATCAGATAAACGTTAGCCGTTTGTATCCGCCGGGAAGACCATGCAGGTCGTCGTGCCATGACCGTACAGTTTGCCCGCCCCGTCAAAAACCTTCGCTTCCGCCGTCGCCAGCCGCCGGCCAGCGTGCAGTACCACCCCCTCGCAGCGAAGTTCGCCCGTATCCTTGGTCACCGGGCGCACAAAGTTTACGTGCAGTTCCAGCGTTGTATAACCCACACCCGCCGGCAGCGTGGTATGTACCGCACACCCCAGCGCCGAATCCAGCAGCGTAGCGACCAGCCCGCCATGCACCATGCCAATCGGGTTGTAGTGATACTCGGCTGGCTCGCCCACAAATACCGACCGG
The DNA here is from genome assembly GCA_029975765.1 of Aggregatilineales bacterium. Lineage (GTDB taxonomy): Bacteria > Chloroflexota > Anaerolineae > Aggregatilineales > Phototrophicaceae > CFX2. The sequence goes on from JARKOK010000383.1 coordinate 11,199, forward strand.
CCAAACGCCGCTTCGACCAGACGAAAATTCATCAACACGGAAATCGGCGGGTGCGGCAGCGTACCGGCAATGAGCGCCTGCATATACTCCAGCCCGCTCAGGGCAGGGGCGGCCTGCGTGCCGGGTGTCGGGTCGTCCCAGGTGATCGTGCGGGTGCGCGCGGCTTCCATCATACGACATTCCTCCAGTAATCGTTGTGAGCCGCTCATTCTAGCGCACGCGCCGGGTATTCAAAATGCCCCCCCAGCCCCGACAGGGACGACGCATGACAATGTTATTCGCCCTTCCTCACCCCCAACCCCCTCTCCACTTCGTAGGGGGGCAAAAAACTTTCGTAAAGTCCCCTCTCCATGCAATGGAGAGGGGATAACCTTCCTGATGTTAAAATCTTGTTTCGTGCGTCAGCCCCCCAGCCGCGATCCTGCCAGTTGATGGATTGGTTCTACGTCGTACCGCCGCGCCGCGCGCCAAATACCAGCCCGACCAGGAAACTGGCGAGGGTCGCCATCAGGCTGGCGGCGGCGTACAGGCGCTGCTGGCCGCGCACGCGCGCCGCTGCCGCCGTGTGCGGTTCAACTTCGGCTGGCGCGGGTTCAATCGCCATCAGCGGCAGGGGCGTTACGGCGCTGACGGCGAGATCCGGCGCGGGGCGCAGTTCACCTGCGGCGGCTGATGGCGTCTGAGCCGCCGCTTTTTGCTTCTCAGCTTCCTTCGGCACCCACGAGCCGTAACGTTTGGCATACACCTGCGTAAACTCCGCGCCAAACAGCAAAATCTGCGCCGAGTAATAAATCCACAGCAGCACCACCACCAGCGACCCCGCCGCGCCGTAAGTTGATGATATGCCGCTGTTGCCCAGATACAGGCCAATCAGGGTTTTGCCGATGGTAAACAACAGCGACGTGAACGCCGCGCCGACCCATACATCCTGCCACTTGATATCGGTATCCGGCAGAATTTTGTAGATCAGGGCAAACAGCAGCGTGATGAAACCAAACGAAATGACGAAGTTCAGCAGTTGCAGCAGGAACTCGGTATTCCCAAACATGCCGTTAATCAGGGTGCTGATGGCGGAAATCACGGCGCTGACCACCAGCGATACCAGCAGCAGAAAACCCACCCCCAGCACCATCGTAAACGAAATAAACTGCGATCTGATCGTCGCCAGAATCCCCTGCTTTTTTGGCTCAACTTCCCACACGGTATTCAGCGCGTCCTTCAACTGCCCGAACACGCCGCCGGCGCCCAACAGCAGCGTCACCACACCGACGATAGTCGCGATCAGACTTTCGTTCGGGCGGCGCGCGTTCTGCACCATCTCCTGAATCATATCGCCGCCCTGCTCGCCGACGAGTCCCTGTATCTGCTCGTCCAGCCGCCCCTGCACCGCTTCCTGCCCGAAGGCCAGCCCGGCTACCGCGATCACCACGATCAGCAGCGGCGCTAACGAGAAGATGGTGTAATACGACAGCGCCGCCGCCAGCCGGGGCGCTTTGTCTTCGTTGAAATCATCAAAAGCTGCTTTCAGCAGCGAGAGAAATGCTTTTACCTTATCCACGCCCCACTCCAGTTCCACACAATCTCCGGCAGGGTACGGCGTGCCATACCCCTACGGTTGAGTTCCTTTTCGCAGTATAAACAGTGTGCGTTGAAGTTGTGTTAGAGCGACAGGCGTTTGGGCGGCATTTCCGGTTCGGTCTGCCAGTCTTCCCATTCGGGGTCATCGTCGGTGAGTCTGGATTTCTGCTTGCGTTCGAGCGGCGCTTCCAGCGTGCGTTTGGCCGCTTCGGCCAGCGCCGCCGCCACCGCTTCGTGGTCATCCACCGCGAACGCCAGCGTTTCTTCCTCAGCCCGGAAGCGCACCAGCCCGCGCGCGCCCGGCGCATCCAGCCGCCGCAGCGCACCCACCTGCTGCACCGCTTCCAGCGGAATCGTGCGTAACACGGTCTGTCCGTCGAGGATCACCAGACAGCGCGGCATCAGATACAGCCGCACCGGCACCGCCAGCGACCACGCGCCGTGAATATCCTGCGCGGCGGGCTGCGCCTCGATTGGCCCGCGATGCACGTAAGGCCGCCGCCGCCGGTAAGCTTCGACCAGTTCTGGCGGCGCGACCTGCTTCAGCGCCCGCACCAGATTCCGCATGTCGCTCTGGTACAGCCGCAGCTTAAGCAAATGCCAGCCGTCGTCCCGCTCGACATGCAGCCAGATGTCGTTATAACCCGCGCTGTACTTACGCGGGCGGCCAAACCAGCGCAGTTGGTCGGGCGTAAAGGTGAAGGTTTCGCACAGTTCCGGGGTGCGCTCGAACAGACGGCAGCGTTCCGGCGTCAGCACCAGAATCGCCTGCCGCAGCCGCGTTCGTTTGCCGCCCAGCAGGGTTACCTCGCCGGCCAGCGCGGTGGTATTGAGCGTCAGAAGCGGCGCTTCCCCCTGCGCGACGACTGCCGCCAGCCGTTCCGCGATCTTCCGGCTGCGCCGCGTTTGATAGTAACCGGCGGCCACCACCAGCGCGATAAACGCCAGCATGGGCAGACAGGTCATGGTGAAGATCATATCGTCGGGGGTCATGCGCGGCCTCCGGTAAACAACGCCTGGTGTTGATCTGCCTCACATTATATAACCACAGTGACCCAGAGAAGGGGAAAGACAATACCAGAAATGATTTTCCCCATTTCATGTAAAAGATACTTGACATAAAGACTGATTTGTTTTACATTATGTAAACAGCGAGTTACTTCGGGTAAAGTTAAACGGACAGAAACAAGAAACATCCGTACCGCGCGGCAGCCCGCCTTTTCGGTCAAAAATACGCCTTCATACCAGCGGCCATTAATTTGGGGCCTGACATCAGAATGCCCATGCAGGAGGAAACCCATGAAAGCAGTAGTACACACCGAATACGGCTCGCCGGACGTGCTTCACATTCAGGAAGTCGAACAACCGTCACCCAAAGCGAATGAAGTTCTGATACGAGTCCGGGCGACCCCCGTCGGTTACGGGGATGTCCTGGCGCGCCAGTTCAATACGATATCGCCGCGCAGTTTCACCATGCCGTTCTTCTTCTGGCTGCCGGCGCGGCTGGCCTTTGGTATTCGCAAACCGCGAAAGCCGATCCTGGGCAGTGAGTTTGCCGGGGAAATTGAGGCCATCGGCAGCGACGTGACCCGCTTCAAAGTGGGCGACCCGGTTTTTGGTTATCGCGGGCCGACGATGGGCGCTTATGCCGAGTATGTCTGTATGCCGGAAGACGGGCTGGTGGCCGCAAAACCAGCGAATATGAGCTACGAGGAAGCTGCCGCCGTCCCCTACGGGGCGCTAACCGCGCTGAGTATCCTGAAGCGCGTCCGGCTTCAGCGCGGCCAGAAAGTCCTGGTTAACGGCGCGTCCGGCGGGATTGGCTCCTATGCCGTCCAGCTTGCCAAAGCTGCCGGCGCGGAAGTGACCGGCGTGTGCAGTACGCCCAGGCTGGAACTGGTCAGATCGCTGGGCGCGGATAAGGTCATTGATTACACGCGGGAAGATTTCACCCGGAACGGCGAAACCTACGACCTGATCATTGACATTCTGGGCAAGAGTTCGTTCGCGCGCTGCCGGCGTTCGCTCAAGCCTGACGGCTGTTACCTGTTAGCCAGTTTCAAAATGCGCCAGCTTTTCCAGATGCTCTGGACTTCCCGGCTGAGCCGCCAGAAGGTCATCTGCGCGATGTCGCTGGAACAACCGGAAGACCTCGTTTTCATCAAGGAACGGGTGGAAGCGGGCTGGCTGAAATCCATCATAGATCGGTGTTACCCGCTGGAGCAGGCCGCCGACGCCCACCGCTATGCTGAAACCGGCCTCAAAACCGGCAGTATCGTCCTCACCGTCGCGTAATCGTCTGACAGGATTAAGGGGCTGGCCGCCTACAGCCCCATGCGCCGCCGGCTCATTCCGGCGCTCCGGCCAGCACGCGGGGCAGCCACAGGCGGAAAGTGCTGCCCTGCCCGGCGGTGCTGGTGACGCTGATTTCACCCTGATGCTGCTCGATAATCCGTCTGGCAATCGTCAGCCCCAGCCCCACGCCGCCCGTGTCGGCGCTGCGCGCTTTGTCGGCGCGGTAAAAATGATCGAAGATATGCGGCATATCTTCCGGGGTGATGCCAATGCCCGTATCCTGCACTTCGATGCCCACCCGCGCCGCTTCGGCCAGAACACGCAGCGTGATCTGCCCGCCCTCCGGGGTATAACTCAGGGCGTTGGTTACGACATTGGTCAGCGCCTCGCGCAGTTGGTTCATATTGCCTGAAATGCTCACATCCGGTTCGGCGGGCAGCACCGTTAGCTGCTGGCGTTTCGTATCGGCGGCAGCCGCGCACACCTCCACCACGTACTCGGCCAGCGCGTTCAGACTCACCGGTTCAAAAATGTCGGTCTGGTTGGCCTCCTCCAGCCGTTCCAGGCTGAGGATGTCCTTCAGAATATTCCCCAGGTGTTGGACCTGCGTTTGCAGCGTTTCCAGATGATGCTGGCGGCGGGCTTCGTCGTTCGTGTTCTGCACCAGATACGCGCTGGTGGCGATGGTCGCCAGTGGGGTGCGCAGATCGTGTGACAGGTCGCTGATGAAGCCCCGCAGCAGGCGCACCCGTTCGCGTTCCAGCGCCAGTTCCAGCCGCTGCCCTTCGGCCTGTTTCCGCCGCTGAATATCCTCCCCGGTAAAACACACGGCGGTGATCTGACCGTCGTCATCCCGCACCGGCAGATACCGCATTTCGTACCAGCGTTCGCTGCCATCTTCACGTTTGACCGGCACTTCAAAAGTGAACGACTGCCCGGCCAGCGCGGCCTGAAACACCTGCTCAAATCCGGCGTGATACTGCGCCGAGATGTAAGGATAGATCAGATCGCCCACTTCCATCACCCGGCCAGCCACCCACTGGTTGCGTTCCACCGCCACCCGGTTGAAGACCTGAATCCGGTGGTCGCTGCCGATCAGCATGATGGACTGCGATACGCTGTCAATCGTGGCTTGCAGCCGCAGTTCCGTTTCGCGCTGCCGGCGTTCAGCTTCCTTACGTTCGGTGATGTCGCGGCTCACCAGAATCACACCGATCACCGTCCCGATCTCATCCCTTAACGGACTGGCGATGCTTTCCAGCCAGACGTAGTGGCCGTCGGCATGGCGAAAACGATACGACACTTCATACGGCTCGGTCAGATACACGCGCTGCTGTGTCGCTTCGATCAGGCCGGGAGCATCGTCCGGGTGTACCATCGGCAGCCAATCCTGGATGGACTGGCCGATAACCTGCTCGACCTCATAACCCAGAATATGCGCGAAGGCCGCGTTGACGTAGCTGAAATGCCCGTCCAGTTCGATACGGACGATCAGATCGTGAGTATTATCCGCGATCAGGCGGAACTGCTGTTCATAGTACATCCATTCCGGGCGCAGCGTTTGCGCGGGGCGGCGGCGCTTCAGGACAAGCAGCGCCGTAAAAACCACCGTCGGCAGCCCAAAACTGATGATCGCCGCCCCGGCTGACGCTGCCTCGACCGCACTCAGCACATCCGGCAGCAGCATGGTCAGCGCCAGCAGTCCGATCATCGGCGCGGGCGGCAGAAAGATGCTGCTCAGATAACCCAGCGCGACCAGATGGAACAGCCGCTCTGGCAGCAGCATGGGGAGATTGAGCATCAGACCCAGTACTGAAATCGCGCCCAGACAAAAATCCAGCGCCGCCGCCAGGAAGTAGAACCGCGTGCGGCTGAGGGCATAACCAGCCAGCAGCAGCCCCAGCAGCAGCGCCATCTCAGCCGGATGTATATCGGCAAACCCCAGAACGAATTGAAAGGCAAGGTATATGACGGTCAGCACGACCAGCCCCAGATGCAGGGCGGCCAGCAAACGTGCCTGCTCCTGCTGGTAGGGGTTGCGCAGTCCCGCGGCGCTGGTCGTTAAACGCTGCCAGAGTCTGCCCACGTTCCTAGAAAATGAGTGAAGCTCGAACATGGCTTACTTTCTCTGAAATTTCTATTTATTAAAATCAATAATTTATTGTCGAAATATAAATGGGCACACGTAACTTAAGTATAACGACTTTCACGGGCGTGAAACACAAAGGTTCGTTACAGCACAAAGTGGGGTTGTTCGCTACAATACCCGGTATACTGACCGGTTGACCACCACAAGATGATGACCAATACTGCCCCCAACAAACAGGAACAAAACCTTTCGAACCTGACGGTACGCGCCATAACGGCCTTCATCGGCGGGCCGCTGGCGCTGCTGGTTGTGTATATCGGGGGGTGGCTGCTGTTTGTGGTGCTGGCGGCGCTGGCGGCGGTGGCGCTGCTCGAATTTTACGTACTGGGGCGCGACCGGCAAATCCCCGGCAGCGCCCTGGTCGGTGTGCCGGCGCTGGTTGGCATCCTGTTCATTTTTGGCGCGCGCCAGTACGCGGCGCTGCTGCTGGTGCTGCTGGCGGCGGCGCTGGCCGCCTTCCTGGTGGACAGCCTGCGGCGTGTTCCCCGGCCCGGCAGCCGGGCGCTGGTGACTGCCGCCGGGCTGGTCTACGTCGCGCTGCCCTCGGCCTGTTTGCTCGGCGTGCGCGCGCTGCCGGACGGCTTTAACTGGCTGGTGCTGGTGCTGCTGCTCACCTGGGGGACGGATACCTTCGCCTACTTTGGCGGGCGGCTGTGGGGTAAACACGCGCTGGCGCCGCGTATCTCGCCCAAAAAGACGGTCGAGGGCGCGGTCACCGGCGTTATCGGCGGCTTCGTCTGTGGGCTGCTGTGGGCCTGGGCGACCGGTCTGCTGTCGGCGGCGCTACTGCCGCTGCTGCTGCTCAGCCCACCGGTAGCCGTGCTGGGTGATCTGTTTGAGTCGCGCATTAAACGGTTTTTCCATGCCGGCGACTCGCACCTGGCCGGGCTGAATCTCATTCCCGGACACGGCGGCGTGCTTGACCGGATTGATTCGCTGATCTGGGTCGTCACCTTGAGTTATGCCTATCTGCGGCTGACAGGTATTCCTGCATAATTCCATTCCTTAAATTTTGGTACAATAGAAGCGATAGACTTTCTTGATGTTCGAGGGGAAATCCTATGGTGTTTGACACCGGTGGTTCGCAGCCTAACCGTGAAGAACTGCTGCAAATGGCAATTCGCGCCGCGAAAGCAGGGAATACCGATGCCGCGCGTATCACCTTCCAGCAGATACTCAGTCAGGACAAACGCAACGAACGCGCGATGATGTGGATGGCGAAGATTGCCTCCAGCAAGGCTGAACGCAAAAAATGGCTGAACCGCGTCCTGACCGTCAACCCCGACAATGAAACGGCCCGCAAGCAGCTTTACCGGATGAATCATTCCGAAGCGGCCAAGCAGAACCGGGTGCTGCTCATTTTCGGCGTCGTGTCCGGTGTGATGATCGTGCTGGGCATCGTGATTGTGGTGTGGCTGTTTGTTTTGCCACGTTAAGCGGGCAAGCCAGCAGCGTTAAATCCGACTTCGCACACGAATGGAGGACAGGTTGGCGGGAAATCGGTCTGTAGATGAACGATTAAAAGCGGGGATTGACGCCGCCCGTCGCGGCGACCGCGCCAACGCGCAAAAGCTGCTGCGTCAGGTGGTGACCAGCAACCCCAACAACGAGGTCGCCTGGATGTGGCTGGCCTCGGTAGCCGAGTCGCTGCAAGAGCGGCGCGCCTGCCTGGAACGGGCCGTGCGCATCAACCCGAATAACACACGGGCGCAGGAGGCGCTGCGCCAGTTGGGGGCCACCGCGCCGCGCGCGGGCAGCCGTCCTGCCGCGCCGCGTTCAGCGGGTGGACGGCGCACCAACCCCGTTTATCTGGTAGTGGGTGGGCTGGCCGTGCTGGCCGTCGTGGCCGCTGTGGTTCTGAACGGCCTGCTGAACGACGTGCCGGAACGCCCCAACGAAGCCACGCTGGAAGTCTTTAACCAACTGGTCGCTACGGATACCGAAACACCCCCGCCCGACCCGCGCACTTTCACCGCCACGCCGTTTTTTGGGGTGATCGTGTCCGAGCCAACGCTGGTCTGGACGCTGCCGCCGACCTTTACGCCGACCTTTACGCCGCAGCCGCCGCCGACAGCTACCCTGCTGCCCATGTCCGCCTTCAATCTGCTGTATGCTGCCCAGAGCAGCAGCGACGCGCAGCCGTCCCTGTACCGCAGCGGCGGTGACACCAGCGAGGCGCGCCTCATCGGCCCCAGTTCGGCAGGTTTCAGCGATGTGGCTTACGCGCCCAACGGCGAAACGATGGCGTTTGTCCGCACGGTCACATACACCGGCGCGGATAATACCGAAGTCACCGCCCCCGAACTGTTCCTCGCGCCAGTGGATGCCCCGGACACGGCGCGCCAGCTAACCCGGCTGGGCGGCACGAAGCTGGAAAATCCCAGTTGGTCGCCCGACTCGACCCGGCTGGTTTTTGTCAGTAATGAAAGCGGCGATGAAAATCTGTGGCTGGTGGGCATTGACGGCAGCGCGCCGCGCCCCTTGACCACCAATATCGGCGTGGATAAAGACCCGGCCTGGTCGCCACGTGGGGATGTCATTCTCTACGCCTCCGATCAGGGCGGCCTGCCCGGTTCCGGCATTACCCAGATTTTCAGCATCACGCCGGAAGGGCTGAATGTCACGCAGTTGACACGCAGCGGCAACAGCAGCTACAGCCCGGCCTGGTCGCCGGACGGCAGCCATGTGGCCTTCGCCAGCGACCGCAACGGCGACGGCGATATATTCCTGATGGATCCCGACGGCCAGCGACCGCTGCTGCTCACGCTGGACGGCCAGACCGGCGAAGACCGCCGCCCGCTGTTCAGCCCCGATGGCCGTTATGTCGTGTTCCTCTCCAACCGCGAGGGGGATACCTTCCAACTGTACCGCGTTGACCTGGAGGGGCGAACCGTCGAGCGGCTGTCAGATGTCGAACAAAACCTCCAGTCGTTTACGTTCCGCCCGCTCGCGGCGGGTCTACGGTGAAATAAGGATGGCAGATTGTGGCTGAAGAAAACGTACAGGAACTGCTGAAACAGGGTATCGAGGCCGCCCGCGAGGGTAAAAAAGCGGAAGCGCGCGGCTACTTCGAAAAGGTTGTCGAACTGGATGAACAGAACGAACGCGGCTGGTTCTGGCTGGCCTCGGTCGTTGAGTCCGAGGATGAAAAGCGCATCTGCCTGAAGAACGTTGTCCAGATCAACCCCCAGAACGAACGGGCACAGAAGGCGCTGGCACAGCTTGAAGCGAAGCAGCAGCGCAGCCGCGCCGATGAAGAAGTGATGGCCGGCGTCACGCGCCGTCAGGCCACGCTGGTCGCCGGTGCCGGTCTGCTGGTGGTCGTGCTGATTCTGGTGGCCTTCTTCGCCATCACCAGCGCGAATGCGAATCGCATCGCCGAGCAGACCCGCGCGGCGGAGCAGATCATACAGGGGACGGCCACGCAGATCGCGGCGGCCATGTTTGAAACCAGCACGGCGGAGGCTTCGATCACGCCGTCGCCGCCGCCGACTATCACGCCCCGCGTTCAGGTAGCGACGTGGACGTTCACGCCTGAAGCCACCGAAGCCGCCGGCGGCCCCACACCGCTGCCCCCACCGCCCGCGAACCTGAGCGGCAGCGTGCTGGCCTGGAGCGGGCGCGATGTGTCGCAAAAAGGTTTCCTGCCGATTCTGATGTTCCCGCTGGACGGCGGCCAGCCCCGTGTCATTACCGATGTGGTGGGCGCGCACCCGGACATCAGCCCGGATGGGCAGCGTGTGGTTTATACCCGCTACTTCGCGGCCACCTTCGACTTTGGTATTTCGCAGGTCAACCTGAGCGGTGGTGACAACCGCCCGCTGACGCAGGGGATGCCCGTCCTCAAACCGCAGATGCCGTATTACTGCACCACCGCCAACCTCATCACCTTTGTCGCTCTGCCGACGGACACCCGCTCGATTGACTTCAGCAACACCAACATCCAGTCCTTCCAGGTTTACATGCTGAACCTCGACAGCGGCCTGTACGAGCGCCTGACCAACGACGAGGCCGTGTACACCTATCCGGCCTTCTCGCCCGACTGCACCCGTATCGCCGTCGTGCGCGACGACGCGCGCGGTTCCAGCCCCGGCGCGGACCTTGTGATCCTCGACGTGGCGACGCGCACGCAGACGGCGCTCACCAATGATCTGGGTAACTTCATTGAGTCGTCACCGCGCTGGTCGCCGGACGGTTCGCAGTTGACCTATGCTGCCTACCAGGCAACCACGCCCGGCAATCACGACATCATCGTGCGTCTGGCCGATGGTTCGGGGTCGCCGCTGGTGCCGATTCGGGAGCTGTCGGACGACATCAACCCGGTATTCAGCCCGGACGGCGCGTACATCGCCTTTTCCAGCAACCGCGCCGGGACGTATGACATCTTCATCTTCGAACAGGCCACCCGGACGACGTACCAGTTGACCAGCAGCCGGGACGATGATTATGTGTGGTCGTGGAAGCGCTAGCTCAATAGAACCAGAAGCGTAAGGGCGCACGGCCGTGCGCCCTCATGATCCTTGTAGAGAATGACAGCCTATGACTCAGCAGTCAGTGAGCAGCAAATTTGCCGATCTGATGCAGGCCGGGCGGGTGGCTTATGCCGCCAACAAACGGCAGGTGGCGCATGATCTGTGGAAAGAAGCCGCCGCGCTGGAACCGTACA